>CAZPWK010000066.1:0-11890 GCA_964590285.1 uncultured Acidobacteriota bacterium | reverse complement strand
CGGTGCTTCACGTTCGCGACGGCCTCGACGTGGACCGGGTGGAGCAGGAAGAACGTCGCGGCGAACGCGGAGACGAGCGGCGGGAACTCGAGGCGCCGGAGCAGCGCGAGGACGAGCGCCGCCGCCGCCGCGTGCAGGATCGCGTTCAGGGCGTGGTACGACCAGGGCCTCTCGCCCGACGCGAGACGGTTCCACGCGAAGGTGATCTTGGGGAGCGGGCGGTAGAGGAAGTCCTCGACGGCGAGATCCTCCTCCGCGGTGGAGCCGGCGCGGAGCGGCGAGCCGAGCATCGCCTTCCAGTCGTTCCGCTCGACCTGGAGGTTGCGGTGGACGATCCCGGCGTCGTCCAGGGTGAACTCGAAGGGGACCGTCGAGCCCCAGACCGCCGCCGCGAGCAGGAGCACCGCGGCGGCGACCCCGCGCGGGGGACGCAAGGCGTCCGCCGGAGGATCTTCTCCGAGCGGTCGCGCCGCGAGACTCGCCTTCGCTCTCGCCACGCCCAGAGCATCTCACGGATCGTCGCCCGCGGCGCCGGAGCGGCGCGGGCCGGTTCTGCACTATCCTGGGCCCTCCGGAGAACCGAATGAGCGGCTCGCGCCACCCGGACGCCCCCCCGCCGCGATCGCGCGCGCTCCCGGCGCGCGGCGCGGGGATCCTCCTCCACCCGACCTCCCTCCCGGGACGCTTCGGCGTCGGGGACCTGGGGCCCGGCGCGGACGCCTTCCTCGCGTGGGCCGCCGAGGCGGGGCAATCGGTTTGGCAGATGCTCCCCGTCGGGCCGACCGGCCCCTCGCACTCGCCCTACGTCGGCCTCTCGGTCTTCGCGGGCAACCCCCTACTGATCTCGCCGGACCTGCTCGTCGAGGACGGCCTGCTGCGGCGCGGCGCCCTCTCGGGCCCGCCCGCCTTCCGAGGGGATCACGCCGAGTTCGACCGCGTCGCCGCCTGGAAGGAAGCGCTGCTCCGGGCGTCCTGGGAGCGGTTCCGGGCTCACGGGAACCCGCGGATGCGCGAGACCTTCCAGAGTTTCCGGGCCGCGCCCGAGCAGGCGGTCTGGCTCGACGACTTCGCGCTCTTCATGGCGCTCAGGCTCCACTACGCGGGCCGGAGCTGGAGCGCCTGGGAGCCGAGGATCCGGAGGAGGGAGCCGGAGTCGCTCCGCCGCGCGCGCCGCGCCCTCGCGGGGGAGATCGCGTACCAGGAGTACCTGCAGTTCGTCTTCGACCGGCAGTGGCGCAGGATGAAGAGCGAGGCGGAGCGGCTCGGGATCCGCCTCTTCGGCGATCTCCCGATCTACGTCGCCCACGACAGCTCGGACGTATGGGTGCGCCAGGACCTGTTCGCGCTGGACGCGGAGGGGCTGGCGACGGCGGTCGCGGGCGTTCCCCCGGACTACTTCAGCGCGACGGGACAGCGGTGGGGGAACCCGCTCTACCGCTGGGACCGCCTGGAGGCCGAGGGGTACGCCTGGTGGGTCGAGCGGGTCCGCGCGAACCTCGGGCGCTGCGACCTCCTGCGGGTCGACCACTTCCGCGGCTTCGCCGGGTACTGGGAGATCCCGGGGGAAGCCGAAACGGCGATCGAGGGGCGCTGGGTCGAGGGGCCGGGCGTCCGTCTCTTCGACGCGCTCCGGGCCGCGCTCGGCGACCTTCCGCTCGTCGCCGAGGATCTCGGCCACATCACTCCGGACGTCCACGACCTGCGCCGGTCGCTGGCGATGCCGGGCATGCGCGTCCTCCAGTTCGCCTTCGACGGGAGCCCCGACAACCCGCACCTCCCGGGGCGCCACGAGCCGGACTGCGCGGTCTACACCGGGACGCACGACAACGACACCGTGCGCGGGTGGTTCGATGCGCTCGACGAGGGGACGAGGCGCCGCGTGCTCGAGGAGACCGGCGGGACTCCCGAGACCGTCTCGTGGGACCTGATCCGCGCCGCGTACGGGTCGGTCGGGTTCCTGGCCGTCGCGCCGCTGCAGGACGTGCTCGGCCTCGGCGGCGAGGCCCGTTTCAACGTTCCCGGAGTGGCCGAGGGGAACTGGACGTGGCGGGCGGAGGCCGAAGCCCTCCGGCCGGAGACCGCCCTGCGGCTCGCCGCGCTCGCCCGGGAGGCCTCGCGCGGCCCCGCGGCCGGCCCTTCCCGCTCCTGAACCGGGGCGGCCGGCTCCCGCGCGATGCGCCCGCCGTCCCGGCAATATAGACTCCTTCCTGCTCGCGAGGGTGCGCGTCCCGCCTCCCTCGGGCGAAGGGGGTTCCGATGGGCGACAAGGTCTTCAAGAAGGTCCGGCTGGTGGGATGCTCCGAGAAGGGGATCGAGAGGGCGATCGAGGCCGCTCTGGCGAAGGCCCAGGAGACGGTGCACGGAGGCTCCTGGTTCGAGGTCGTCGAGATCCGCGGCGGGGTCCGGGAAGGCCGGGTCGCCGAGTACCAGGTGGCCGTGGATCTCGGGTTCCGGGTGGACTGAGCCGGCCGCGGCGATCCGCCCGATCTAGAATTCCCGATCCCCGGAGGGGACCGGACGGGACGTCCATGGCGGCGACCGAGATCGTCATACGCGGGGCGGCGGAGCACAACCTCAAGCGGATCGACCTGACGCTTCCCCGGAACCGGCTGATCGTGATCACCGGCGTTTCGGGATCGGGGAAGTCCTCGCTCGCCTTCGACACCCTCTACGCCGAGGGGCAGCGGCGGTACGTCGAGTCGCTCTCGGCCTACGCCCGCCAGTTCCTCGAGCAGATGGAGAAGCCCGAGGTCGAGTCGATCGAGGGGCTCTCCCCCGCGATCTCGATCGAGCAGCGGACGACGTCGCGAAACCCGAGGTCCACCGTCGCCACCGTCACCGAGATCTACGACTACCTCCGCCTGCTGTTCGCCCGGGCCGGGTCGCCGCACTGCCACCTTTGCGGAAAGCCGATCGCCTCGCAGACCGTCCAGCAGATCGTGGACTCCGTGCTCCGGCTTCCGGCCGGAGCGCGCATCCAGGTGCTGGCGCCGATCGTGCGCGGGCGGAAGGGGATCTACCGGAAGGAGCTCCGGGAGGCGGCCCGGAAGGGGTTCGTCCGGGCGCGCGTGGACGGCGCCGTTCGCGAGCTCTCCGAGGAGATCGACCTCGACCGGCAGCGGAAGCACTCGATCGAGATCGTCGTCGACCGCCTGGTCGTCCGCGAGGAGGCGAAGGGGCGCCTGACGGACTCGGTGGAGACGGCCCTCGATGCCGCGGACGGGCTCGTCGTCGTCGCCGTCGAGGGGAAGCGGGACCTCCTGTTCTCGCGCCACCTGTCCTGCCCCGACTGCGGCGTGTCCGTTCCCGAGCTGGCGCCCAGGATGTTCTCGTTCAACTCGCCGTACGGGGCCTGCGCGTCGTGCGACGGGCTCGGGGCGAAGCGTTCCTTCGACCGGGACCTGATCCTCCTCGACGAGTCCAGGAGCCTCCGCGACGGCGCGCTGGCCTGGGGGGACGGGGGCCGGCTGCAGGTGCTCGAGTCGAGCCTGTTCCGGGCGTACCGCGTGAGCCCCGACACGCCCTACCGGAAGCTCCCCGCGGCGTTCCGGAAGGTGCTCTGGGAGGGGGCGGGGGACCGGGAGTTCCGCTTCCGCTGGCAGGGGCGGAGGACCGCGTTCGAGTGGAAGAAGACCTGGGACGGGATCCTCCCGGACCTCGAGCGGCGGTACCGCGAGACCGAGTCGGAGTCCCGACGCGAGGAGCTCGAGAAGCTGATGTCGGCCCACCCCTGCCCCGACTGCCGCGGCGCGCGCCTCCGGCCGGAGACCCTCGCCGTCCGGGTCGCGGGGAGGAGCATCGCCGAGCACGCGGCGCAGTCGGTCGAGGAGGCCGTGGGATTCTACGGAGGCCTCTCGCTGGGCCCCCGCGAGACCGCCGTCGCCGCCCCGATCCTCAAGGAGATCCGGGAGCGCCTCGGCTTCCTGCGGGACGTCGGCCTCGGCTACCTGACCCTCGACCGGGCCTCCGCGACGCTCTCCGGAGGCGAGGGGCAGAGGATCCGCCTGGCGACGCAGATCGGCTCCCGTCTCACCGGCGTGCTCTACATCCTCGACGAGCCCTCGATCGGCCTCCACCAGCGGGACAACCGGCGCCTGCTCGACACGCTGCTGGCCATGCGGGACCTCGGCAACACCGTGATCGTCGTCGAGCACGACGAGGAGACGATCCGCTCCGCGGACCACGTCGTCGACCTCGGCCCGGGCGCGGGGGAGCTGGGGGGGCGAGTGGTCGTCGCGGGCCCGCCGTCCGAGGTCGCGGCGCATCCCGACTCCCTCACCGGGGCGTATCTCTCCGGCCGGGAGAGGATCGAGGTGCCGTCCGCGCGCCGGGAGCCGGCAGCGGGCGCGATCTCGCTCGTCGGCGCGCGGGAGCACAACCTGAAGAACCTGACGGTGCGGTTCCCCCTCGGCCTCTTCACCTGCGTGACCGGCGTCTCGGGATCGGGGAAGAGCACCCTCGTCAACGAGATCCTGCACCGGGCGCTCGCCCGCGCCCTTCACGGGGCGGAGGGGGAGCCCGGGGCGCACGACCGGCTGCTCGGCGTCGAGCGGATCGACAAGGTCGTGGACATCGACCAGTCGCCGATCGGCAGGACGCCCCGCTCGAACCCCGCGACCTACGTCGGCCTGTTCACGCCGATCCGCGAGCTGTTCTCGCTCGTCCCCGAGGCGAGGGCCCGGGGCTACGCCCCCGGCCGGTTCTCCTTCAACGTGCGGGGAGGCCGCTGCGAGGCGTGCGAGGGGGACGGCGTCATCCGGATCGAGATGCATTTCCTGCCGGACGTGTACGTCACCTGCGAGGCATGCCGCGGGAAGAGGTACAACCGCGAGACCCTCGAGGTCCGCTACAAGGGCCGCAGCGTGTCGGAGGTCCTCGAGATGACGGTCCGCGAGGCCCTCGGCTTCTTCGACGCCGTCCCGCAGATCCGGGGGAAGCTGGCCACGCTGGACGACGTCGGGCTCGGCTACCTCCGTCTCGGCCAGCCGGCGACCACCCTCTCGGGGGGCGAGGCGCAGCGGATCAAGCTCGCGAAGGAGCTCTCCCGGCGGGCGACCGGGAGGACCCTCTATCTCCTCGACGAGCCGACCACCGGATTGCACTTCGACGACATCCGGAAGCTCCTGGACGTCCTGAACCGCCTGGTGGACCAGGGGAACACCGTCGTCGTCATCGAGCACAACCTCGACGTGATCAAGACCGCCGACTGGGTCATCGATCTCGGCCCCGAGGGGGGCGACGCGGGCGGGCGACTCGTGGCGGAGGGCCCTCCCGAGGCCGTCGCCCGCGTGGAGGGGTCCCACACGGGGCGATTCCTGCGGAAGGCGCTGCTTCCGCCCGGCTCCGGGGGGGGCTCGGGCTCCTCGTTCACGGGAAATTAACGCGGGGTTCACCCCGGCGACGGGCCGAGATGCTTTCTTGTCCTCGAGAGGCGCGAGGATCCCGATTCGGGACGGCGCCCGGCCTCCCCGGCCTTTCGGGGCGGCGAAAGGAGGAGAGATGAGGGCAGTTCGGGTGGCGGGCGCGGCGCTCGTGGCGGCGCTGATCGTCGGGGCGCCGGCGTTCGCGGCGGACGAGACCACGGTGGACGCATCGAAGGGCGGAGTCACGTTCCGGTCGGGCGACAACAGCCTGACGCTCGGCGCCTACGCGCAGTTCCGCTGGGCGCTCGACGACAAGGAGCAGTACGACGCGGATCCCGCGACGTCGGAAGGCTACCTGCGGGAGGACGGCCCCGCGAGCAGCTTCAGCATCCCGAGGGTCCGGATCCTCCTGGGCGGCGGCGTGTACAAGCCGTGGCTGAAGTACAAGTTCGAGTACGAGATCGGACGCACGTCGGGCGGAAGCGGCAGCAACAAGATCAAGGATGCCTACCTGGAGGTCGAGAAGCACCCGATGTTCTCCGTCCGTGTCGGGCAGTTCAAGGTCCCCTTCAGCGTCCAGGAGATGGCGTCCGACTCGAAGCAGGAGTTCACGGACCGGGCGATCACGAACTCCCAGTTCGTGCCGGGGCGCGATCTCGGCGTGATGCTCTACGGCGCGACGGAGAAGCGGTTCCTCGGCTACTCCCTGGGCGTCTTCAACGGCGGCGGCGAGGGGAACTCCCAGGACGACGAGTCCCACATGTTCGCCGGCCGGGTCTGGATCGATCCCCTCGGCGAGTACAAGCCCGGCGAGACCGCGGTGGACGGGCCGGAGAAGCCGATCGTCCACGTCGGTCTCGGATTCCGCACCGGCGAGAAGATGAAGGGCGGCGACACGTTCACTCCCGAGGGAGAAGAGGACGCCGTCACGATCTTCGAGAGCCCCGACGACCAGACCGCCTACAACCTGGAACTCGTCTTCAAGAGCGCGCGCTGGTTCGCAACCGGCGAGTACTTCCGGATGACGGAGAAGCGGGAGAATCCCCTTCCGGCGTCCTCCGACCGGGACTCGGACGGGTTCCACGTCCAGGGAGGCTTCATGGCGATCCCGCAGAAGCTGGACGTCGCCCTCCGTTACGCCGTGGTGGACCCGAACACCGACGCCGATGAGGACCGTGCGACCGAGGTCCGGCTCGGCACGTCGTGGTTCCTGAAGAAGCACAACTACAAACTGATCGCCGACGCCGGGCAGGTCACCTACGAGCGCAACAACTCCGCGGTGTCGGGCGACAACGCGCGCCTCGTCGCGCAGGACGAGTACACGGACACGCAGTTCCGGCTGCAGCTGCAGCTGGCCTTCTGAGCGGGACCCCCGCGAGGAGAACGCCGATGATTCGCAACCGGAAGACGGTGCTCGCCCTCGGTCTCGCCGCGGCCGCCGCGGCCGCCCCGGCCTTCGCCCAGGCGATCGAGGTGGACAAGGAGATCGCGGCCTACCGGAAGGCGGGCGGGGTGTCGGGCAGCCTGAGCTCGGTCGGCTCCGACACGCTCAACAACCTGATGACGCTGTGGGCCGAGGGGTTCCAGAAGCAGTACCCGAACGTCAGGATCCAGGTCGAGGGGAAGGGCTCCTCGACGGCGCCCCCCGCCCTGATCGCCGGCACGGCGCAGATCGGCCCGATGAGCCGGGGCATGAAGTCGAGCGAGATCGACGAGTTCGAGAAGACGTTCGGATACAAGCCCACGCAGATCCGCGTCGCCGTGGACGCGCTCGCGGTCTACGTCCACAAGGACAACCCGGTCGAGAAGCTGACGATGCGGCAGGTGGACGCGGCGTTCTCGAAGGCCCGCAAGTGCGGCGCTCCCGCGGACGCGGACACCTGGGACGATCTCGGCGTCTCCGCCTGGGCGGGCAAGCCGATCAGTCTCTACGGCCGCAACTCCGCCTCGGGCACGTACGGCTACTTCAAGGAGCACGCGCTCTGCAAGGGCGACTACAAGGACACCGTCAAGGAGCAGCCGGGCTCCGCGGCCGTGGTCCAGGGGGTGACCGAGGACCGCTTCGGCATGGGGTACAGCGGCATCGGCTACAAGACCTCCGGCGTGAAGGCGCTCGCGCTGGCCGCGAAGGAGGGCGAGCCCTACCACGGGACCGAGGCGGAGACGGTGTACTCCGGCAAGTACCCGCTCGCGCGGTACCTGTACCTGTACGTCAACAAGGCCCCGAACAGGCCGCTCGACCCGCTGGTCCGGGAGTTCCTCGCGTACGTCCTGGCGCGAGAGGGCCAGGAGGTCGTGGTCAAGGACGGCTATCTCCCGGTCCACTCGAAAATCGCGGCCGAGGAATTGAAGAAGCTGCAGTAGCATCGGTCGCGGCCGGAGTCCACGGTGGCGGAAACCCGGAAAGCACCCGCGCCCGCCTCGTCGGTGCCCGAGGGCGCCCGCCGCCTCCCGGTCACGTCGCGGCGCCGGATCCTCGCGGACCGCTTCGCACGATGGCTGGTCGTGGCAGGCGGCATGGCGATCATCGCCAGCGTCCTCGGGATCCTCGTCTTCATCCTGATCGAGGTCTGGCCGGTTCTCGCCGGCGGGAAGGTCCTGCCGGCGGGAGCGTTCCCGGCCGCGGGGAAGGCGGTCGCCGTCCTGTCCGACGAGCACCGGAGCCACGTCGCGACGCTCGGCGAGGACGGCCGCGTCCGGGTGCTTCGAGCGGGGTCGGGGGAGGTCGTGCTCGACCGTCCGATCCTCGAGGGCCAGGGAGGCGCCGGCGCGGGCCCCCGGATCGCGCGGGGGCTCGTGCCGCCCGGGACGTCGCTCCTCGCGGGGGCGACCGACGACGGGCGCGTCGTGCTCGTGCCGGTCGCCTGGAGGGTCTCGTTCGAGGAGCAGACGCGGGTCGTGACGCCCTCGATCGGGGAGCCCCTGGTCTTCGAGGTCGGCGCGCCGGGAGCCGCCGTGCGGTCCTTCGGGGCGGCGTTCGACCCCGATCGGAACGTCGCCCTGGTGGCGGCGCAGACTTCGGACGGCGAGCTCGTCGTCCTGCGCAGGGGGGAGGAGCGGAACGAGTTCACCGGCGAGACCGCGGCCGTGTCGGACGCCCACCGAACGCGCGTGGTAGGCGCGGTGACGACGCTCCTCGTGGACCATGCGCAGGAGAATCTCTACGGCGGCACCTCCGACGGCCGCGTCCTCTGGTGGAGCCTCGACGATTCCGGCGAGCCGGTAAACGGATGGGAGAGCCGGGCGGGCGCGTCCGCGATCACGGCGATGAGCCTCCTCATCGGGGACCGTTCGGTCGTCGTCGGAGAGGCCGACGGGGCCCTGAGCGTCTGGTTTCAGGTGAGGCAGGGCGACGTCGGCTGGAACCTGATCCGGGCCCGGGACTTCCCGCGAAGGGCCGGCGCGGTCCGCCTCCTCGCCCCGTCGGGCCGGGACAAGGGCTTCCTCGCCTGGGACGACTCCGGCGGCCTCGGGCTCTTCCACTCCACGTCCGGACGGACGATCTGGACCGGCGACGCGGGAGCGGGGAAGGCGCTCGCTCTGACGTTCGCGCCGAAGGCGGATGGGGCCCTTCTCGGCAGTGCGGACCGGATCGCGTCGTTCGAGATCCGCAACCCCCACCCCGAGGTGAGCTTCTCGACCCTGTTCTCCAAGGTGTGGTACGAGGGGCACGAGAAGCCGGAGTTCGTCTGGCAATCCACGGGGGGCACGGACGACTTCGAGCCGAAGCTGTCGCTCGTCCCCCTCCTGGCCGGCACGCTCAAGGGGACCTTCTACTCGCTCTTCCTCGCGATACCGCTCGGCGTCCTCTCGGCGATGTACGCCTCGCAGTTCATGCACGAGCGCCTGCGGCGCTGGGTCAAGCCGTCCGTCGAGATCATGGCGGCCCTGCCGAGCGTCGTGCTCGGGTTCATCGCGGGCCTGTGGCTGGCGCCGAGGCTCGAGCAGGTCCTTCCGGCGCTCGCCCTGATGGTCGTCGTCCTCCCGCTGTCGGTGCTCGGGACCGGCTTCGCGTGGCACGCGCTGCCCGGGCGGATTCGCGACGCGCTCCCGTCCGGGATCGAGGCGCTCGTCTTCTCCCTGACCCTCGGCGCGGCGATCGCGGCGTGCCTCGCGATGAGCCGGCCGATCGAGGCGCTGGTCTTCGGGGGAAGCGCGCAGACGTGGCTGTTCGACGCGATGGGGCTCCGCTACGATCAGCGCAACGCGATCGTCGTCGGCCTCGCGATGGGTTTCGCGGTCGTTCCCATCATCTTCGCGATCGCCGAGGACGCCTTCTCGAACGTCCCTCGGAACCTCACCTCCGGCTCCCTCGCCCTCGGCGCGACGCGCTGGCAGACGGTGACGCGCGTCGTCCTGCCGATCGCGAGCCCGGGGATCTTCGCGGCGGTCATCGTCGGCTTCGGCCGGGCGGTCGGGGAGACGATGATCGTGCTCATGGCGACCGGCAACACGCCGATCCTGGACTGGAGCCCGTTCAACGGCTTCCGGACGCTGTCGGCGAACATCGCGGTCGAGATCCCGGAGGCGCCGCAGGGCAGCTCGCTCTACCGGACGCTGTTCCTGGCGGCGCTCCTCCTGTTCGTCCTGACGTTCGTCGCGAACACCGCGGCGGAGCTGATCCGCCAGCGGCTCCGCAAGCGTTACTCGTCGCTGTAGGAGCGGAGCGTGAGGGACCCGCGCCCCAGGGAAGACTGGCTCGGCCTCTCGCTCACGTGGCTGTGCGGGGGGGCTCTTTCCCTGAGCCTCCTCCTCGTCGGCGGGCTGCTCGTCCTCCTCGCGGCGAACGGCATGGGCTTCTTCTGGCAGAGGAAGATCTCCCTCCTGACCCTGCGGTCCGGCGAGCGGGTCCTGGGGGAGGTGCACCGGCGCGAGGCGATTCCGCAGCAGGCCTCCCCCGCCCCGGCCGTTCCCGGGCGCGCGACGCGAATCCAGCTCAAGACCGGCAATCGCGACCTGACCGGAGCGGACTTCCGGTGGATCGACGAGCGGGAGATCGTCGAGAGGTCCCGGCCGGCGGACGCCGCGCTGCTCGAGAGGACGGAGTGGGGCCATCTCTACGGGAGGGTCGTCGCGATTCGCCGGGACGGTTGCGAGATCGCATCGGACCCCGAGGGCGCCTGGCGGGCCCTCCTGGCCCTTCGGAAGGAGAAGCGGCGCGAGGCGGCCGCGATCCGGCGGCTCGAGAAGCGCGAGATCGGGGCGGTCAACGCGGAGATCGAGAAGCTCCGGCTCGAGGGGCGCCGACTGGCGCTCGGCCGGCTCGGCGCGGAATCCGGTGCCGCGCGGCAGGCGGAGCTCGACCGGAGGACGGCGGAGAAGCAGGCTGTCTACCGGGCGCTCTCGGAGCGGCTGTTCGAGCGCCGCGCGGCGTTCCTCGCGGAGACGGTCGTCGTCGAGACGGCGGAGGGGACCCGCAAGGAGATCCCGGTCGGCAACGTCGTCCGGGCGGTCCGGCCGAACGCGATGGGGAAGGTCGCGACGCTCGGCCTCTATCTCGCCCGGCTCCGGGAGTTCGTCTCGGACGATCCCCGCGAGTCGAACACCGAGGGCGGGATCTTCCCCGCGATCTTCGGCACGGTCCTGATGGTGTTCCTCATGTCGTTCGCCGTCGTCCCGTTCGGCGTGCTCGCGGCGCTGTACCTGCGCGAGTACGCTCGGCAGGGGCCCGTCGTCCGCATCGTGCGGATCGCCGTGAACAACCTGGCCGGCGTTCCCTCGATCGTGTTCGGCGTGTTCGGCCTCGGCTTTTTCGTGTACCTGATCGGAGGATCGATCGACCGGATCTTCTATCCGGAGGCCCTGCCGACCCCGACCTTCGGCACGGGCGGAATTCTCTGGGCGAGCCTGACGCTCGCCCTGCTGACCGTTCCGGTCGTGATCGTCGCCACGGAGGAGGGGCTCGCCGCGGTCCCGCGGATCGTGCGGGAGGGCTCGCTCGCGCTCGGCGCGACGAAGCTCGAGACGACGTGGCGCGTCGTGATCCCCGCGGCGGCGCCCGGGATCCTGACGGGCACGATCCTCGCGATGGCCCGAGCGGCGGGGGAGGTCGCGCCGCTGATGATCGTGGGGATGGTCAAGCTGGCCCCGGCGCTCCCGGTGGACGGGACCTTCCCGTTCGTGCACCTGGAGAGGAAGTTCATGCATCTCGGGTTCCACATCTACGACGTCGGCTTCCAGAGCCCGAACGTCGAGGCGACGAAGCCCCTGGTGTTCGCGACCGCCCTCCTGCTGATCGCGGTCGTGACGCTCGTCAACCTGGTCGCGATCGGGGTCCGGAACCGCCTGCGGCGGAAGTACGCCTCGAGCGCGCTCTGAGGCGGGGCGGGCGCGCATCCGACGCTTGACATCCGCGGCCGGATCGACTTAATCTGACGAATCCCTGGCGCGAAGGTCGAGATCCGACATTCCGAGACGTTTCACCCAAACCGGGTGTCAAGGAGGGTTCCGATGAGTTGTCACGAGTCCGTCGCCGCACTGAAGCAGAAGCTGGCCCCGACGGACGCCGCGATGCGCGACGCTGTGAA
>CAZPWK010000065.1:0-12015 GCA_964590285.1 uncultured Acidobacteriota bacterium | reverse complement strand
GCCTCTACCGGATCGAGTTCTGGCCGGACGGCAACGAGCCGAACAACACGACGGCGCAGGCGCCGCTGATCACGGCCAACGGCGGGACCTGGGAGCTCACCTACTTCTTCGACCCGGACGGGAACGGAGAAGGGGAGTCCGACGTGGACCTGTTCCGCCTGGAGGCCTCGTCCGGCGTCACCTACACGATCGAGACGCTGAACCTCCTGTCCGACGCGAACACGGTTCTCGAGGTGCTGGACGGCGACGGAGTCACGGTGCTCGCCTCGAACGACGACCGCGCGCTCGACGATTCCTCGTCGCTGCTCGTGTGGACCGCGCCGCGTTCCGACGTGTTCTACGTCCGCTCGACGCACGCGCCCGACTTCGGGATCTACGGGTCGTACGACCTGCAGGTGACGAGTCCTTAGGGGGCGGGGCACCCGCAGCCGGCCCTTCCTCCCCTCCCTCTCCGGGCCGCCGGACGGGCCCGTGTCCGTCTCGGCGCGGCGAAGGGGAACGCGGGGCGCCCGAACTGCAGCGATCTGTCCGCAGAAAATTTCACGAAAAGGGTTGTCTGGACGGCTCGGAGGGACGTATACCCTATCTCTGGCCGGGGGCCCGACGCGGGCTCAAGGAGTCGTCGTCTCCGGTGCGTTGACGAAGGTCCGGTTCCACAGGGTGCACAACGAGGGTGTGAGGAGAACGCGATGTTCAAAGAGATTCCCGAGAACATCCTCGCGGGAGTGAGCGGCGCAGCGAAGCAGCCGAAGGCGTGCGTCTGCACCTGCGGGTGCGTGTGCTGGTGCGATGAGACCGACAACCTGGCGGGGTCCTCCACGGTAGCGATGGGCCAGTCGGAATCGAGCTTGATGACGACGAAGCAGGTCGCTGACCCTCCGAACCCCAAGCCGACGTAGAGGAGTTCCCGGGGGGCCACGAACGGAAGGAGGAAGATGCGATGTTCAAGGAAATTCCGGAAGACTTTCTCGGACAGGTGAGCGGCGCGGCCACCAAGCCGAAGGAGTGCCTGTGCGCTTGCGTGTGCGACTGCCTGTGCTACGGGGGCGACACCTGCGAGGTCAGCACCCAGGTCAAGAGCTCCGTGGGAGACGTGAGCGACGCGGCCACGAAGAGGGTCGTGAGGCCGCCTAACCCCTCGATCCCCTAGGGCGATTCATCGTCGGCGGCCGGCATTCGACAGGACCGTTGCCGCCGGGTGCGCCGCGGGCGCCGTGACCGTTCGACCGACCGACGAGGCCCCGGCCGGTGGGACGGGCGACGGCCAGGCGAGATGGACGGAGTCGGTGCGACGAAGGAGGGTTCCATGTTCAGGGAAATACCGGAAGACTTGCTCTCGGAGATCAGCGGTGCCGAGAAGCCGAAAGTGTGCATGTGCTGCATAAACTGCACGTGCATATGCCAGTACGACGACTATGAGGCGGTTTCGGTCGCGGTCACCAGGGAGGCCGGCAACGCCGCGATGACGGCGACCAAGGCGATCTTGGACCCTCCGAACCCCAAGCCGACGTAGCGCCGGCCCCGGCGTGATCGAAGGCCCGGGCGCCCCGTGACCGAGAGCGCGATGGCGGGAGACGGGGCGCGCGCCGCTCCGTTGCGGCCGGAGCGCCGGGGCGGCGCGGATGTCCGCGGAGAAGGCGTGTGCTCCGATGACGAACGGATTTCCCCTCAGCCATGTGTTCGAGCACGAAGGAGCCTGGTACTGCTTCGACACGATCACGAGCAAGCTGTACGAGTGCGACGAGGTTCTCGCCGCCGTGATCCGGTCCGGCGACCGGATCGCGGACCCCGACGTCCTCGCGCCCCTCGAGGCTGAGTGGGGCCGGGAGCGGATCGAGGCGGCCGTCTCCGAGCTCCTGGCCTCGCAGCAGACCCTCGGGGTGCTGCGCCAGACGCCGCTCGCGCTCCTGGCGGAGTGCCCGGAGTGCGCCGACCCGCGCGTGCGCGAGACGCAGGTGCGGCACCTCGAGATGGGCGTCACGGAGCAGTGCAACCTGCGCTGCGAGTATTGCTCGTACGGCAAGGCACGGTCCTGGTCCCGATGCCACGCGGACGTCCACATGTCGCGCGAAACGGCCCTCGCGGCGGTGGACCATTTCCTTCCTCGATGCGTGGAGGCCGAGGATCCGGCGATCTCCTTCTACGGCGGGGAGCCGCTGCTCGCGTTCGAAGTCATCCGCGAGGTCGTTTCGCACGTGCGGTCCCGCCCGGACGGGGAGCGGTTCCGGTTCACCGTGGACACCAACGCGACGCTCATCGACGACGAGGTGGCGGAGTTCCTGACGAGGGAGAAGCTCAACGTTCAGGTCAGCCTCGACGGGCCCCGGGAGATTCACGACCGCTACCGCCGGACGAAGAGTGGGGCCGGAACCTGGGATCGGGTCGTCGCCGGCGTGGACAGGCTTCTCCGGCTCGACCGGAATGCGGCGGGACGCATCCTGTTCATGTCGACCTTGGCGCCTCCCTACGACGTCGAGGCGGTCGTGGATTTCTTCGACGACTTTCCGCTCTACAGGGAGCGGGGCATTCCGACCCCCCCCGTCGTCCTGGTGAACTTCGCCGAGCTCGCGGGCCTGGACTTCCGGCCTCGCGACCTGACGGAATCGAGCTGCACCGAGCCCGCCGTCGCCCTGCGAGGACTGCGTCGTCGCTACCTGGAGGCGTGCCGGCGAGGGGAGCACGACCGGCTGGGCCCCGGCATGCGTGCCCTCTTCGACAAGGAGATCGTGGTGTTCCATCACCGAGCCCGGCGGGCAATTGTGGACGCATTCGTCCCGACGGGCAGCTGCGATCCCGGAGTCCGGAAGCTGTTCGTCAGGGCCGACGGGACGTTCCAGCCGTGCGAGCGGTGCGGCGACGACATCGTCATCGGCCACGTGGATCGCGGAATCGACGCCGGAGCCGTGCGGGACCTCCAGCGTACGATGCTTCGCGCGGTGGAGGGGCGGTGCGCGGAATGCTGGGCGGCGCGAAGCTGCTCGATCTGCTTCGCCCACATGGCGCCCTCGTGGAAGGCCGAGGGCGGCGCGAAGATTCCCAACGAGACGTGCGAGGCGATCCGATGCGCGTTCGAGGGGACGCTGCGCGACTACCTCACTCTCCGGAACGCGGGGCCCCAGGCCCTGGAGTGGCTCAAGAACACGACCGTCAAGTGAGGCGCGACCCGGCCCCTCTGTAGAGCCGTCCACCCCTCGCCCGGTCCCCGTGTCAAGGCCTACGGGTCGGGTTCTTCCGCCTCTCCGATCTGCGCAGCGACGAGCCGCGCATAGACGCCGTGCGCGCGCAGCAGCCGCTCGTGCGTGCCGGACTCGACCAGTCGCCCCTTGTCCAGAACCAGGATCAGGTCCGCGTCGCGCACCGTGCTGAGGCGGTGGGCGACGATGATCCGCGTGCAACCGAGACCGGCCAGAGAGCGCTGGATCAACCTCTCGGTTTCGGCGTCCAGCTCGCTCGTCGCCTCGTCCAGCATGAGGATGGCCGGCTCCCGGGCGAGGGCTCGGGCCAGCGCGATCCGCTGCCGCTGACCGCCGGAGAGCGACTGGCCGCCGTCGGACAGGATCGTGTCGTATCCCATCGGCATGGCCAGGATCTCGTCGTGGACGTGCGCCAGCCTGGCCGCCTTCTCGACGGCGTCGCGGGGAAGCTCCGGGTCGGAGAGGGAGATGTTGTCGTGGATCGACCCGCCGAACAGGTAGGCGTGCTGGACGACGACGCCGAGCTGCGAGCGCACGTCTCGCGCGGCGAGGGAGCCGAGGTCGATGCCGTCGAACAGGATGCGGCCCGCGGTCGGCCGGTAGAGGCCGAGCATCAAATTGGCGAGCGTGGTCTTGCCGGCCGCCGACTTCCCGGCGATCGCCACCATCTGCCCCGCCGCGATGTCGGCGGAGACTCCGAGAACCGCGGGCGGGTTCCTTTCGTCGTAGCGGAACGTCACGTCCTCGATCCGGATCCCGCCCTTGAGCCGCGGGGCGCGCTGGATCTTCGACGGATCCTGTTCCTTGGGGGTCGAGAGCACGTCGTCGAGGCGGTCGACGTAGCTTCCCAGATGCTGGAAGCTCAGGGCGGTGTGGATCAGGGAGGAGAGAGGGGTCAGGAATCCTCCCGCCAAGGCGCCGAGGGCGAGCATCGTTCCCAGGCTCATCTCCCCCTGGATCACGAGGTTCCCGCCGACGAGCAGGATGACCAGCGGGGAGGCGAAACCGGCGGCCTGAAAGAGCGCGTGCACCAGGGCGTCCAGCCGTCCCTGGGCGACGCTGACGTTCAGGACGTCCACGAACAGATCGGACCATCGGTCCAGCGCGCGAGGCTCGGCGCCCGCCGCCTTGAGCGTCTCGATCCCCGCGAACATCTGCACCTCGTAGCTCTGGGACAGCGACTGCTTCGCCAGGTTTTCCGCCGCGAGCTCTCGGATCTTGCGCCGAGTGGCGACGAAGATCGTCACCCGGAGCAAACCGAGCAGCACGACCACTCCACCCAGCAGGGGGCTCACGAAAAGGATCAGCGCCAGGTAGGAAACGACGAGGATCCCGTCCAGCGCGCCCGACAGCGCGCTCGACGTGATGATCTCCCGCACGGCGGAGTTGCTGTTGAGGCGCATCATCAGATCGCCCGCCGAGCGCGTTTGGAAGAACGGATACGGCAGGTCGAACAGGTGCTCGAGGAAGTCGACCGTCATCTTCGCGTCCAGCTCGGTGCGCAGGTGGAGCAGGAGATGGCTGCGTACGTACGAGGACAGGACGCTGAAGAAGAGCAGGACGGCGGCCCCAGCCGCCAGGACCTGCATGAGGCCGATTTCCCCTCGCGGGATGATCCGATCGACCAGCAGCCCGGTCAGGATCGGGAGCCCCAGCCCGACGACCTGGATCATCGCGCTGAGAAGCAGGATCCTCGTCAGCATTCCGGACCGGGACAGCACTCTGCGGACGTAAATCCAGGCGGGACGCGACCGGTCGCCTCCGGTCTCGAACGTCTCCGTGGGCTCGAAGGTCAGGGCCACCCCGGTGAACTGCTGTCCGAACTCCTCGTGGGAGACTCTTCGCCGGCCGAGCGCGGAGTCGATGATGGCGATCCCGCGCGAGTCATGACCCTCGTAGACGACGAAGTGGTCGAAGCTCCAGTGGAGGATCGACGCCGTGGGCAGGAAGGGAAGGTCGTCCACGTCGAGAGAGACGCCGCGACCGCGCAGCCCGTACTGCCGCGCGGCCTCGATCAGTCCCAGAGCCGTCAATCCGTCGCGGCCCGCTCCCAGGCGATCCCGCACCTCGTCGAGGCGGACCCGCCGGCCGTGCCAGCCGAGGACCATCGCGAGGCAGGCCGCGCCGCAATCGGTCGAAGTGTTCTGCTGAACGATCGGGATCTTCCGCCGCCGCGCTCCGCGCCCCGGCAGGATCCTCCGCAGCCGCTCCGGGCGGCTCGGGGGCGCGCCGCGACCGTTCTCAGTCCCGCGCTTCATGGTCCCGCGTCTCCAGGAACTGGCGCAAGCCGGGGACGAGCTCGACGAGAATCGGCACCGACCGGACCCGGATCTCGACCTTCCCTCGCAGGCCTTCCGTGTAGGGCCGGAGCCGCCCCTCGGACACGAAGCCGGCCCCCGCCAGCGACGCCGTCCCGAGCACGAACGAGCCCGGCTCCTGCGCCCCGCCCGTCTCCATTTCCCCGAGGTACCGGCGCGCCGCGTCCCGGCCCACCGCCTCGTCCGCCACGGTCGCCAGAGTCACCGGAGCGCTCGCGCGAACGTAGCCCGAAGGCTCGAAGATGCCGGGCAGGCCCGGCTTCAGGCTCGGCCGGTGGAAGCCGGGAAGGGCCGCGTGCAGCACGAACTCGCTGTCGCGGGCGACGAGCGAGATCGCGGCCCGCCCGACGGGCAGATCCTCTCCCGGGAAGCAGCGGACGTCGGCGACCACGCCGTCGAAGGGCGCGACGAGGAGGCCCTCGCCCAGGCGCACGAGCACCTGGCCGGAGCGCACGCTCTCGCCCGGCAGAACCGCGATCTCTCTCACGTGGGTGGCGGTCGGACAGCGGACGTCGGCGCGCCGCGTCGCGCGAACGACGGCCTCTCCCGAGGCGAATTCGCTCATCCTGGCGACGCAGAGGAAGATCGCGGCCGCGACCGCGAATCCGACGAGCACGCGGTACGTCCACGACACCCATCGGGGCGGCAGTCGAAGCACGTCGCCGCGATGGCGATCCCCTCCGCGGTAGTGCCGAAGGGCCTCAGGCCGGAAGTAGGAGTTCCGGGTGGTGTCGGACTTGTCCATCGGGATGACGAGCCTTCACAGCAGCCGGGATTCAGCACGACCGAACATCCGGCCGCGCACGGGGACTCGTCCCCGAGGCCCCGTGCGGAATTGTACCGGCTTCCGGCCCTGCCGGCCCCGGATTTTCCCGCTCGCCGGCGTCCGAGGCCGCCTCCGCCCCCTCACCGCCCGGGGGCCGCGAGCCGACGCGCCCCCCAGACCAGGGCGTACGTCCCGGAGAGCGCCATCGAGAGCCACGCCGCGCCCGCGGCGAGGCGGCCTGGAGCGGGCTCGATCCCTTCGGGAAAGGGCTCTCCACGGAGCGCCGCCGCGGCGACGGCGAGGGCGACCAGGAGCGCCGAGGCGGCGAGGCCGGGAGCGAACCGGCGCCAGGGGAAGGCGATCGCGTTTCGGCGGTCGGCCTCGAGCCGGATCCGTCGCATCACGCGATCGGCGAACTGGGGAGACGGCGCGATCGGCCGTTCCTCGCGGAGCGCGCGGTCGACGAGGTCCTCGCTCACGACGCCTCCGCGCCCCGGCGCGGGCGGAGGATCGCCTCCAGCCGGCTCCGGAGCAGGTTCCTGGCCCGGTGGACCCGGGCCTTGAGCGTGCCCTCGGGCACGCCGAGCGAGCGCGCCGCCGCCGCCGCGTCCATCTCGTGGAAGTAGTAGAGGACCACGGCGTCGCGGTACTTGCCGGGCAACGCGGAGACGGACCGGCGGACCGTCTCGGCCGTCCCCTCGCGCTCGAGGTCCGCGGCGGCAGTCGCCGGAACCTCGGGAGGGCGAATGGCGTCGAGCGAAACCTCGTGGGGCCGGACCTGCCGCATCCTCGACCGGCACAGGTTGGCCGCAAGCGCGAACAGCCAGGTCGAGAACGAAGCGTCCTCCCGCCAGTTGCCGAGGGACCGGAACGCCCGGAGGAACGCCTCCTGGGCCATCTCCTCGGCCTCGCTGCGATTTCGGCAATAGCGGTACGCCAGGTTCACGAGGGGGCCCTGCCAGCGCCGCACGATCCCCCCGAACGCCGAGGCGTCCCCGGCGAGCACGCGCCGGACGTCATCGCGATCCGCATCCGCTCCCCTTGGATCCATGTCGCCACGACGTGGGACGCCGTCTCCCGGCTCCCGGTTGCATTATCCGCGAAGCGGCCCCGAAAAGAAGGCAACCCGAGGCGCAGCCGGGGCGTCCAACCCCTCCGCACGAAGGGAAGCCACGGAGGTGACGGCATGCAGTATCTCGGCCTGTTGATCCCGATCGTCGCGCTGGTCGCGGTGTTCACGTTCGTCTCGGTCGCCGCCTGGGCGGAGAACCGGCGGAAGGAGCGCGAGGCGTTCCACAAGCACGAGACCTATCGCCGGATCCTCGAGCAGTCGGGCCAGGGGGCCGAGACGGTCCTGTCCCTGATGCGGGACGAGGAAATCCGAGAGGCGAGGGCCCGCATCGAGGGGCTCAAGCTCGGCGGCATGATCACCGCCGTCGTCGGCGTCGCGGTCGGGATCTTCCTCGAGGGGATCGAGCCGGGCAAGCGGTACTGGGCGGTCGGCCTGATCCCGCTCTTGATCGGCGTCGTCCTCGCGGGGTACGCGTTCTTCCTCGCGCCGAGCCCCGGGCGGGAGGGCGGGCCCCGCTGACCCATCCGCCGTCCGCCGCGATACACTCCGCTCCCGGCCGCCCGGAAGGGCGGCCGGCGGACGGGTCGCGCGGCCCGAGCGGGCGGCGCGGCGGGGTGGGCGTTGCGGAGACGACTCCTCTCGATCGCGGGCTTTCTCGACCGGGCGTTTCCCTGGGTCGGAGGCGCGGCGATCCTCGCGTACGTCTGCGTCGCCCTGCTCCGGATTCGCTACCCGTTCGAGCTCGAGTGGATGGAGGGCGGCAGCCTCGACCACGTCCGGAGGGTCCTCGAGGGGAAGCCGCTCTACGTCGAGCCCTCGCTCTCGTTCACGCCGTTCCTGTATCCGCCGCTCTACTACCTCGTCTCGGCGGGATTCGCGAAGGTGCTCGGCCTCGGGTTCGCGGCGCTCCGCTCGGTGTCGCTCCTCTCCTCGCTGGCGTCCCTCGGCCTGATCTTCGAGATCGCGCGGCGAGAGAGCCGCAGCGCCTCCGCAGGGTTCGTCGCGGCGGGGATCTTCGCCGCGTGCTTCCACGCCGGAGGAGAGTTCTACGACCTCGCCCGAGTGGACTCGCTGGCCCTCGCCCTGATGCTCGGCGGCGTCTGCCTGCTGCGGTCCGGCTCCACCGCGACCGCGCAGGGGATCGCGGGGACGCTCCTCGCGCTCTCCTTCCTCGCCAAGCAGACCTCGCTCGTCGCCTTCCTGCCGGTTCTCGCCTGGGCGGTCGCGTCGCGTCCGAGGCCTCGGATCGCTTGCGCGGTCGCGGCGACGGCAGCGATCGGCATCGTCCTCTCTCTGTTGCACGCGCGCCACGACGGGTGGTTCGGCTACTACGCGTTCTCGCTGCCGGCCGGTCACGCCGTAGAGCCGAAGTGGATCGCCGGCTTCTGGACCGGCGATCTCCTGCCGTTCCTCCCGGCGCTGCTCCTGGCCGCCGGGTTCCTCGCGGCCGGGAGGGGCCGCGGGGACCGGGCGGCCTTCGCCGGTTCGCTGCTCGTCGGCGCCCTCGCCTCGTCGTGGCTCGCCCGCGCGCACGTCGGCGGCTGGCTCAACGTGCTGATGCCCGCCCACGCCGCGCTCGCCGTCGTCTCGGCGGTGGCGGTCCGCGCGGCCAGGGACCGGGCGCGGAGCGGGCCCGCGGGATGGGCTGGCGCCGCGGCCGCGTCCGCTCCGCTCCTGCTGGTCGCGCAGTTCGGCGCCCTCGCCTACGACCCGGCGGCGGCGATTCCGGACCGGGAGGACCGCGAGGCGGGCCGGATGCTGGTCGAGGGGCTGTCGTCCCTCGAGGGCGAGGTTCTCGTCCCCGCGCACCCGTACCTCCTGCCTCTCGCGGGGAAGCCGGGGCACGCCCATCTGATGGCGGTCGTGGACGTGCTGCGCGCGGGGGACACCCCGATCCGGGCGCGACTCGAGGGGGAGATCGTGCGCGCGGTCGCCTCGCGGCGGTACCGGGCGGTGATCACCGACGAGGGGGCGGACTACCTCGACGGCTACCTCGCGGCCGGCTATCGCCCGGCAAGCCGGGTCTTCGACCGCCGGGACGTCTTCTGGCCCGCGACGGGCCTCGCGACGCGGCCCGAGAGGCTCTGGATGCCGGCGGGGGCCGGAGAGTAGCCGGACCCGCGCCCCGGCCAGGCCGGATGGGAGGTTCAAGATGGCGGCGAGCGCCGAAGCCGTTCTCGCGCGACACGAGCTGCTCTGCTTCCGCCGGGCGTTTCCGAGAGGCGCCGCCGAGCTCGACCGCACCCTGCGCGAGCTGGCCCGCTTCGAGCGGCGGGTCCGGCCGGTCCGAGACGGCCTCGAGAACACGGGGATCGCCGGGACGCTCTACCGCTACCCGTACAACCACCGGATGGCGCGCTGGTTCGCAGACCGGTACGGGAGCGCCGTGGAGATCGACTGGGCGGCCTACAAGCGGCATCGCTGGGACGAGGTCGCCGCGACGCTCACGCTCTGCACCGCGTGGGCGGAGAGCGAGGGGCTCGACGACGAGGACGTCCCTTCGTGGGAGTGGATCGAGCGCGCGAGGCGGGGGAGCGGGAAGACGGCGCTCCGGTGGCTTCTCGACGCGCTCGACCGGCAGCGGTTCGACGACCGTCTCGCCGCGCACCTCTACGAGTCCGCGAACCTCCAGCTCGTCTGGGACCTCTCGGGCTGCCGCGACAGCGTCACCCGCGCGCGGCTGCCGGTGCGGCGTGTCTTCTACCACCGCACGCTCGAGCGCGCGCGCCCGGCCGACTTCGCCGCCGAGGTGCGCGGAGGCCCCGTCCCTCCTCTGGAGCTTCTCTCTCCCCCCCGCGCGCGGCGGATCCTCGACGCGGCGCGGGCCGCCCTGAGCCAGCGCGAGCGGGAGTTCCACGCGATCGTGCACGGGAACCCGGGCGAGGTCTACCGCTTCGACGCGGGGCGGGGGCTCGAGATCTACGCCGTCGGCCTCGAGCGCCCGCTCCGGCTGACGCTCGAGGCGGACTACGGGGCGTTCCTCGTGAAGAACGGCGTGCCGATCGGCTACGGCTACGCGGCGCTCCTCTTCGACCGCGCCGACATCGCGATCAACGTCTTCCCGACGTACCGGTCCGGGGAGTCCCCGCGCGTCTTCGCCCGCTTCGCGGCGCTGTTCCACCACCACTTCGGGCAGAGGAAGCTGGTGATGCGCCGGTACCAGCTCGGGCACAGGAACCCCGAGGGGATCGAGGCGGGCTCGTTCTGGTTCTATTACAAGCTGGGGTTCCGCCCGGTGGGCGCGGCCGCGCGAGCCGCGGCCCGGGCCGAGGAGGCGCGGCTCGCGCGGCGCAAGGGCTCGCGCTCGAGTCCCGAGACGCTCCGGCGGCTCGCCCGGAGCGATCTCGTTCTCTGCCTCGACGGCACGCCGGTCGAGCGGTTCCGGGACTTCGACGTCAAGCGGGCGGGCCTGGCCGTGACGCGGAGGATCGAGCGGCGGTTCGCCGGGGACCGCCGCCGTGCGGTCGAGGCGATGGCCCGGCGGGTCGGCGGCGCCCTCGGGATCCCCCCGGCGCGGGCCGCGAGGCTCCGCATGACCCCGGTGGCGGCGCTCGTCGAGGACCTCCCGCGGTGGCCCGAGGCCGACCGCGGGAAGCTCCGCGCGGCGCTCCTCGCCAAGGAGGCGCCGCGAGAGAGGGCTTACGTGCTCGCGACCCTGCGGGCGCCTCGCTTCGAGGAGTGGTGCCGAAGGGTCCTCGGCTCCGATCGGCCTATCCGCACCCGTCGAGGGGCCGGCAAGCGCCGCGCGCGCTCCTCCTCGTCCCGCGCCGCCCTGGGTTCCGGACGCCTCAGGGGCACCCCGCGGCCGGCACGCGCTCCTCGCCGCCCGACGCGCTCCCCCAGGTCCCGTCCCCGCACGCGTTCTGCGCCCTCGCGAGGTAGTAGTACGTCTCCCCCGCGCCGGGATCGGATCTCGGGTCCTCCCACGACGTCGCGTCGAGGTCGTCGGCGAGGCACGACGCGCCGGAGGCGCCGCCGTCGGAGCGGAGGTCGGCCACCGAGCCGCCCGCCACGTCGTGGCGGAATCCGGTCCCCTGGCCCTCCCAGGCGACGACCGTCGGGGCGCGGCCCGCGACGGTCAGCCCCAGGACCTCGGACGGGGGCGAGCTCGCCCCGGGGTCGAGCGGGGCGCAATCCGACTCGTCGGCGACTCCGTCGTCGTCGTCGTCGCCGTCCCGCCAGTCGGGCGATCCGTCGCCGTCGAAGTCGGGGGAGTACTCGTAGCAGCCGACGTCCGCGACCGCGCCGCCCGAGTAGTCCGCGTCCTGGACGCGCGGCGCCCCGTCGCGGTCGGATTCGCCGTCGGTCGCGAAGGCGTTGCTCCCCGCGTCGGTGCACGGGGAGGCGAGGGGGAGGTGGTAATCCCCCGACGGGCGATCGGCGAACAGCGGGTCGAGGTGCAGGTCGGTCGCCCCCGCCGGGAGGTTGACGTAGTCGTACGCCCCGTTGAACAGGTCGTTCGTCGCGAGCGATGGCGCATGCTGGACATACGTCGGGTGTCTCCAGATCCCCGACGAGTTGAACGCCATCACGTTGTTGGCGACGTCCATGGAGTCGGACAGCATCACGACGGCGAGCGCGCCCCCCTGCTCGCCCGCGTAGAGGTTCGTCGCCGTGTTCCCGGAGAACGTGTTGCCGGCGATCACGGTCCGGGCGGGCGCGTCC
>CAZPWK010000064.1:0-12049 GCA_964590285.1 uncultured Acidobacteriota bacterium | reverse complement strand
GAGTCGTACGGCCCGTTCCTCGGGCGCCCCGAGCCGCGCGAGGCGGTCCGCGCCCTCGACGAGCTGCGGCACGCCGCACGCGGCATCGAGTTCGAGTGGATCCCCCTGCCCGACGGCAGCCCCGTCGCGGGCAAGACCCTCGCCGAGGCCGAGTTCCGCGCGCGGACCGGCGCCTCCGTCGTCGCCGTCCGGACCGCCGGCGCGACGACCGCCAACCCGAGCCCCGACCACCGCCTCCGCCCCGGCGACCTCCTCGCGGTGCTGGGCACCGACGAGCAGCGTGCCGAGGCGCGGAAATTGGTCGAAGGCAGCGGGCCGGTTTCCTGAGGCCCCGTCCGATCGACCGCGTCCCGGCGTAGAATTCGACCGCGCCGGAGTGGCGGAACTGGTAGACGCAGGGGACTTAAAATCCCCTTCCCGCAGGGGAGTCCGGGTTCGAGTCCCGGCTCCGGCACCATTTGTTTTCAGTGACCTGACGGATCCGGGATAGCGTTGATCGAGATGGAATTCCTACTCCTCGCGACCCTCGCGGACAGCGGCAGGCCCCAGGTCTTTTGAGCCCCGGGCCGATCTCCCGCCGCTCAGAACCTCGCGACGAGCTTCCCGTCCTCCTTCGAGAGGCGAAGCGTGTTCCCCGCGCTCCCCTCGAGCTGGTAGAGCACGAGCGGGGGCGATCCGGCGCCGAGGTCCGAGCCCTCGTGCGGGAACGCCGCGCCCGATGCGAACGCGACCGCCTCGAGGTCGCGCGCGGGGTCGAGCGTCGGATCGGCCGGATACGCGCCCGTGAACACGCTCGCGGGGGCCGGGGACCAGGGGGAGAGCGAGGTCAGGCCGCCGTAGCGGAGGAGGTTCACGCGGCCGAACCGGACGACGAGCGGCTCGGGCGCGGCCGCCGTCGCCTCGTTCATGCCGACCCGGTAGGTCACGGCGGCGTCGAACGCGTAGCTCCCCTCGGCCGGGAGCGAGACCGTCACGTCGAGGCAGCCGCCCTCGCCGGGGGGAAGCGAGCCGAGGGCCCAGGCCACGACGTTCTCGGACACCGTCGCGCCCTCGGACGCGGAGACGATCGCCGCGTCCTCCGGGACGTACACCTCGAGTTCGGCGTCGAAGGCGATCCCGGTCCCCTCGTTCCCGTAGCAAGCCCGGAACGCGTACGTCCCGGAACTCGTCGCGGGAGCGCCGTCGAGGGTCGCGATCGGGTGGGGCGCGCTCGACGCCGCGGCGCAGGGCGCCGCGAACACGGAATCGAGGAAGTAGCGGGTCCCCTGGGACTTCGGCTCGTCGCTGATCGGGAGCTTGACCTCGTACGCCTTCCCGCCGAGATACGTGATCTTCCCCTTGGCGGGATTCCCGAGCAGGTGCCCGCCGATCAGCACGTCGCGGGTTCCGGGTTCGGCGCCCGCCTCGAACACCCGGGGGAAGGTCGCGTCGCAGTAGGCGCTCCCCGCCGCGAGGGCGAACGAGCCGACGGCGCTCCCGGAGTTCTGGAACTCCCCGTCCGCCTGCGCCGTGGGATCGTCGCTGCCGGCGTAGGCGACCCTCGGCGGCGGGCCCTGCGCCTCCAGCCCCCCGCTCGTCAGGAACCTGCCCTGCGGGTCGTTCTCGAACGCCGGGACGGCCCGCGACCCCGCGAAGAAGCTGACGGGATACTCGAGGAACGAGCGGACCTCGGCGACCAGCTCGGTGTCGATCGTGGAGGAGGGGACCTCGTTGACGACGACGTGGCAGTACCGCGGAACGCCCTTCTCGTCGAAGAGCGCGCCGTCGCCTTGGAGGCCGGAGTCGTCTCCGGCCAGGCGCTCGAGCCCGAAGCAGTCGGGGCAGCAGTACGGGCCGGGGCACTCGTACGCGCCGCTCCTGTCGGCTTCCTGCGGCCAGGGGGCGCCGTCGCTCATCGGGATCCCCGCCGCGTTCAGGTAGGCGAACGTGTCCGCCTCGCCTCCGGCCACGAGCACGGCGACGTCGGGGGCGAAGCGCAGCTCGAGCGCCGCGTCGGCCGAGAACGCCGCCGTGGCGCGATGCACCGCGACCTCGGGGTGGGCGGCCTGCCAGGCCTGCACGCGCGGGAGCGCGGCGGCGAAGGACGCCGCGTCGATCACGAACGGGCCTCCCCGATAGCCGTGGTCCACGATCGGCGCCGAGGTCAGGACGTCGGCCGCGAAGGCGTGGAAGTCCGCATCGCCGTAGGTCTTGCCCGGCCCGATCGCCCAGTCCACGGGAACCCCGGCGCGCAGCAGATCGTGCACGAGGCCGAACGCGAGGAACATCCCCTGATCCTGGAAGGTCGTGTCCATCGGGACGATCAGCGTGTCGGGCGCGTAGGTCTTCGCGGCGGCCGGCGCGGGAGCCGAGGCGGCCGAAAGCGAGATCGCGATCGCGACCGCGAGCCGGCGAGACCGAGTTTGCTCTTTCACGTTGCCCCCTTCCTCAATCTTCCGCCCCGTTCGAAATGCAAGGTCGCTGCCGCGCGAATTTCGCTTTCGACACCGGCGCGGTCGTGCTTGTCGGCATCCGTCGGGAAGGGTGGGTAAAGGCTGCGCCGGTTCGTACGGGGTTTCCGGGATCGGGCTCGTCCGGAGCCTGCCGTTCCTCGTCGCGCGCCCTGACCATCCGGGGCGGGGCGCCGCCCGGTCGGGCCCTCTTGCTTTACTCGGGGCACTGAGTAAAATTACTCAGCACGATGAGCAAGAAGAACCGCGCCTTCCGGCGGCCCCATGCGGCCGAGCTCGCCCGGCGGCTCGCCGAACCGCGGCGCTTTCTCCAGGTCGTGGCCGGGGCGAGGCAAGTGGGGAAGACCACGCTCGTCGAGCAGGTGGCCGCGGCGGCGGGCGTTCCGGTCCGTTACGCGAGCGCCGACGAGCCGACCCTCCGGGGCCCGGCGTGGATCGCGGAGCAGTGGGAAGCGGCCCGGCTCCAGACGGGCCGCGCCGGCGGCATCCTGGTTCTCGACGAGGTGCAGAAGGCCCCCGCATGGTCCGAGTCCGTGAAGAGGCTCTGGGACGAGGACAGCCGGGCCAGGCTCCCCCTCAAGGTCGTGCTCCTCGGCTCCGCGCCGCTCCTCGTCCAGCGGGGCCTGACCGAGAGTCTCGCCGGACGGTTCGAGGTGCTCCGTCTCCCGCACTGGTCCTTCGCCGAGATGCGCGAGGCGTTCGGCTTCGCGCTCGACGAGTATCTCCACTTCGGCGGCTACCCCGGAGCGGCCCCGCTGGTAGGGGAGCCGGAGCGTTGGCGGCGGTACGTCCTCGACGCGCTGGTCGAGACCACGATCGCCCGCGACGTCCTCCTGCTCACGCGCGTGGACAAGCCGGCGCTCCTGCGCCGCCTGTTCGAGCTGGGCTGCCAGTACTCCGGACAGGTGCTGTCCTACACCAAGATGCTCGGCCAGCTTCACGACGCGGGGAACACCACCACCCTCGCGCACTACCTCGATCTGCTCGGGGGTGCGGGGTTGCTCGCCGGGCTCTCCAAGTACGCCGGCGGGGCGGCTCGCCGACGGGGATCGAGCCCGAAGCTCCAGGTTCTGAACACCGCGCTCATGACCGCGCAGTCCGCCTACTCGTTCGATGACGGAATCGCCGACCGGGAATTCCGCGGGCGGCTGGTCGAATCGGCGGTCGGGGCCCACCTCGCCAACGCCTCCGCCGGGGGCGAATGCGATCTCCACTACTGGCGCGAGGGGCATCGGGAGGTGGATTTCGTGGCGCGGAGGGGACGCACCGTGGTCGCGATCGAGGTGAAGAGCGGACGCGACCGCGAGAAGCACTCCGGACTCGCCGCGTTCTCGGAGGCGTTCCGGCCGAGACGGACGCTGCTCGTGGGCGGGGACGGCATTCCGATCGAGGAGTTCCTGCTGACGCCGGTCCGGCGCTGGATGTCGTCGTGATCGAGGCGGCCGGCGGAAGGCGTCGCGCGTCGACCTCGGTCCGGGCCGCTTCGCGGTGTATCCTCCGTCCGAACGTGTTCCGAACCAAGGGGGGGAAACCGATGGGGCGCGTCGGTGCTTGCTTGGCCGGAATGCTGATGCTGGCGCAGGCAGGGGGTTTCGCCGAGGAGACTCCCGAGCCGCCGGCACTGGCGGGAAGTCTCAGGCTGGTCGTGGCCGGCGGGCCGCCCCGCGGCGACATCGAGGTCACGCTGAACGGGGAGTTCGTCGCGGAGATCGACGCCGAGCCGAACCTGTTCCACGAGATCGCCGACCTGGTGAAGCCGGGGGTGAACGAGCTGACCGTGACGCTCAAGCCGACCCCCGCTCCGCGGGAGGACGCCGAGGACCTGCGGCTCGCCGTTCGCTTGGTCCGAGACAAAGGAACGACGATTCGCACCGTGGGCAGCCCGCTCGCCGAGATCGTCGTCCCGGCGGACGCGGGGGGGAACGAAGCCTGCACCGAGACCGCCCGCTTCCGGGTGGGGGAGGCGCCGAAGGCGGAAGGGGAGCCGCTGAAGAACGACTACTGGCTCTTCGTCACGGGGCCTCCCGCGAGGTCCCGCGTCTCCGTCTTCGTGAACGACCTTCTCGCGTACGAGGCTTCCTCGGGGAACGAGTTCATCGAGATCACGCCGCTCGTCCGGAAGGGGAAGAACACGGTGACGTTCGAGAGCCGGCCCACCTGCCTCGTCCCCAAGTCCGGGCGCTCGGGGTACCTGACCTTCTCGGTGGCGCCGGCGGAGGTCGAGGTGGAGACGGTCAAGACGACGAGCCCCCCCGAGGTCGAACTGCAGTTCGACCCGAAGAGGAAGGGGGAGACGCTCACCGTGCGGCGGACCTTCCGCGGGCGCTGACGGGAACGGACGGGCTCCGACGATTCAGAAGAATCGGGCCCGGACACCGGCCCGGCCCGCCTCTCCTGCCGATAGCGGTCCATCACCCCTTGCGCCGCCGGCGGCTCGATCGCCCGGCCGACCTCCTGCGGCCGTGCGCTCCGCAGGATCCCGGCGCGGCGGACCGGCCGCGCTGCAAACCGCGCTTCGACGACGTATACCCAGGGCGAACGCTCGGCCGCGAGCGCCTTCCGAGGAGGAACTCATGCGCCAGCGCCTTGTCCGCTCCCCCGTGCCGTTCCCGATCCGGGCGGCGGTCCTGGTCGCCGCGGTCCTCGCCGGGATCGGCGCGGCAGGCGCCACGATCCGCGTCGAGCTGACCTTCGACCCGCCGACGGTGTCCCACGGGGCCGACGGCTCGGTCCTCCTCGCCGCTCCCGGGTGCGTGACGTTCAACGAGCCCGGACTCCCGCTCCTGCCGGCGAGAAGGGCCGTCGTGCTGCTGCCCCCCGGCGAGACCGTGACCGCGATCCGGGTGGTGCCGGAGGGCGTCCACGCGATCGAGGGCCGCCATCTCGTCGCGCCGGCGCAGCGGCAGGTGCCGATCGGCACCGTGGGGCCGCACCCGCGGACGGAGCCGGATCCCTCGGTGTACGGCTCCGACGCGCTCTACCCCGCCGCGGCCGCCCGGCTGGTCACGGAGCAGAAGGGCTGGGGGCACGGCCTGGCGTACCTGCGCGTGTCTCCCGTCTCGTACCGCCCGGCGCTCGGGGCGCTGTCCTGGTACGAGCGGGTGATCGTCGAGGTCGACACGGCGCTTCCGGAGGGGGCCGACGCCCTCTCCGTTCCGCGGCTGCGGAGGAGCGCGCGGGCGCTCGACCGCCTCTCGAGCCTGGTCGTCAACCCCGAGGACCTGAAGCTGTACGAGCCGGCCCGGCCGGCGCCGCTCGCCGTGTCCGCTCTCGATCCCGGCTACTACCCGTACGTCATCGTCACGAGAGAGGAGTTCCGGGAAGCCTTCCGGCCGGTTGCGGACTTCCAGAGCAGCCGGGGGCTTCGGGCGCGCATCGTGACGATCGAGGAGCTCGGAGGGATCCCCGGCGCCAATCCGAATCTTTCCGCGACGATCCGGGAGTTTCTCATCGACGCCTATGAGAGCTGGGGAACGGAGTTCGTCCTCCTGGGCGGCAACGACGACGTCGTCCCGGCGCCGATCCTCAACGCCCCGATCGAGGACGTGCGTTGGCCGATCGCGGCCGACTGCTATTACGAGGGACTCGACGGGACCTGGGACGACGACGGAGACCACGTCCTGGGAGAGCCCGGAGAGGAGGATCTCGTGGGCGAGATCGCGGTCGGCCGGACCCTCGTCGACGACCTCACGGAGCTCGAGAACTGGCGGCACAAGAACGAGATGTACACCGAGCGGCCGGTGGTCTCGCAGGTGCGGAAAGGGCTCTTCCTCGGCGAGGTGCTCGACGACGTCACCTGGGGCGACGACATGATGGAGGAGATCCGGGTCGGATCCGAAACCTGCGGGTACGCGACCGCCGGATACCCGGTCGAATACGACAGGCGGACCCTCTACGATCGCGACGGCGTCTGGGACAAGTTCGACCTCATCTCCCTCCTCAACGAAGGCTTCCCGTCGGTGCACCACATCGGGCACGCGTACTGGCTCTTGGTCATGAGGCTGGAGGCGGCGGACCTCGCCTACCTGACGAACGACGGCGTCGGCGGCAGCTACGTGCTCGGGTACACGGTGGGGTGCGCGGCGGGGGCCTTCGATCTCGAGGAGACCTGCATCTGCGAATCGCTCGTCAACGACGCGCACGGTTCCGCGGCGATGGTCTGCAACAGCAGGAACGGGTACTACGAGCCGGGGAGCCTCTGCGGCTCGTCGCAGCACTTCCACCGCCAGTTCGTGGACGCGCGATACGGCGAGGCAATCGTGGCCGCCGGCCCCAGGAACGTGGACTCGAAGGCCGATCTCGTCTGGATGCTCGACGAGTACATGCGCTACGTCCATTACGGACTGAACCTGCTCGGCGACCCGGCGCTGCCGCAGTGGGACGCCGTCCTCGGCACGCTCGAGCTCGAGCATGGGGGCAAGTACTCCATCGCGGCCGGGAGCTTCGAGGTGACCGTGAACGCGGGCGGAGTCCCGGTCCCCGGAGCGACCGTGACGATGTACTCGGCGGACTTCTCCGTCTGGGCGAGCGGCGAGACGGACGCGGCCGGCGCCGTCGTGCTCGAGCCGGACGTCTCGAGGCCGACGACGCTCTACCTCAAGGCGGTCAAGGCGGACTACCTTCCCGCCACGGGCGAGGTCCGCGCGAGCCGGAAATAGCGAGGACCGGGAAGAAGCCGGGCGGCGCGATTGCCGGTGCCGGTCCGGCGTCCGCCACGGCAGGAACCCGAGGTCGATCCTCTGCCACGCGGATGCCGGCTCCTGTCCACCAAATCCCGGGCACTCCACTCGCGCGCTCGACAAGGACCATGGCGAGAAGGGCTCAGGAATCCGTGATGCGCGGCAGGACGCCACCGGGGCGGCCGTAATGCGGCACGGCGTCGGTCACCTCTCGAGGATCGACGAACGCGCGCTTCGAGGCGCTGTGGTAGAGGCAACCGATCTCCTCGAAGGGACGGGATGCGACGAACGGCTCCACCGAGTCGAGCGCCTCGAGCCACGCCCGCTTCATCGCGTGGAGGTCGACGGGCTCGGCGAGATCGAGCCGCGCGAGATCCTCCGCATGAATCCGCGCGCGCCTTCGCAGAAGTTCCAGGAGGGACAGGGGGGTGAACCCCGGGTCCTTGCCACAGGCGGCCCAGCACAGGGCGCCCAGGCCGAGCACGCGCCTGTGGAGATGGAGAGCGTCCAAGACGTCGCGCGGTTCGTCGCGGCCGGCGAGCGCCAGCACCTTGTTGACGGCGAGGTCGACGGGATGGAGTACGAACCCGACCCGGTCGTCGCGCACCGTTGGCATGAACCGCCACGTTGAGTCGCGCGCCCACTCGATCTTGGTTGCGTCTCCGCCCCTACGCACGATTGCGCGGATATAACCGGGTTGATTCAGCTCGACGACGATCGAGTACTCCTTCGTCTCGAGCAACCTCCGGTCGGCGGCGAACGCCTCCGCGACCCGCTTCTCCGAGTCGTGGAAGTAGTCGAGATCGCGGCTGAAACGCGTCGTGTTCGGCTCGATCAGGATCGCGGCACCGCCCGCGAGGTACGAATCGAAGGTCCGGTTCCCGGAGAGCAACCGGGCCAAGTCCGCCTGGTAGTCGGTCAGCGGCACAGCTTACTCGCAGCTTCCCAGGCCTCGTGCCCGCCGTGCCTGCGGAGTTGCTCCGCAACCCAGGCGACGTCCGATGGCCCGATACGGTAGGCGGGATCGTACGACCAGAAACACTCGGCGTGGAATCGCCGGTACACCCTGCGCGCCTCGCGCACACGGACCATCTTCCGCGCCGTATCGGGATCCAGATCTCGACGGCTCTTGCGGCCGCCCCGCCGCCCGATCTCGGCAAGATAGGCTCGGATCTCGCGCTTCATGTCCCTATCATAATCCGCTTACGTTAGAAAAGCAAGATATACCTCGAGCGCGTGGAGCAGGGCGGCCAATCCCGCCGCTCCCGCCGCCGTGGTCGGGCCGAGCATACACTCCCCTCAGGTCCCCTTTTCGGGCCCGGGCGCTAACATCTCGGCCCCCGCGGTGTCCCTATGAGGCGGAGAGGCCCTTGGACTTCGACGATCGCGACCTGGTGAGGGAGGCTCGGGCGGGCTCGAAGGTCGCCTTCGAGCGCCTGATGCGCCGGCACGGGCCCCTCGTCTTCCGGATCGCGTACGGGTTCACGGGGGACCGGGAGGCCGCGTTGGACGTCGCGCAGGACACCTTCCTCAAGGCCCACGCGCGGCTCGGCGACTGGCGCGAGGAGGGGGAGTTCCGGAGCTGGATCGCCAGGATCGCGGCGCACGAGGGGCTCAACTTCCGCCGCTCGAGGCGCCGGCACCCGACCTGCGACCTCGACGAGGCCGTCTTCCTGCGGGACGACCCGTCCCAGGAGCGGGCGATCCTCGCGCGCGAGAGCCGCGAGGCGCTCCACCGCTCGCTCGCGGCCCTCCCCCCGCGCCAGCGGCTCGCGGTGGTCCTGCGCTACTTCCAGGGGATGAGCGCGCGCGAGATCGGCGCCGCCCTCGCGTGCAGCGAGGGGACGGCGCGGAACCTCCTGTTCCGAAGCCTGAGGAAGCTGCGCTCCGTCCTGACCGGAGCCGAGGAAGCGTTGCCATGAGCGAATGCGAGCGACACCAGCCGGCCTTCGAGGCCTACGTAGCCGGCGAGCTCGACGAGGGGGCGCTCGGCCCGCTGCTCGTCCACGCCCGCGGCTGCGAGGATTGCCGGCGGCTCCTGGAGCTGCATCGGGACCTCGCCGTCCTCGCCGCGCGGGCCCCGCGACCCGGAGAGGCGGAGCTCGAGGCGATCGAGGCGGGCGTTCTGCGGAGGCTCGCGCCGATCCGGGGCCGGTCCCGCGCCGTCCTCGGCCGGATCCCGCGCGTCGCGGCCGCGCTCGCGGCGTCGCTGCTGCTCTTCGCCGCCGGCCTCGCCGCGGGGCGCGCCGTGTCGGGTGCGGCCGGGCGGGGAGGCGGCGCGGACGTCATCGACCGGCTGATCTCCGCGATGCGGGCCGACGCCGCGGGAAACCGCGCGATGACGGACGTCGAGGACTCCCGCTTCGCCTACTCCAACGTGTCGTTCCGCCGCGTGAGCGACGGCCGGCTCGCCCTCGACTTCGACGTCACGACGCGCGTGCGGCTCGTCGAGCCGGCCGGGTCCGATCTCCTCCAGGACCTCCTCGTCCAGTCGCTCGTCGGTTCCGCGAGCACGGGCACCCGGCTGAAGGCGGCGGAGCTGGCCTCGGCGGCCGCGCCCAAGACGAAGGAGGCGCTCCTGTTCGCGATGCGCCGCGACGAGAGCCTCGCCGTGCGCCTCGGCGCGCTCGCGGCGCTGGCCGGGCGGCTCCACGACGCGGACGTCGAGGCCGCCATGCTCGCGACGCTCAGAGAGGACCCCGCCGTGCAGATGCGCCTTCTCGCCCTCGACGCGCTCGCGGCGCACGACGCCGACCGGGACCTCGTCCGGCAGGCGATCCGCGAGGGCCCGCGCCCCGGAGGCGAGGCGCTCGAGGTCCGCCTCGCCGCGTACGAACAGAGGCTCTGAGGGAGAAAGCCGGGCGGCGCGCGCCGCCGGGAAGGAGACGATCATGTTCCGGAAGATCTTCACCGCAACGCTCGTTCTCGCCTGCGCGGCCCTTTCGGCCGCGGCGGCCGCCCCCGTCACGAAGGAGTTCAAGGCCTCCTCCGGCGGAACGCTGACTCTCGATCTCGATGCGGGCGCGTTCGTTTCGATCGCGGGGACCGGAGGCTCCTCCGTCTCCGTGACCTACACGCTGTCGTGCGCGCCCGAGTGCGCGATCCGGTTCGACGAGTCGGGAGGAGGCCTGGCGATCCGGACCTCCTTCGAGGGGGATCGGGACGGGAAGAAGTCCGACATCTCTCTCGATATCCGGGTGCCCCGCTCGTTCGACGTGAAGATCGACTCCAAAGGCGGAGGCGTCTCGATCGAGGGGGTGGAGGGGAAGTTCGACGGCAAGACGATGGGCGGCAAGCTGACTCTGCGCGACGTCGAAGGAGAGGCGACGCTGACGACGATGGGCGGCGAGATCCTGGTCGCCGATTCGACCTTGGACGGCGCCCTCAAGACGATGGGCGGAGCCGTGACGTTCGTGAACGTCGTGGGGGACGTCACCGGCCACTCGATGGGCGGCAACGTCCGGTACAAGAACGTCCGCCGGCGCGACGGGGGGCTCGCGGCGCCGAACCGCCTCGGGGAGGGGGTCGAGGACGTTTCCCCCGACTCCGTACAGATCTCGACGATGGGCGGCGCGATCGAGATCGAGGACGCCCCCGAGGGGGCGGATCTCCACACGATGGGCGGGAAGATCTCGGTCGCGAACGCGCGCCGCTTCGTGCGAGCCAAGACGATGGGCGGCGACGTCGAGATCGCCTCGGTGGACGGGTGGGTCCAGGCGACGACGATGAGCGGGGACATCCGCGTCACCGTCACCGGCAAGGGGGGGGACGTGACGCTGACCTCGTACGGCGGGGACGTCGTCCTCGAGGTGCCGCGCGGGTTCGGCATGGACCTCGATCTCGAGATCGCGTACACGCGCAACGCCGGCCAGGACTACACGATCGACGCGCCCGGCGGCCTGAAGCCGACCGTGACCCCGGACTGGGACCGCGACCACGGGTCGCCCCGCAAGTACATCCGCGCGAAGGGCGCGGTCCAGGGCGGCGGGAACCGGGTGACGATCAAGACGATCAACGGGAACATCAAGATCGCGGAGTAGCGTCCGCGCGACCCGCCTCCACCGCACGGTTCGCGGCACCATTCGACGAGCGGCGCCGAGGTCCGAGAGGGCCTCGGCGTCTCGGGTTAAACTCTGTACTCGCGCGGCAGTGGGATCGGCGTCGTTCGCCGTGCGGGAGGCGCCGACGAAAGGCCGCACCGCGACCTTGCGGCCCGGAGAGGAGGGGAGAGCGATGGCGGAGGAGACGAGGGGAGCGGAGAGAGGCGGCTTCTCGCGAAGGGCGTTTCTCGCCGCCGGGGGAGCGTTCGTGGCGGGTAGCGCCCTCCCGGCGCGCGCGGCGCGGTCCGAGGATCCGCCGCCGGACCCGAAGAAGGCGGAAGCCCCGCCACCCTCCGTGCCGGCGCCGGCGATCCGACGCCTCCGCAAGCTCGGGCGCACCGGGTTCGAGGCGTCGGACGTCTCGCTCGGAGGGATCCCCAACGACGCCGCCGTGGTGAAGTACGCGATCGAGCGAGGGATCAACTACTTCGACACCGCGGAGGGGTACGGGAACGGCGATGCGGAGCGGAAGATCGGGGAGGCGATCCAGGGGATCGATCGGAAGAAGATCTTCGTCACGACCAAGCTCCTCGTCGCCGACGAGGAGACCGAGCAGAGCATCCTCGATCGCTTCGCCAAGTGCCAGGAGCGCCTCCGCACTCCCCATGCGGACGCGCTGTTCCTGCATGCGGTCTCGAACGCCGCCCTCGTGAAGCACGAGGGATTCCACTCCGCCGTTCGCAAGCTGAGGGCGGACGGGCGTCTTCGTTTCGCGGGGATCTCCTCTCACGGTCCGAGGGGCCGCGAGGGGGACAGCATGGAGAAGGTCCTGTGCGCGGCCGCGGAGGATCTGGAGGTACTCATCAGCAAGGCGACTGAT
>CAZPWK010000063.1:0-12217 GCA_964590285.1 uncultured Acidobacteriota bacterium | reverse complement strand
TCGACCCCGAGTTCGACATCGAGCCGGACGACGTCGTCCGCGCGGTGTTCTTCGGCCTGGGCGCCGACGGCACGGTCGGCGCCAACAAGAACTCGATCAAGATCATCGGAGAGGAGACCGAGAACTTCGCCCAGGGGTACTTCGTCTACGACTCCAAGAAGGCCGGGGCGGTCACGATCTCGCACCTCCGCTTCGGGCCGCGCCCGATCCGGTCGAGCTACCTGATCCGCAGGGCGAGCTTCGTCGCCTGCCATCAATTCGTGTTCCTCGACCGGTACGACATGCTCGAGCTCGCGCGGCCCGGCGCCACGTTCCTCCTCAACGCCCCCTTCGGACCCGAAGAGGTCTGGGACCACCTTCCGCGCGAGGTGCAGGAGTCGATCCTCGGGAAGAAGCTCAGGTTCTACGTGATCGACGCGTACAAGGTGGCCAAGGACACCGGGATGGGGGGGAGGATCAACACGATCATGCAGACCTGCTTCTTCGCGATCTCGGGCGTGCTGCCGCGCGAGGAGGCGATCGGCAAGATCAAGGAGGCGATCGAGAAGACGTACGGCAAGAAGGGGAAGGAGGTCGTCCGGCGGAACTTCGAGGCGGTGGACGACACCCTCGCCCACCTCCACGAGGTGCAGGTCCCGGCGGCCGTCACGGCGAAGAGGTCGCGGCCTCCGATCGTCGCCGAGGGGGCGCCGGACTTCGTGAAGCGCGTCTCCGCCGTGATGATCGCGAACCGGGGCGACCAGCTTCCGGTGAGCGCGTTCCCCGTGGACGGCACGTGGCCGGTCGCGTCGAGCCAGTGGGAGAAGCGGAACATCGCACTGGAGATCCCGGTGTGGGACCCGGCGATCTGCATCCAGTGCAACAAGTGCGTCCTGGTCTGCCCGCACGCGGCCATCCGGGCGAAGGTCTTCGACCCGCGGCACCTGGAGAAGGCGCCCGCGACGTTCCGCTCGACCGACTACAAGGCCTCCGACTTCCGGGGATCCAAGTACTCGCTGCAGGTGGCCCCCGAGGACTGCACGGGCTGCACCCTGTGCGTCATGGTGTGTCCGGCGAAGGACAAGTCGAACCCGAAGCACAAGGCGATCGACATGGCCCCGCAGATGCCCCTCCGGGAGGCCGAGCGGGAGAACTACGCCTTCTTCCTCGACCTGCCGGACCCCGACCGGACGAAGGTCAAGATCGACAACAAGGGAACCCAGTTCTTCCAGCCGCTGTTCGAGTACTCCGGCGCCTGCGGAGGCTGCGGCGAGACTCCGTACGTGAAGCTCTTGACGCAGATGTTCGGGGACCGCGCGCTGATCTCGAACGCGACCGGATGCTCCTCCATCTACGGGGGGAACCTGCCGACGACCCCGTACGCCGTGAACCGCGACGGGCGCGGACCGGCCTGGTCGAACTCGCTGTTCGAGGACAACGCGGAGTTCGGCTTCGGGTTCCGCCTCGCGATCGACACGCACGCCCGCCAGGCGCGCGGCCTGCTCGCCGGCCTCGGATCCCGGCTGGGAGACGTCCTCGTCTCGGGGCTGCTGCAAGCCGACCAGGGGAGCGAGGCGGGCATCGCCGAGCAGCGGAAGCGGGTCGCGGCGCTCCGGGCCGAGTTGCGCCGGATCGACTCGCCGGAGGCCCGCCGCCTCGAGGCGCTCGCGGACTACCTCGTCAAGAAGAGCGTCTGGCTCGTCGGGGGCGACGGGTGGGCCTACGACATCGGGTACGGCGGCCTCGACCACGTGCTGGCCCTGAACCGGGACGTCAACGTCCTCGTGCTCGACACCGAGGTGTACTCGAACACCGGAGGCCAGCAGTCGAAGGCGACCCCCCTCGGCGCCGCGGCGAAGTTCGCGACGGCGGGAAAGGAGGTCGGCAAGAAGGACCTGGGAATGATGGCGATGGCGTACGGCCACGTGTACGTCGCCCGGGTGGCGTTCGGAGCGAAGGACGCGCAAACCGTGCGGGCGTTCCAGGAGGCCGACGCGTACCCCGGGGCGTCGCTGATCATCGCCTACTGCCACTGCATCGCCCACGGCTACGACCTGGCCTACGGGCCCGAGCACCAGAAGGCCGCGGTGGAGTCGGGGCTCTGGCCCCTCTACCGCTTCGATCCGCGCAGGATCGCGGAAGGCCTACCGCCGCTCTGCCTCGACTCCGGCCCCCCGAAGGGCTCGGTGACCGACTACATGAGGAGCGAGACCCGCTTCCGGATGGTGGAGAAGCTCGACCCGGCGCGCTTCAAGAGGCTCCTCGAGGAGGGGCAGCGGTTCACCGAGAGGCGCGTCGCGATCTACCAGCAGCTCGCCGGAGTGTCGGTGCCCAAGGAGGCCCCGGCCGAGGAGCCGGCCGAGCCCTCGCGGAACTAGGAGGAGCGCCATGGATCTCAGGACTTCCTACCTCGGCCTCGAGCTGTCCGGCCCGCTGATGCCCGGCGCGTCCCCCCTCTCCCGCGATCTCGACGCGGTCCGCCGCCTCGAGGATCTCGGCGCCTCGGCCGTCGTGATGAGCTCGCTCTTCGAGGAGCAGGTCGTCGGCGAGCAGCTGGCCGCGTCCCGGCACATCGACACCCACGCGGAGTCGTTCGCCGAGGCGCTCTCGTTCTTCCCGGCCTCGAACGTGTTCGCGCTCGGGCCGGACGAGCACCTGGAGGAGATCCGGAAGACGAAGGCCGCGGTCTCCATCCCGGTGATCGCCTCCCTGAACGGCGTCACCGAGGGAGGGTGGCTCCGGTATGCCCGCCTGATGGAGGAGGCGGGGGCCGACGCCCTGGAACTGAACGTGTACTACGTGGCGACCGACCCCGCCGAGTCCGGAGAGGTCCTGCAGGGCCGGGTCGTGAAGATGCTCCGGTCGGTCAAGGAGAGCGTCCGGATCCCGGTCGCCGTCAAGCTGTCCCCGTTCTACTCGTCCCTCGCCAACTTCGGGAAGAAGCTGGACGACGCGGGCGCCGACGGCCTCGTGCTGCTCAACCGGTTCTACCAGCCGGACATCGACGTCGAGAAGCTCGAGGTCGTGCGGTCGCTCCACCTGTCGGACTCGACCGACCTCCTGCTCCGGCTCCGTTGGCTCGCGATCCTGTCCGGCCGGGTGCGCTGCTCGCTCGCCGCGACGGGCGGCGTGCACACGGCGCTCGACGCGCTCAAGGCGGTGATGGCGGGCGCGCACGCAGTCCAGCTCGTCTCGGTCCTCCTCAAGGACGGCGTCGAGAGCCTCCGGACGGTGCGGGACGGCCTGGCCCGGTGGCTCGAGGAGCACGAGTACGAGTCGCTCCGGCAGGCGCAGGGGAGCATGAACCTGACGCGCTGCCCCGATCCGAAGGCGTTCGAGCGGGCGAACTACGCGGCGATCCTGCAGAGCTGGGAGTAGGAGGCCCCCGTCTCGGTCCGCCTACGGGCGGTCGAGGATCTCGCGCACCCTCTCCAGCAGGGCGGCGGGGGAGAACGGCTTCGCGAGCACGTCCGGGGTCCCTTCGGGGAACGACGCGGACTCGAGCGATTCGAAGCTGTAGCCGCTGCAGAAGAGCACACGTACCGTCGGATCGGCCGCCCGCATCACGTCGTAGGCGGCGCGGCCGCTGCGGCGGGGCATGATCGCGTCCATGACGACGAGGTCGATCTCCCGCCAGGTTCGGTCGAAGATCTCCACCGCCTCCTCTCCGTCGCGAGCCGTCAGGACCCGATACCCGGAGCCCTGCAGGATCTCGGCGACGAGGTCCCTCACCGCATCCTCGTCCTCGGCGATCAGGATCGTCTCGCCGCCTCCGGGCGTCGCGGGCCTCGCCGCCGGGGCTTCCCTGGGCGTGGGCTCGGCCTCCCGGGAGACCGGGAGGTAGATCCGCACCGTCGTTCCCCGCCCGAACTCGCTCTCGACGCGGACGAGCCCCTCGTGCTGGCGGACGATCCCGTAGATGGTCGCGAGGCCGAGCCCCGTTCCCTTGCCGGTCTCCTTGGTCGTGAAGAACGGCTCGAAGACGTGCTCGAGCACCTCGGGCGGCATGCCCGAGCCGGTGTCTGAGACGGCCAGCAGGACGTACTCCCCCTCGTGCGTCCAGGGGAACTCCTCGACGAACCGGGCGTCGAGCCGCGCGGGGGCGGTCTCGATCCGCAGGCTTCCCCCCTCCGGCATCGCGTCCCGCGCGTTGACGCAGAGGTTGACGAGGATCTGCTCGACATGGCCGGGATCCGCGTACGCCATCGGGAGCGGGGCGCCGGTGACCGTCTCGAGGCGGATGTCCTCGCCGATCACCCGGCGCAGCATCTTCGCCGTGTCGGCGATGACGCGGCCGACATCGAGGCTCTCGCGCCGCATCGTCTCGCGACGGCCGAAGGCGAGGAGCTGCCGGACGAGCGCCACCGCACGGGCGGCGGCGGCGGCCACCTGCTCCAGCTCGGGCCTGGGCGGGCGCCCGGGCGGAGCGGCGGCCATCGCCAGCTCGAGGTAGCCGGTGATCACCTGTAGCAGGTTGTTGAAATCGTGCGCGATGCCCCCCGCGAGCTGGCCGATCGCCTCCATCTTCTGGGACTGGCGGACCCGGTCCTCGAGCCTGCGGATCTCCGTGACGTCCCGGGCGACCGCGAGCACCTGGGTGAGGCGCCCCCCCTCGACGATTCCCGTGCTGTCCACCTCCAGGACGACCTTCCGGCCGTCCTTCGCCGTCACCTCCGTCTCGTACCGGAAGGCCCCCGCGTCGCCCGAGAGCCGGCGGGCCATCCGCTCGCGCTCGGCGTCCCGGTACTCCGGGAGGATCGCCTCCAGGAAGTCCAGCGAAAGGAGCTCTTCCTCCGAGTATCCGCTGAGCCGGCAGGTCGCGGGGTTGGCGTAGGTGATCCGGCCTCGCATGTCGTGCAGGAGGATCACGTCCTGAGCGGTCTCGGCCAGCAGGCGGTACTGCGCCTCGCTCTTCGCGAGCCGGTCCTGGGCGTCCCGGATCTCCGTGACGTCGGTGGCCACGCCGAGGACCGCCGGCACCCGGGCCGGGCCGTAGCGGAAGGGGATCTTGATCGCCTCGAGGCGGTGGACCCGCCCGCACGCGTCCGTGATCCGCTCGTCGGGGATGATCTTGGGCTTCCCGCCCCGGATGACCTCGAGGTCGTCCTCGTGGAAGCGGCTCGCCTCGTCCGCCGTGACCGAGAAGTCGCCGTCCGACTTCCCGATGACCTCGGACGCCTGGGCCCCGAAGAGGTCCGCCACCCTCCGGTTGACGAGGAGGTACCGGCTGTTCTCGTCCTTCGCGAAGATGTACTGGGGGACGAGCTCGATGATCTGCCGCAGCAGGTCCTCGCTCTCGCGAAGGGCCGACTGGGCGAGAACGGCCTCCGTGACGTCGCAGCCGGTCGCGAACGCGAGGCCGTCCTTCAGGGTCGCCCGCCACTGGAGCGAGCGGAAGGTCCCGTCGGCGCAGCGGAAGCGGTTGACGAAGTTCCGCACGTCGCTCCGCCGCGCGAGATCCTCGAGCGCCTCGGCCGCCGCGGCGAGGTCGTCGGGGTGGACGAGATCGAGCAGCCGCCTTCCGCGGACCTCCTCGCGCCGGTATCCGAGGACGCGCTCCCACTCGGCGTTGACGTGGAGCAGCCGCCCCTCGGCGTCGGCGATCCAGAGCGGCGCGATCGCCGACTCGAAGAAGCGATGGATCTCTCCTCCCCGGTTCGCGCCGCCCGCTCCCGTCTCGTCCATGATCCGGCAATCATAGGCGAGGTTCCGGGGGAAAGCGGCAGCCGGACTCGTTTTTCCTGGACGGAGGTCCGGCTCCCGTTGTAGGTTCGTCGCGGGAGCGGGTTCCGGAGGGCCGATCGAGGCCGGTCCGGCGCCCGAGGGGGGAATCTGCCATGCGGAATCGGAACCGATTCGCGGCCCGCATCCTCGGGGTGGCGGGGCTGGCCCTACTTCTCGCGCTCGCCGCGTCGTGCAGCGACGACGCCGACGACGCGATCGAGAGGGGAGAGTTCACGATCCTCGTGACCTTCGCGGGGGAGGGCTCGGGGTCGGTGGGCCACGACCTCGGGGCCGCCGTCTGCGAGACGTCGGACACGGATCCCTGCCTGTGGGGATTCACGGAGGGTCTTCAGGTGACGCTGACGGCCACGGCCGACGCCGGCTCCGTGTTCGCCGGCTGGTCCGGGGCGTGCACCGGGACGGACCCCGAATGCACGCTGGTCGTCGACCGGCAGTGGGACGTCACGGCGACCTTCGATCTGGAGGACTGACCTGCGGTCCCGGCGCTCCGGGTTCTCGCCGGCCCGCGACGACGGCGGCCGAGGGGTATCCGACGAAGTGGTAGAGATTGGCCGGGGCCGTCTCCCCGAGGCCGAGGCCGCGTACGGGGAGCTCGGGGGCGCCCACGGACGTCGAGTAGGCCAGGGGGACGGCGCGCGGCTCGCCGAGGCCGAGGTCCACCGCGACGCGCCGGGCCAGCAGCAGGCCGAACGGGATCGAGAAGCGCCCGCACCAGGGGATCCGGTACCGGTCCGGGTCCGCGGGGTCCGCGAACGTCTCGTACAGAGACCGCAACCTCTCGACCGTGAGGGGCCCCGACAGCTTCCCTGCCAGGATCTCGCGGTCCCGCGCCGTCGCGGAGGCGTACGCCTCGATCCCCCCGTCGCCGAAGGGGACGTGGCCGAAGTCGGCGCCGTAGTGCACGCCGTCGGTCGAGATCGCGATCGCGACGTCCGTTCCGAGCGCGAGGCCTCGGCGCTTCATGGCCGCGGCGAGCGCCGAGCCGGCCCGGTCGGCGATCTCCCGGAGCCGGTCGAAGCGGGCCGCGGGCACGAGGACGGGCACGATCTCGAGATCCGGGCGCCGATGCCTCAGCCAGTACACGAGCGCCTCGACGGAGTGCTCCGCGTCGTGCATCGCCGCGTCCTGCTCGCGGTCCTCGGCCGGGAGGGCGGCCAGGATCTCCTCCCGCAGCGGGGACACCGGGACCTCTCCGTCGGGCGCGCGCCACGCCGGGTACGGGTCGAAGACGACGCGGTCCCGGACGCCGAAGCGCCGGTACCCGTGGAACACCCCGACGACGACGACCGTTCGCGCCGCGACGAGGGGCAGGACCCGGCGGTAGACGCGGCCCGCGTACAGGTAGTCGTCGTGCGGCGCGACGACGGCGAGCACGCCGGGAGCGGGGTCGGGGCCGAGGGACTCCGGCGCGGGCGGCGACGAGGAGAGATCCCAGACCGCCGCCATCTGGTCGGCCCGCGAGGCGAACCCGACCGTGTCGAGCTGGCCCCTCACGTTCCCCTCGGTCGGTATCCCCATTTCCTTCCGGACCTCCTCGAGCGTGGGCGCGGGGGCGGAGGGATGGGACACGGCCTGCCCGAGCTCGGGCGCCGCCGCGAGGAGGAGGAAGGCCACGATCGGTACGCGCATCCTGCGAACCCCCGGGCGCCGATTCTAAGCGGTCCCCCGCGCGGCCGGCGCGATGTTATTATGGATGAGATCGGTCCGAGTTCCACCGACGGGAGGATCGCATGAAGACGTGGCTCTCGACCGCCGCTTCCGCCTTCGTCGCCCTGCTCTCGGCGTGCGCGTCCGCCCCGGGCGCGGGTCTCGCCGTCGGGGACCCGGCTCCCGACTTCGATCTCCCGGGCTCCGACGGGAGGCGCCACTCGCTCTCGGAGCACGCGGGGAAGCGCCCCGTCGTGATCGCGTGGTTTCCGAAGGCGTTCACCGGCGGGTGAACCGCGGAGTGCAAGTCGCTCCGTGAGAGCGGCGAGCGAATCCGAGCGTTCGAAGTCGCGTGGTTCGCCGCGAGCGTGGACGATCCCGAAACCAACCGGAAGTTCGCGGAAGCGCTCGGCCTCGACTACCCGATCCTGAGCGATCCCGGGAAGGAGGTCGCCCGGGCGTACGGCGTCGTGATGCCGGGCGTCGGCCTCGCGAAGCGCTGGACGTTCTACGTCAGCGCCGACGGAAGGATCCTGGAGATCGATCGGGACGTGAAGGCGTCCACGGCCGGCGCGGACGTCGCCGCCCGCCTCGCGCGGCTCGGCGTCCCGGGACGCGTGGCGGACTGAGGGGGAGGGCCGCTCGCCGTCACGCCGGGCCGCCGACGACCAGGACACCCGTGCCGTCGATCCGGTCCTCCTCGAGACGCACGAGCGCCTCGTTCGCCTCCTCGAGCGCGAAGGTCTTCACCTCGGGACGCAGGGGGATCTCCGCCGCCTCGCGCAGCAGATCCTCGCCGTCGGCCCGCGTGTTCGCCTCGACGCTCCGGAGGCTCTTCTCGTGGAAGAGGCACTCCTCGTAGTCGAGCGCGGGCACCGGCGTCATGTAGATCCCCGCCAGGGCGACCGTGCCCCCCTTCCGCAGGGAACGGAGCGCCGGGGGGACGACCTCTCCGACCGGGGCGAACACGATCGCCGCGTCGAGGGGATCGGGGGGGACGTCGAGCGTCCCGCCGACCCAGGACGCCCCCAGCTTCCGGGCGAGCTCCCGGTGGCTCGCCCCGCGGGTCGCGACGTAGACCTCGGAACCCCGGTGGCGGGCGATCTGGAGAACGACGTGTGCCGAGGAGCCGAATCCGAAGAGGCCGAGCCGTCCGCCGCGGGGCAGCTCGCTCCGCCGGAGCGCGCGGTAACCGATGATCCCCGCGCACAGCAGGGGCGCGGCCTCCCGGTCCGAGAAGCGGTCGGGGATCCGGTACGCGAAGTCCTCGGGCACGACGGCCATCTCCGCGTAACCGCCGTCCTCGTGCCAGCCGGTGTACCGGGAGCCCCCGCACAGGTTCTCCGAGCCCGAGCGGCAGAACCCGCACGACCCGCAGGTCCCCCGGAGCCAGGCGATGCCGACTCGCTCCCCGAGCGCGAGCCTCCTCGCGCCGGGGCCGAGACGGTCGACGACCCCCACGGCCTGATGCCCGGGGACGAGCGGGAGACGTCGCGGGGGGAGCTCGCCCTCGATCACGTGGAGATCGGTCCTGCAGATCGCGCAGACGCGGACGCGCACGCGGACCTCGCCGGGACCGGGCTCCGGATCGGGCATCTCGACGAGCTCGAGGGGCCGCTCGGCGACGGGAGCGTTCCGGCGGAGCAGCATCGCCTTCATCTCGCGCTCTCCCTGGACGCGGAGGGGATCAGCGGCCCCCGCCGCGCCTGCGGAGGAGGATCAGGCACGCGCCGGCGACGAGCACGCCTCCGGCCCACCAGGCGACGCCGAGGCGGAGGTCGGCGGCGGGCGCCGCCGCGTTGTGGACCGTCAGCCCCCGCGAGGGATCGGTCGTCGCGGGCAGCAGGAAGGGGTAGATGCCGAACGCGGCGCTCGCGATCATCCCCGCGAGGTAGACGGAGGACGCCAGGGACGCCGGGCGGTCCTGCTCCCGCGAGGAGAACCAGAGCACGAGCACGAGGCCCGCGAGCGTCGCGAACGGAAACGCGTAGCCCCAGGGCCTCTCGGTCAGGCTCCGGGCGATCTGCGGCTGGACGCGCATCGTCATGAGGGTCAGGAGCACCGTCGCCGCGGCGGCCGCCCACCAGGCGAGGTCCGCGGCCCGTCGCGCGCGGGCCCTGAGCGCTCCCGAGCCGTCCCGTGCGGTCCGGAGCGCCCCGTGCAGCGCGAGGGCCGCGATCGCGGACAGGGCGACCGTGATCGTGTACGCGTCGATCGCCGCGCCCTCGGGGCCGGGCCGCAGTCCGTTCCAGAGCGGAAGGCGGAAGCGGCCTCCGGCGTCGATCGGGACGCCTCGAACGACGTTCCCGAGCGCGACGCCGAGGACGAGGACGAGCGCGAGACTCGCGAGCGAGAAGACGAAGTCCCAGAGCCGGCCCCAGCCCGGCCTCGACGTCAGGGTCCGGGCCGTCGCGGACACGCCCCGCGCCAGCAGGAGCGACAGGAGCAGTCCGAGCGCCGGCCGGAGTCCCGGGGCGCCGGGGGAGAACAGGCGGGGGAAGGCCACGTACAGGGCCGATCCGGCCGCGACGAGCCAGATCTCGTGGGCGTCCCGAAAAGGACGGAACGAGCGGAGCGCCTCGCGCCGGGCCCCGTCGGTCCGCGCGACGACGAGGTGCAGGAAGCCGGCGCCGAATCCGCCGCCCGCGAGGACCACGTACGTCGACAGCGCGAACGCGACGAGAACGAACCAGAGGGACTCCATCCGGCCCCCGGATCGCGAGTCAGCGGGATCGGTCGAGAGCGAATGGCTGGGGAGCAGGGATTCGAACCCCGATTCTACGGTCCAGAGCCGCATGTCCTACCATTGGACGACTCCCCAGCGGGCTCCGGGACGCGGGGGATTCTAGTCGGCCGCGCCCGAAGGGTCAAATCGGCCGATCGGGGACGGCAACCGATTGAAATCGGTCGCGGTCCCCGATCTATACTGCGGCCGGAGGACCCGATGGCCGAGAGCGTGCGCGTGCGGTTCGCGCCGAGCCCGACCGGGCTCCTGCACGTCGGGGGGCTCCGAACCGCACTCTACAACTACCTCTTCGCGCGGAGGAACGGGGGCGCCTTCCTGCTCCGCATCGAGGACACCGACCGGAGCCGCTACGTGCCGGGCGCGGTCGAGACGATCGTCGAATCGCTGCGGTGGGCCGGGCTCGACTACGACGAGGGGCCCGGCGTCGGCGGCCCGCACGGCCCGTACTTCCAGTCGGAGAGGCTCGAGCACTACCGGGCGGCCGCCGACCGGCTGATCGCCTCGGGCGACGCCTACCGGTGCTTCTGCACCGCGGAGAGGCTGGACGCCATGCGCCGGGAGCGGGAGAGGGCCCGGCAGTCGACGAAGTACGACCGGCGATGCCTCTCGCTCGGCGCGGACGAGATCGCGCGGCGGGCTGTGTCGGGGGAGCCGCACGTCGTTCGGATGCGGATCCCCGACCGGGGGTCCGTCCCGGTGTCGGACCTCGTGCGGGGCACCGTGGAGTTCTCGACCGACGTCCTCGACGACCAGGTCCTCCTGAAGTCGGACGGCTTCCCCACCTACCACCTCGCGAACGTCGTCGACGACCATCTCATGGACGTGACCCACGTCATCCGCGGCGAGGAGTGGCTCTCGAGCACGCCGAAGCACGTGCTGCTGTACCGGTACCTCGGATGGGATCCCCCGCGGTTCGCGCACCTGCCCCTGCTTCTCGGGAAGGACCGCTCGAAGCTGAGCAAGCGGCAGGCCGACGTGGCGGTGTCGGACTACCGGGCCCAGGGGTACCGCCCGGAGGCGCTCGTCAACTTCGTCGCCCTGCTCGGCTGGAACCCGGGCTACGACCGGGACGTGTTCTCGATGGAGGACCTGGTCCGCGAGTTCTCCCTCGGGCGCGTCGGGAAGTCCGGAGCGATCTTCGACCTCGAGAAGCTCCAGTGGCTCCAGGCGAGCTACCTGCGCTCCGCCTCCCGTGCGGACCTGCTCGAGGAGCTGAAGCCGCTTCTCGAGGAGCGCGGGTGGACCTGGCCCGGCGGGGAGTGGCTCGATCGGGTCCTCGACCTGATGCTCGAGCGGATCGCGTTCGTGCGGGAGATCCCCGAGAAGGCGGGGTGGTTCTTCGCCGACCCGGAGGACTACGACGCGGAAACGGTCGCGAAGCGCTGGAAGCCGGAGAGCCGGGGGCTCCTCTCGAAGGCGGTCCCGGTCCTGGAGGGTTCGGGGTTCGACGCGGGATCCCTCGAGGCGGAGGTCCGTGCCCTCGCCGAGCGCGCGGGGGCGAAGGCGTCGGACCTCGTGCACCCGCTCCGGCTCGCCTGCACCGGCACCGGCGCGGGGCCGGGGCTCTACGCGCTGATGGAGCTGCTCGGCCGGGAGACGTGCCTGCGCCGGATCGGCCGCGCGCTCCGGACGCTGCGATAGGAGCCCTCCGCGGCTCGCGCCGCGGCGAAACGGGATCCCGCGCCCTCGGTGCCCGGACTCCTACTTCTTCTGCTGGTTGAGCACGTTCATCGCCAGGGACACCATGGCCCCCACGTCCGCCACGTTGGCCGGCAGGACCATGTTCGTGCTGCTCTTCGCCAGCTGGCCCAGCTGCGCGACGTACTGCTCGGCCACCCGCAACCGGACCGCGTCGTCGCCGCCGGGCGTCTCGATCGCGGTCGCCACCTGGCGGATTCCCTCGGCGGTGGCCGTCGCCACGGCGAGGATGGCCGCCGCCTGACCCTCCGACTCGTTGATCTGCTGCTGCTTCCGGGCCTCGGATGCCTTGATGACCTGCTGCTTCTCGCCTTCCGCGTTGTTGATGGCGGCGTCGCGTTGGCCTTCCGACGTCAGGACCACGGCGCGCTTCTCCCGCTCGGCCCGCATCTGCTTCTCCAT
>CAZPWK010000062.1:0-12505 GCA_964590285.1 uncultured Acidobacteriota bacterium | reverse complement strand
GGCCTTGATCTGCTCCCAGTTGCGCAAGACCTCGCCCGCGCCTTCCACTTGCACGGCGCCAAAGACGTGGGGGTGGCGGCGGATCAGCTTGCGCACGATGTGGCGCGCTACGTCCGCCATGCGAAAGTCGCCCTCGTCAATGGCGATCTGGGTGTGCAGCAGGGCTTGCAGCATCAGGTCGCCCAGTTCTTCGCAGAGCGCGGCGACGAAGATCTCGTCCGCCCAGGAGACGCTCCGGAGCGCCTCCTCGATCTTGTCCTCCTCGTTGTAGGCCAGGACGCAGGCGGAGATCTTCGGCATGTTCCCCCCTCGGCCCGAGTCACCGCGCGCGGTACCGGGCCTCCCGCACCGCGGCCCGGAACCGTTCCCAGCCGAGCAGGCCATGATACCGGAGCGTCTCGACCGGGCCGTGGGGGCGGCCCTCCCACGGCTCGCGGGCCCGGGTCCGGGGAACGTGGCCGAAGGGGGTCGCCGGCTTCGCCCCCCACTTCCGGACGAACCGCAGCCGGGCCTCGTTCTCGCGCAGGACCCACTCGAGCGTCTGACGGCGCTCGCCGCCCGCCTCTCCCGCCCCGAAGCGCAGGCTCGCCCCCGAGAAGTGGTACACGACGAGGTGGCCCGCGCGCACGAGCTCGGCCCCGGCCAGCTTGAGCCTGAGGAACAGGTCGGGATCGTGGTAGGGGCCCGGGAACCTCTCGTCCGCGCCCCCGATCGCGAGGAAGCGCTCGCGCTCGACGTAGAACGGGTAGTTGACCCCCGGCTCGAGCGCCCGCGGCGCCAGGGAGTCCTGGAAGTCGTCGATCCGACGGACGTCGAAGCTCGCCGGGTCGCTTCCGAGGTCGGCCTCGCGGAAGCACGAGGCCGTCCTTCTCCCGGGGACCGGCGCCTCGACCGCCGACGTGCTGAGCACGCGCCCCGGCCGCAGGAGGCCCCGCGCCATCTCCCACCACCTCGCCGGAAACGCCATGTCGTCGTTGACGACGAAGAGCCATCTCCCCGAGGCGAGGGCGCAGGCGCGGTTGAGCGCGCGCGGGATCCCTGCGTTCTCGGCCTCGTAGCGGGCCGCGACCCGGAAGCCGGCCGTCCGCAGCTCCTCGGCGCTCCGGTGGATCGCCTCGCGGGAGGCTTCCCCGCCGCCGTCCCCCCAGATCGCGATCTCGATCCCCGACCGGTCCGCGGTCCGCAGCAGCGAGCGGACGGAGCAGCGCAGGTGCTCGACGGCGCGATAGGTCGTGACGACGACCGACACCTCGGGCCGTGCGGTCACGGGGCTTCCTCGAGGAGCGCGACCGTCCGCCCCGACGCGACGAAGAGCTCGTCCCGTCCGTCGCCGTCGACGTCGGCGGAGGCGAGGTGGCGGATCCCCTGCCACCGGGCGCGCCAGAGTACGGTCCCGGAACCGATGTCGTGGATCGAGAGGTCGCCGCCCGGCGTCGCGATCGCGACCTGCCTCCCCGCCGCCGAGGCGCAGAAGCGGCCGACCGCCGTCGCCGTCGCGCGCGCGCTCGCGGCGCCCGTCTCCGGCCCCGCCGCCGCCGCGATCCGGTTGTCGCCGCCGGGAAGCGGGACGGGCGCGGACGCCGCCCCGTCCCGGGAGATCCAGCGGAGCGCCCGGTCGCTCCCGAGGGCCGCGACGCTCCCGTCCTCGGCGCTCGCGACGTCGAGCGTCTCCGGCGCCCCCTCGACGCGGCGCGTCGCGGCCGAGGCGGGATCCATGAGGAGAACCCCGCTCTGCGCCGCCAGGACCAGGCGCCCCGCCGGCGCCCCGGGGGGCGCGGCCGGCCAGGCGACGACGTCGAGCGCCGGCTCGGGCGCCTCGAGGGCGCGCGCGGTCCGCCCGCGAAGATCGATCGCCAGGATCTCCGAGGCGCCGGGCCGGAACGAGACCGCCTCCTCGAGGCCGTCGCCGTCGAGATCGGCCAGGAGAAGTCGGCCCGCGGCCGAAGGAAGCGGGATCCGGTCCACCGTGGCGCCGCCCTCCCCGAGGGCGAGGACGCGGCGGGCGAGCGACGCCAGCACCCGCCCCGGCGACCCGACCGACGCCGCGAGCCCCTCGACCCGCGAGTCGAGATCCCTCGCCCACGAGACCGCGAAGCGCGCGGGCCCGACGACGACGTCGCCGAGCCGCCTGGGGGCGCCCTCCGGATCGTCCCCGAGGATCGCCGCGACCCGCTCGGCCAGGGAGCCGCCCGGCCGCTCGTCCGACCCGCTCCAGCGGACGCGCACGCGCCCGCCGCCGTCCACGAGCAGGCGGTCCGGCAGGGCGCGAACGCGGAACGTCTCCTCGAGACGGGCGTCGTACCGGCCGACGGGAAGCCCGAGATCGAGCGCCCGGACCGCCTGGTCGACGATCTCCTCCCCCTCGCGGACGTTGACGGCGACCGCCGCGAACCGCCCCGACGGGGAACGCTCCTCCCAGAGCTTCTGGAGCTCTGGGAGCTCCCTCAGACACGGGGCGCACCAGCTCGCCCAGAAATCGAGGACGACGACCTTCCCGCGCTGTTCGGAGAGCCGGAACCGGCCGCCTCCGACGAGATCCACGGTCACGTCCGGCGCCGGCTCGAACCAGGCCGGCGCGAGGAGGGGCCCGGGGGGCTCGCGGGGCTCCTCCCCCGCCGGCCCCGACACCGAGGCGGACCACGCCGGCTCGCCGGACCCGCTCGTCCACGTCAGGCGCGGCTCGTCCGCCCCGTGCGCCGCTGCGGCGAGAAGCCCGGCGGCCGCGACGGCCCGGCGAATCCTCGAGTCCGGGAAATGGCGCACGACGCTTCCCCACACGCCGCCCATCCTACTTCGGAAGCGATCGAACGTCAGGCTCCGCCCCTCGAGGCCGAGAGGCGGATCGCCGGCCGCGTGCCCGCCAAGGCGGAGACGTTCGGGGTGCGCGCGGCGACAGCGAGCCGGACCGTCTTGAAGGAAATTGTAGTTCCGGAGACGAACTCGCGGTACATTCACGCCCGACGCCGATCGGAGGATGTCTCGCATCCGAGGATCGACGGTGTCGCTCGACGCCCCGGGGGGACCGGCGATTGCGGCGACGGATCGTCGAAGGCGGATCGGTCTTCGAGCCGAGGCTCGGGGGACGCGGCCGCGTGGACGCCGTCCGGAGCCGTCGGCGCCGCCACGCCGCCCGCCCGAAAGCCGGGGAAGCCCGGTGAGCTCGCCGGTCCGAGCCGAGCCTCGTCTCGCTTCGAGGCGTCGGCGCCGATTCCCGAAGATTTTCAGTGGCCGAATTCGATTCGAGATTCGCGGAACGTGCCATCGTCCGCGGAGGAGGGAAACAAGAAGATGAAGCGAACCGCGTTCCTGCTCCTGGGGGTGCTCTTCGCGGCCGGCGCCGCAGCGGCCGCCGAGAACGCCCACCGGATCCTCTGTGTCGAGGAGGATCCGACCTTCGTGGGGTATGCCCCGAATCAGATCATCGTCCAGCTCGACGACGGCGCCGTGTCCCTGATCGATCGGCAGGCGGCACGAGCCGGCAACGCGTTCTCCGGCATCGCCGAGCTGGAGGAGGTCGGCAATCGGCTGGGAATCACGCGGATCGAGAAGAAGTTCGCCGGAGTCGATCTCGACGCCGCGGGCAGCCCGGAGGAGCGCGCCCTGACGAGGTTCTTCCGGATTCACGTGGAGGAAGGGAAGATCGAGCAGGCCATCGCGGCCTACGAGGCGCTGCCGATGGTGACCCGGGCGTACCGGATCGCCCTTCATTCGATGTACGCGACTCCCAACGACCCCTCCTACTCGACGCAGTGGCACTACTTCGGTCCGTACGGCGTGGACGCCGACGACGCCTGGAGCGTGGAGACCGGAGACGCGTCCGTCGTGGTCGGCATCCTGGATTCCGGCGTCAAGTACAACCACGGCGATCTCGGCGGCACGAATCCTCCGGGGCCGGCGGACAACAGCACGAACGGCAACATCTGGGTGAACGTCCAGGAAACCCCGGGCAACGGTCTCGACGACGACGGCAACGGCTACGTCGACGACGTCATCGGATACGACTTCGTGGTGACGAGCTTCCGCTGCAAGGACGTCGACTGCTCCGTCGCGGACAACGACCCCATGGACGGGCTGGGCCACGGCACCCACGTCTCCGGCACGGTGGCGGCCATCAACAACAACGGCTACCGGGTCGCGGGCGTGGCCGGCGGCTGGAACGACGGCACGCAGAACAGCGTCGCGACCGGCGCGAAGATCCTTCCCTGCCGCGTCGGGTACTCGACCGGCAGCAGCGGCGTGGTGGACATGGCCGCCGTCGCCGATGCCATGGTCTACGTCGGACAGCTCAAGGCCCGCGGCGTCAACGTCGCCGCCGTCAACTGCTCGTGGGGCAACACCGAGTCGGCCGACCTGAAGGCGGCCGTCGACTACATCGTCAGCCAGGACGTGCTGGTCGTCGTGGCGGCGGGAAACGCCAACTCGACCACTCCCAGCTACCTCGGCTCCAGAACCGACTGCATGAGCGTCGGCGGCACCGACAGCAACGGGAACGTGTACACGGCGTCGAACTACGGCACCTGGGTCGACATCGCGGCCCCCGCGGTCGGCATCGTCAGCACCGTGACCGGCACCGGAGACCTGACCGCCACCTACAACGGAACGTCCATGGCGGCGCCTCACGTCTGCGGCGTGGCGGCCCTGCTGGAATCCCGCGAGCCCGGCCTGTCCCGCGCGGACAAGTGGGCCATCCTGTGCGACCCGGACAACGTCAAGCCCTACAACCAGACCAAGTACGTCGGCGTCGGCATCGTGAGCGCGATCCTGTCGCTCGAAGCCGTCGGCCCGGTGTGCACCGACCCGCCGACCGCCAATTTCAGCGGCTCCCCGACCGGCGGCACCTACCCGCTGACGGTCAACTTCACCGATCTGTCGACGAACGGCCCGACCGCATGGGACTGGAACTTCGGCGACGGAACGGCGCACGCCTACACCCAGAATCCGTCGCACGCTTACACGGCGGCGGGCACGTACACGGTCACGCTGACGGCCTCCAATGCCTGCGGATCGGACGCCGAGGTCAAGACCGGCTACGTGACGGTCACGACCCCGGTCAATCCCCCCGTGGCCGCCTTCACGGCCTCGCCGACCGTCGGGCCGGCGCCGCTCGCGGTCTCGTTCACCGACCAGTCGACCGGCGGCGCGACGTCGTGGACCTGGAATTTCGGCGACGGGAGCCCGCTGTCGTACGTCCAGAATCCGGCGCACACCTACGCCTCCGTCGGACAGTACGACGTCACGCTGACCGCCACGAACGCCTACGGCAGCGACACGGAGACGAAGTACGACTACATCACGGCGACCGAGGTCGTGGCGAATTCCATGCACGTGCACGACATGGACGTCTGGCGCACCTCCGCCGGGGCCAACTGCGACGCGTACGCGAAGATCTGGATCTACGACCAGAGCAACGCGCCGCTCGCGAGCGCCAGCGTCACGGTGACGGTGTCGGGTCCGCTGAGCGGCACGGGCACCGCCCTGACGGGCGCCGACGGAACCGTGACGTTCCACACCGGCTTCACGAAGAGCTGCTCGGGCGATTTCTGCTTCGAGGTGACCAACGTCGTGAAGACCGGATACACGTACGACTCGGCCGGCAACGTCGTGACCAAGGTGTGCGAGAGCGGGATCGTCTACTGAGGTTCTACGAGGAGGGAATCGAGAGCGCAGGAGCCGCCAGAAGCGGCTCCTGCGCGATTTTCACGGGCCTTCCCTTCCATCCACGACGTCCCGCGCGGCGGCGACCGACCCCGCCGCAGGAACGGCTCGTCGGACGATCACCGGACCCGCGGACGGGGGCTGCTCACGGGCGGTCCTCCGGTTCCGCCGGGCGGGGCGGTGGCGACTGCGGCACCAGGAGCCATGCGATCAGGTACGCCAGCGTGCCGGGCAGGACGCCCGTCAGGATCGTCACGGCCACCCACGCCAGTCGGAAGAGAACCGGATCGACCCGGAAATATTCGCCGAGGCCGGCGCACAGCCCCGCGATCTTCCCCTCGGCCGGAACCCGGTACAGCCGCCGGATGTCTTCGCTCATGGATCCTGGCCCCCCTCGCATGGGATACGGACGGCCCGCCTTCGGAGTTTCGAGAAACCGCGGCGAGCCTCATCGCGGCGCGGCGGTCGGATCCTCGCCCCGGACGATCGCGCCGATCTCCTCCCGGCTCGCGATGCGGAAGAAGCGATAGTCCCGGTAGGTCTGCCGGACGTCGAGCAGCGCCTCCTCCCGATAGTCCTTGACCCAGCGATATCGAGCCACGTGGAGACGGATTTCGGAAACGAAGCGCATTCCGTTCTTCTCCTCGCCGAACTCGGTCTCGACCGACTCGACCTCGTACTCCGCGGCCCTCGTTCCTCCGTTCACGTTCGTCATCCTGGCCCTCTCCAGCGCTTCCTTCGCGTGCTGGTACTGTGGACGCAGCGCGTGGACCCGGAGCAGCTGGTAGGTGTCCCGATCGATCCACGCGCGCCCGTACCAGTCGTTCACGCCGGGGCGGACGGCCCCGCGAGGGCCGAACTCCACGAGGATCGCGGGACGCCCGAGAACGGCCTGCTCCCCGGCGATCCGGTACTCGTGCCACGGCCGACGCGTGTCGCTGAACGCGAGGATCCACAAGTAGGCGTTCCTCAGGTAGAGGGGCATCCCGGGCTCGTCCGGCAGGACGCAGCGGGATCGCTCGGCGGTCGTGAGCGTCGTGCGGTAGAGTCGGCAGTCCTCGAACCGGCCCTCCTCGTCCCGCTGGTACAGATACGAGAACCTCGCGAATCCCGATCGCGAAGGCCAATCCTCGCGTGCCGTGTACTCGAGGGTCTCGGTGCATTCGAACCTGAGGGCCAGCGCGCGATAGAGGCTCGCCACTCGGGACATGTGCGCCAGGAGATCCGCGAGGCGGGGATCCTCCGTGGGGTCCGCCGCCGGACCGCCCCGGACGCTGCAGCCAAGGACCAGCAGGGCGATGACGGGGATGCGGAGGACCCGCCTTCTCCCCGCTCCCGCTTGGCTTCCGACGTCCACGGTCCTCATGACGCGCCTCCGTTCCGCCCGTGGACCGGAGTCCTCGCGTCGTCTCGTCTCCTCCGGACGCGCGACGGATCCGGCGCGGCGAGCGGCCGTCCGGCAGCCTCGTCTCCGAGCGACCTGGCGGAGAGGACCCTCTCGCACACGGATCGTAGGGCCCGCGCCCCCCGTCGACGCCGGGTGGAAGCGGTTGCCGCTGCGGGCGGCCCGCGCGCCGGCCGCTCGGCGCGTCCAGGGTCTTCGGGCCTTGGCAGCCCGCCCACGACTGCCGCGAACCCCCCATCCGCCGAGTCCGCCGTCACTGGGGGGCGCCGAGCTGGCGCCCTTCCCTCCTCCGCGCGATCGGCGACAACGCCGCGACGGGAGATCCGGCGCACGCGAGTTCGTACCCGATGCGAAGGAGGAGGGGAACAACGCCGTTGCGTGACCGGTCACTCTTCGCGCATCATTTCCGCGAGATTCAGTCGGGCCGCTTCGAGATCCGGTCTCAGGGCCAGCGCGCGCTGGAATTCGCCCAGCGCCTCCTTGCGGCGCCCCATCTGCCGCAGCACAACGCCCAGATTGCAGTGATGGTCGGCATCGGCCGGATTGAGCGTCAGCGCCAGGCCAAGGTGCCGGTACGCTTCGTCGAGACGGCCCTGTTGCAGGTACACCAGGGCCAGTTGGCCGTGAACGGCGGGCTGATTGGGATCGATCCGCAGTGCCGCCAGGAATTCCGCCTCCGATTCCGACAGCCGGCCGAGGCGCTTGAGCACCTTGGCGACGTTCGCGTGGGCCGTGGCGTTGCCGGGTTCCAGCCGGACGGCTTCTCGGTAATGCGCCAGCGCGGCGTCCGGCCGGCCCGTCCGGATGAGCGCGACGCCCAGGTTGTTGTGGGCCTCGGCATATGCGGGGTCCACTTCCAGCGCGCGGCTCAGCAGGCGCACACCGGTCGCGAGGTCGCCGGCCTGCATCTTCCGGACGCCGAGACAGTTGTACATCTCGGCCTCGTAGTTGCCCTGCTCCTGGGGGAACGGACCGGGTCGCGCCGCAACCGCCGCTGCCAGCGTGGCTGCCGCGCACGCTCCCAGCACGGCCGGCCACCGACGGGCGCGGAGCCATGCCACCGCCGCGAGCCCTCCGCGCGCCGCCAGGATCAGCGCCAAGGGGACGATCGGGATGCGGTAACGCGCCGTCACGAACACGGCGACGACCGCGGCCGGAAAGAGCAGCAGGAAAAGAAGCGCCGAGACGGGCAACGGGCGACCGCGCGGCGCCAGCCCGAGCACGGCCAGCGGGAAGACGATGCCGAAGGGAAAGGCAAAGCCGCCCGCCTTCCACGCCAGAACGCCGAGCAGTCCGGACCACCGGCGCTGCACGTAGATATCCTCGTTTCGCGGCAGTTCCCGGGCGCTCACGAACTGCAGCGCCTTGGCGGCCAGACCGCGCGCGAAAGCCGCCGGCTGCTCGCGCGCAAACGCCGACCCCCGGCCGACGAAGAACCGCGGGGTCTCCTCGCGCCGGCTGACGCCGTACCGCAAGGGCAGCTGCTTGAGGCTGTCCCAGTGCCAGCCCGGCCGCGCCGCGATCGTACGGGCGCTGTCAGGGTTGTTGCCGACGTAAAGGTTAAGCCCACCCGAATACGGCAGGAAGCTGCGGATTCCGGTCGACCTTCGGCTCAACTCCGCCACGGGCAGGAGAATCAGCGCCGCCAACGCGACTCCCAGAGCCGGCCCGGCGGCGTGGCGCCAGGTTGCGCCTCGCCGGAGCGCGCGCGCACCCAGCCACACGTAGATCGCAACCCCCCAGGGGAGGAACGTCGGCCGCGTGATGACGCTCAGAGCCGAACAGGCCGCCAGCAATAGCCAGTATCCGATCGCGGCGTCGCGCGAACCGCCGCGATCCGCTCCCGGACCGACGGGCGCGGCGGGTGGCTCCGCGGCCCCCGTGATCGTCTCCAGCCGCAACGCGATCAGCAGCAGGACCACGGCCCAGAAGGCTTCCCAGACGGTGCCGAGCAATTCGCCGTCGAAGTAGATCATCGGCCCGTAGCAGGCCGCGGCCAAGCCGGCAAGGAGCCCCGCGGCGCGCCCGCCCAGCGCCCGGCCAAGCCGATACGTCAGCGCGCACGTGGCCGCGCCCAGTGCGGCCTGGAAGACTTTGACGAGAAGAATCGAGGCGCCGCCGACCGCGTAAAGGCCCGACAAGACGAAGGGATAGAAGAACGGCTGCCAGAAGAATCCTTCCGTGAAGGTCCGATTCGCGAGAAACTGCCGCGCCAGCGCATCGTAGGTCCCTGCATCGACGATGGGGTCCCAGAAGGTCGGGGCATCCGCGCTGCCCCAGAGGTAGGCCAGCCGCAGAACGAGCGCGAAGAGGAAGACCACCGTCCCGGCAGCGCGGCCGGAAGCGAAGTCGCCCGTTCCCTCGTGGGGCCCGCAGCTCGTGTCCCCGGGCATGGACCAAGGCTCCCCCGTTCCGCGCTCCGTGTCAACGTGAATCCGAGAGCATCGGCATCTCGCTCCCACATCCGCCCGCCCGGTCGAGCCGCGATGGGCTCCCGCGTGCCGTCACTCGCCTCTCCCGGGGCGCGCCGAATCCATGCCGATGTCCGCCAGCCACTCCCGCCGGCCCCCGTCACCGACCGGTCATCCGCTCGAGCTTCTCGGGGTACCGAGCGCCTTGCACCTCGATTTTCGAAGCCGCACTGTCGATCGCGCGCAGATCGTCCTGCGTCAGGTCGACCGAAGCCGCGCCGAGGTTCTCGTCGAGCCGCGCCAACTTCGTGGTGCCAGGAATGGGCACGATCCACGGCTTCCGGGCCAGCAGCCAGGCGAGCGCGACCTGCGCGGGCGTCGCCCTCTTCCGTTCGGCCGTCGCGCGAAGCAGATCCACGAGGACCTGATTCGCCTTGCGGGCCTCGGGCGTGAAGCGAGGGACGATGTTCCGGAAATCGCCGCCGGCGAACGCCGTGCTCTCGTCGATCTTCCCCGTCAGGAAGCCCCTGCCGAGGGGGCTGTAGGGGACGAAGCCGATCCCGAGATCCTCGAGGACCGGCAGCACTTCCGTCTCCGGTGTTCGGGTCCACAGCGAGTACTCGCTCTGGATCGCCGTCACCGGCTGGACGGCGTGGACCCGGCGGATCGTCGGGGCGCCAGCCTCGGACAGACCGAAGTGCCTGACCTTGCCCTCCTGGATCAGGTCCTTCACGGCCCCCGCAACGTCCTCGATCGGGACATCCGGGTCGACGCGGTGCTGGTAGAAGAGATCGATGGCGTCGACCCGGAGCCGCCGGAGCGAACCCTCCGCGACCCGCTTGATGCGGTCCGGCCGGCTGTTCAGGCCGATCCACTGCGGGCCTCCGTTGGGATCGAGCTCGAACCCGAACTTGGTGGCGATCACCACCCGGCCACGAAACGGAGCGAGCGCCTCGCCGACGAGATCCTCGTTCGCGAACGGGCCGTACACCTCGGCCGTGTCGAAGAAGGTGACGCCGCGCTCGTCTGCATCGCCTTCTCCTTCCGCGGCCCCGGGCCGAAACGCATCTGCTCGTCCTACAGCGCGGCCCGCAGCACCGCGACGATGTCGGCCTTCGTCATCGGCGGACGCCCCGGCAGACGGCCCTTGGGGTCGTGGAGGACACGTACCGTGTCTGCGGCGTAGCGCTCGAGCAGCGACTCACCGACCTCGACCTGCGCGAGCCGCGTCGGACAGCCGATCGAGCGCAAGAACTCCTCGAAGCGATCCACGCCGGCCAGCGCACGGCCCAAGTCGTCGCCGTTCTTCGCGGGGACGCCGAGGACCCGCTGCGCGAACTGCGCGAAGCGAGCCGGGCGGGCTCGCGCCGCGAAGCGCATCCACGCGGGGTTGACGACCGCCAGCCCGGCGCCGTGCGCGATATCGTGGTGGGCGGACAGCACATGCTCGATCATGTGCACCGGATAGCCCGCGTCGGTGCCGACCTGCACCCAACCGTTGAGCGCCACGATCGATGCCCACTGAACCTGGGCCCGCGCCTCGAGGTCGCGCCCGTCGGAGACCGCCCTGGGGCCCCATTCCAGGGCGGTGAGGATGGTCCCCTCGGCGAAGCGATCCTGCAGCGGCGTGCCGTCGACGCCGTTGAAGTAGCCCTCGGTGACGTGTGTGATCAGGTCGCAGACGCCGAACGCGGTGTGGTCCGGCGGCACGCTCACCGTCAGCTCGGGATCGACCAGCGCGACTCGCGGGGCCAGGCAGTCGGCGATGACGAACGACTTCACGGTCGTCTTCTCGTCGGTGATGACGGCGCCGCTGTTCATCTCCGAACCGGTGGCCGCGAGTGTCGGCACGGTGACGATGGGGAGCGCACGCGTCGGGGGCCGCCGCTTCTCCTGACCATGGAAGATCATGTCCCAGGGATCGCCCTCGTAGAAGACGGCCGCCGCCATCACCTTCGCCGCGTCCATGGTGCTGCCGCCGCCCAAGCCGATGACCACGTCGCAGCCTTCGCCGCGGGCGAGTTGCGCGCCGCGGACCACCGACGACAGCCGCGGGTTGGGCTCGACGCCGGCGCACTCCACCACCGAGACACCGGCGGCCTTCAGGCTCGAAACGGCGCGGTCGAAGACCCCGCTGCGCTTGACGCTGCCGCCACCGGTGACGAGAAGGGCACGTTTGCCGTGAACCCGAGCCACTTTGCCCAGGCGCACGAGCGCCCCGGCAGCGAAGATGAGGTGGGTGGGATTGTGGAACTCGAACTTCATGGCTGCCTCCTGGGGCGACCTGCGAACGGGAAAGGGACCGTAGTGCACCGGCGATTCTTTGGGGGCTGTCGGGCGCCACCGATTCTTTAGGCCCTCTCCTCCGCCCACGTCGTTCCGCGCGGCCTGTTCAGAAGCGCCGCAAACCTCCGTCGTCTGAATCGGAGATCACTGGGGCCGCTCAGCCCGCTCCAAATCGTGTCGATTTTCGCCTGCCACTCTCGATGGAGCCCTACAGAGGGTTCTCGCTACGAGAGCCACCCCAAGATGAACATGCACAGGATGCCGCCCAAGAAGCTGCCCACAAGCAGGGCCGTCTTCTTCCACCCGATCGCACGATAGTACTCCGCGTTGGCCTGCCAGACCCCTCCACGGAGGCGAGGAGGCGGCTTGCTCCACACGCTTGCGATGGTCGCGGCAAAGGTGATGAAGCATACGACCCAGGCAAACGCAGTGACGATTCGAGCGGCTTCGCGTATGGACATTCCGTCACCTCGTCGTAACAAGGTCCGTTGCCATGCCGGACTCAATTCCCGGTGTAGCGCACCGCCGATTCTTTAGGACCTCTCCTCCACCCCCAACGCCCCGCACGGCAACGACTTATCTCATCTTCGGCACCGACCGATTCTACGCCTTCCGCGGAGGCTCGAATGCCGGCGATCGACGAGCGATCCTACGTCCGCCTGCCGAAGGACTGGCCGCGGCGCGTGCGGTCCGGAGCGATCCACGCCATCTCCCTGGCCCGCTTCTCCCTCACCGCCGCTCGAGGCCA
>CAZPWK010000061.1:0-12595 GCA_964590285.1 uncultured Acidobacteriota bacterium | reverse complement strand
GCGGCTCGATCCCGCGGGCGAGACGGAGCGCGAAGGCGCAGATCTCGTGGTCGACGATCAGCTTCTCGAGGCTCTGGCAGCTCTCGAAGTCGAGCATCCCGGGCCCGGAGACGCTGTTGATCCCCGCGAGCGCCGCGAGCGTCGCGCCCATCGAGGACTCGAGCCCGGCCTGGGCGTCGAGCCGCTTGGAGTCGGATAGGCCGATGTACGCCTGGGTCGGAAGGCCGAGCGACTTCCCGATCTCGTGGTAGGCGCAGTCGATCATCTGCGTCTCGACGGCGCCCATCGGCGTCGTCTCGAAGCGGAGGTCGAAGGCGGCGGGGGACCCGCCGTAGAGGACGGGGGCGCCCGGGTTCGCGAGCTCCGCGATCACGAAGCCGGACAGCGTCTCCGCCGTGTGCTGGACGAGGGTCCCGACGAGGGTCACCGGCGCCATGAAGCCGGAGAGCGGCATCGAGATCAGCTCGGTCGGAATCGAGGCGCGCGCGCAGTCCACGAGGTTCTCTGAGGTGACCTCGCTCCACCGGAGCGGAGACGTCGGGCAGCACGAGAAGACCGCGAGGGGCCTCTCCGCGAGGGCGCGCGCGCTCCCGCGCACGGCGACCAGGAGGTCTCGCATGACGGCGAACGACTCGATCGAGAAGGCGCCGGTGACGACCGGCTTCCGGCAGTGGAGGAGGCTCAGGTAGAGCCGGTAGCTGTCGGAGATCCCCTCGGCGACGTCCGAGGGGACGATCGCCGTCGCCGCCGCGTGGATGTGGGGAAGCCCCGCCACGACCTTCGCGTGCTCGACGCAGTCCGGAGTCTTCGGCTTTCGGGACTCCCCGGTGCGGCCGTCGAGCACGCGGATCGCGGCGGAGCCGGGCGTGAAGTGGACGTTCCGGCCGGAGAGGTCGTGCGTCTCGAGCCCCTCGACGTCGTGGAGCTTGAACCCCTTCGGCGCCGAGGCGACGGCGCGGTCGATCAGGTCGCCCTTGAAGAACGCCCGCGACGACGCGCGGTCCACCTTGGCCCCGTGGTCCGCCAGGAGCGCGAGCACCCGCGGGTTGTGGATCTCGACGCCGATCCGCAAGAGCACGTCGCGCGCCTCGGAGAGGATCCTGCCGACGAGATCGTCCTCGAGAAGCCTGAGAAGCGGCCGCATGCGTCTCCTCCCGGGGATCCGGTCAGCGGATCTCCGCCAGGACCTCCTCCGTCGTCGCGACCCGGACCCCCAGGCGGCGCCAGGAATCGAGCAGGGCGGGCGCCGCCTCCGGCCGGACCGCCTTCGCCGCGTCCTCGACGAGCCAGATCTCCGCGCCGCCCAGCCTCAGGAACCCCTCGACGGCGTGCCGGCCGGAGACGTCGAGTGCGACACCGTACACGACGATCCGGTCCGGGTCGAGAGCGCGGAGCACGGTGCAGGCGTTCGGGTTCGAGAAGACGTCGAACCGCTGCTTCAGCAGGAAGACCTCGCCGTCGTGGTCCCGGACCTCCGCCGCGAGCGCCGGGCACGGGATCGGGTTCGAGGGGACCCAGAGGGGGTTCAGGGGAGCGGTCGCCGGGATCTTGGCCGCCCCCGGCGTCCCCGCGACGCAGTGCGGCGGGTACGGGCCGCTCCCGTCCGGGCCCGGCTCCCCCTCGTCGCCCGGCTCGTGGTGGGCGACGGAGCCCGCCCTCCCGACGCCCATGTGCCGCGCGTGGAGCGTCAGGCGCTCGAGGTTCGGCACGATCGTCTCCGCCCCCGGCACGTACAGCGCCCCGGACGGCGCCATGAAGTCCACCTGCGTGTCCGCGTCCCAGAAGAGCGTTCGGAGCATGGCGCTCGCCCTCGGGGCGCGGGGGTCACCCCCCCTGCGCCTCCAGCCACCGCTCGCAGTCGATGGCCGCCCGGCACCCGGCGCCGGCGGCGGTGATCGCCTGGCGGTACGTGTGGTCGTGCACGTCGCCCGCCGCGAAGACCCCGTCGACGCTCGTGAACGAGGAGCCGCCGCGGACCTCGAGGTACCCGCCGGCGTCCGTCGGGAGAACGCTCCGGAACGCGGCGGTGTTCGGGACGTGGCCGATCGCGACGAAGAAGCCCGAGCAGGGGCGCGTCGAGATCTCCCCCGTCTTCACGTTCCGGACCCGGATCTCCGTGACCTTCCGTCCGTCCCCCGCCACGCCTTCCACGACGGAGTCCCACACGACCTCGATCTTGGGGCTCCGGAGCGCGCGCTCCGCCATGATCTTCGAGGCGCGGAACCCGTCCCGGCGGTGGATCACGCTGACGCGGGAGCCGTAGCGGGAGAGGAACAGGGCCTCCTCGAGCGCCGAGTCGCCGCCGCCGACCACGACGATCTCCCGGTCGCGGAAGAAGAACCCGTCGCAGGTCGCGCAGTAGGAGACGCCGCGCCCCGCGTACTCCCTCTCCCCCTCGACCCCGAGCGTGCGCGGGGAGGCCCCCGTCGCGACGATCACGGCCCTCGCCCGGAGCTCCCGCTCGTCGGTCCGGATCGCGAACGGCCTCGAGGAGAAATCCGCCGCGACGACGTCGCCCGGAACGAAGATCGTCCCGAAGCGCTCCGCCTGCTTCCGGAACCGGTCCATCAGCTCGGGGCCCAGGATCCCCTCGGGGAAGCCCGGGTAGTTCTCCACCTCGGTCGTGTTCATGAGCTGCCCGCCGGCGAGCAGCCCCTCCACGACGACGGGCTTCAGATTCGCCCGCGCGCAGTAGATCGCGGCGGTCAGCCCCGCCGGCCCCGAGCCGACGATCGCGACGTCGTGCAGTTCCACCGTTCCCTCCCCCCGATCACTCGAGCTGCGTCCCGCGCGGGATCACGACGATCCCGCCCGGCGTGACCGTGTACCGCTCCCCGTCCTCCTCGGGATCCTCGCCGATCACCAGCCCCGGCGGCACCCGGACGTCCTTGTCGATGATGGCGCGGCGCACCCGCGCGTGCCGGCCGATCTCGACCCCGTCCATGAGCACGCTGTCCGCGACGCGGGCGTACGAGTTGACCCGCACCCGGGGCCCCAGGACCGAACGCTCGACGCGGCCGCCGCTGACGATGACCCCCCCGCTGACGATCGAGTCGAGGAGGAGACCGATCCTCCCCCCCGGCTCCTCCTGGGCGAACACCGTCTTCGCCGGGGGGAGCTGGTGCGGGACCGTCCGGACCGGCCACTCGCGGTCGTACAGGTTGAACACCGGGTCCACCGCGACGAGGTCCATGCTGGCCTCGTAGTAGGCGTCGAGCGTCCCGATGTCCCGCCAGTACGCGGTCTCCTTGCGGTTCTCGTCCACGAACGGGTACGCGAAGAGCTTCCCCGTGCCGACGAGGGCCGGGAGGACGTCGTGGCCGAAGTCGTGGCGGGTCTCCTGCCGCGCGTCGGCGCACAGCGCGCGCACGAGCGCCTCGGTCTCGAAGCAGTAGACCCCCATGTTCACGAGGGCGCGGTCGGGCCGGCCGGGGATCGGCTGCGGGTCCCGAGGCTTCTCCGCGAACGAGACGATCCGCCAGCTCTCGTCCACGCCGAGGACGCCGAACGCGGAGGCCTGCTCGATCGGGACGACGACGGCGCCGGCGGTCGCGATCGCCCCCTTCACGCCGTGGAACTCGAGCATCCGGCAGTAGTCCATCTTGTAGACGTGGTCGCCGGACAGGATGACGACCTTGTCGGGCCGCTCCTGCTCGAGGAGGTAGATGTTCTGGTAGACGGCGTCGGCGGTCCCCGCGTACCAGCGCTGCCCGACGCGGAGCTGGGGCGGCACCGTGTAGACCCACTCCCCCAGCTCCGCCGAGAAGATCGGGTCCCACCCCTGCTGGATGTGGCGCTCGAGGCTCCCCGACTTGTACTGCGTCAGGACGTAGATCTTCCGGAGCCCGGAGTTGAGGCAGTTCGACAGCGTGAAGTCGACGATCCGGTAGTTCCCCCCGAAGGGCACCGCCGGCTTCCCGCGGTCCCGCGTCAGGGGATACAGCCTCTCCCCCTGGCCGCCCGCGAGGACCAGGGCGAGCACGTCCTCGAAGATCGCCTTCCGTCGCACCCGGCGCCTCCCTTCCCCGCCCTACGGCTTCCCGGGCGCGTCGCCGGGGGGCGGCTCGAGCAGCTCCCGCACCTTCGTCCGGAGCTCCGTCGTGTCCGCGCTCTTGATGATGTACGCGTCGGCGGCCCAGCTCATGAAGTTGTCCTTGTACGACGAGTACGCGGAGTTGAGCACGACGGGGATCTTCGGGTGGCTCTCGAGGATCCGGCCCATCGCCTCGAGCCCGTCCATCCCGGGCATCCGGATGTCCAGCACGACGAGGTCGGGCGACTCGCGCTCGAGCGCCTCGAGCCCCTCGACCGCGTTCGCCGCCATCACGACCGCGTGGCCGTCCTGCTCCAGGTCGCGCTTGTAGAGAAGCCTCAGGTTCTTCTCGTCCTCAACCACCAGGATTTTCGCCATCGCTCGGTTCCTCCTCGACGGCCGGCAGCCGGAAGTAGACGGTCGTGCCCGAGCCGACTTGGCTCTCGACGTGGAGCTCCCCCCCGTGGTCGCTCAGGATCTGGCTCGCGATCGTCAGCCCGAGCCCGGATCCCGTCGCCTTCGTCGTGAAGAACGGCTCGAAGATCTTGCCGCGGATGTCGGCCTGGATGCCGATCCCCGTGTCCTCGACGGCCATCTCCACGCCGCCGGGCACCGCCTGCACGCGGATCGTCAGGCTCCCCCCGTGGGGCATCGCATGAATCCCGTTGCGCATGACGTTGACGAGGGCCTGGAACAGCTGGTTGCGGTCGGCGGCGGCCGGCGGGGCGTCGGCGTCCGCCTGGAGGCGTCCGACCACGCCCGCCTCGTCGATCTCCCAGCGGAGCAGGTCGAGCGCCTCGGACCCGAGCTGCCCCAGGCTCACCCGGCCGATCCGGGGCGCCACCGGCCGGGAGTAGTCGAGCACCTCGCGCACGATCGTCTCGAGCCTCCGCACCTCGTCGACGATGATCTGGATCGCCTCGCGCTTCGTGTCCTGCGGGGGAACCTCCCGGAGAAGGGAACGGGCGAATCCGCCGATCGCGACCAGGGGGTTCCGGATCTCGTGGACCACCCGCGCCGCCATCTCGCCGACGGCCGAGAGGCGCTCGGTCCGGAGCAGGCGCTCCTGGTTGCCGCGGATCTCCTGGGTGGCGCGCTCGAGCGACTGCACCTGCGTCTCGAGCTCCCCGATCAGCCGGGCCCGCTCGATGGCGAGCCCCGCCTGCATCCCCAGGAGCTCGAGGACGCCGACGTCGGCGTCCTCGATCGGGCGGAGGGTGATCGCGTTGTCCGCCAGGAGGAGCCCGACCGGTTTCCCCTCGGCCACCAGCGGAACCGCCACGAAGTCCCGCACCCCGAGGCGCTCCAGGATCGCGGCGTCGACCGGACGGCCGGACGGCGTCTCGCGCCCCGCCTGCACGCGCACCGTGGACGGCGAGTGGAGCGCGCGGATGAGGAAGTGGTCGCCGTCGGGCAGCCGCGCCGCGAAGTCCCGGACGATCTCGTTGACCCGGGTGCTCCTCCGCTCCGCGAACGGCTCGTACTCGCGCAGGAGTCGCCTCAGGCTCGGGCGCGTCTTCGACAGCTCGTCCCAGATCCGGTGGGCCTCGTCCGGGTCCGAGGGGCCGATCGCGACGCGGCCCCGGAGCTCCATCCGCTTCTCGTCGGCGAGGAGAAGGAACGCGCGGTTGAACTGCAGCCCCTCGCCGGCCGTCGCGCCGACGAGGATCGCCCGCAGGATCTCCTGGAGGCTCATCGCCGACTGGAGCGCCTCGGCGATCTCGCGGATGATCGAGAGTTGCGCGACGCGCCGCTCGAGGTCCCGCTCGAGCTCCTTCGACCCGGTGAGGTCCAGAACCAGGTAGAAGGCCCCCTCGGTCTCCCCGTCGGGAGTCCTGAGCTCGGTCCGGGTCACCATCACCCGGAGAGGCTGGCCGGCCGCGCCGCGGTGCCTGGCCTCGTAGCGGATCGTCAGCCGCTCGGGGATCGCCTCCGGCTCGACCAGGAGGGCCTCCCCGACGACCTCGGCCCAAGGGTTGCCCACCGCGTCCTCGCCCGACCGGCCGTACAGCGCCGCCGCGCCCCGGTTCCACGCCCGCACCGACCCGCCGGCGTCCACGAGCACGACGGGGACCGACCACCCCGCGATGAGGCGGACGAGGTCCATGGTGCCGCTGTGGAAGAACGAGCCCAGCCCCTCGGCCCCGCGGATCTCCCGCGTCAGCTCGAGCCAGTAGCGCTCTCCCGCCTCGCCGCCGCCGACCGCGGCGACCTGGACCTCGTACACGCGGGGAGGCCCGCCGCCGTGGACCGTCCGCAGGATCCGGCGGACCTGCCCCTCCGCCGCCGCGACCGAGAGGAGGCACGGATCGCAGGGCTCGTCGCTCCGGGCGAAGACCTCCGTGCACGTACGCCCGACCGCCTCCGCCGCGGCGCAGCACGGGAGGGTCCCGGTCGCCCACACGATGCGCCGGTCGGCGCCGAAGACCGCGGCCCCGAGCCTCCCGAGCTCGAAGACCCGGCGCACGAGGTCCTCGCACGCGAAGGGCAGGCTGCCGTGGCTTCCCGTCTCTCCGCCCATCGGGTCCTCGCCCCTCCTCCTCAGGCCCGCGACGCCGTCGCGGTCTCGGCGTCGCGGTCCGAAAGCGCCTGCCCGTACACCTCCGCGTAGCGGCCCGCGGAGCGCTCCCAGGAGAAATCCGCCGCCATGCCGCGGAGGACCAGCGACCGCCACAGGTTGCGGTCCCGCCAGATCCTCGCGGCCCGCCGCACGGTCTTGAGCACCTCCGCCGGCTCGTACGCCCGGAACACGAAGCCGTTCGCCCGCTCGGGCTCCTCGTCGAGGTCCACGACCGTGTCGGCGAGGCCGCCGACCGCGCGAACGACCGGCACGGTCCCGTAGCGGAGGCTGTACATCTGATTCAGGCCGCACGGCTCGTAGCGGGAGGGCATCAGGAACATGTCGGCCCCCCCCTCGATCCGGTGCGCGAGCTCCTCCTCGTGGCCGGTGCGGAACGCCATCCGTCCCGGCCGGCGGCGCGCGGCCTCGCCGAGCGACCGCTCGTAGGCCTCCTCCCCCGACCCGAGGACGACGATCTGGACTCCGTCGTCGAGGATCCGGTCGAGGACCGGCAGGAGGATGTCGATCCCCTTCTGGGACGCGAGCCGCGTGACCATCCCGACGAGGGGCGCGCGGGGCTCGGGCTCGTCGAGCCCGAGCTCCTTCCGGAGCGCGGCCGAGACCTTCGCCTTCGCCGCGAGCGTCGTCGGCCCGTAGCGGAACGGGAGGTGCGGATCGGTCCGGGGGTCCCAGACGGAGCCGTCGATCCCGTTGAGGATCCCCGCGAGCCGGTCCGCCCGCCCGGCGAGCACCCCCTCGAGGCCGGCCCCGAACTCCGCGCTCGTGCGGATCTCCTCGGCGTAGCGCGGCGAGACGGTGGTCAGCCGGTCGGCGGCCACGAGCCCCATCTTCATGAGGTTGACCTGGCCGTGGAACTCGATCGGCCCCGCGGCGTTCTCGAGCCCGCGCGGGAGCCCCGACAGCTCGGCCCAGGCAAGCGGCTCGATCCCCTGGTAGCCGAGGTTGTGGATCGTGAAGACCGCCGCCGGGCGGCGCGGGAGCCCCTGGGGCGTCCTCGTCCACCGGAGGAGCGCCGGAACGAGCGCCGTCTGGTGGTCGTGCGCGTGCACGACGTCGGGCACCCACCCGTCCGCGCCCAGCGCCGCGTGCGCCGCGCGGCAGAAGATCGCCCAGCGGAGCCCGTTGTCCTCGTACGGCCTGCGCGTCGCGGGGTCCGTGTAGACGCCGGGCCGGTCGAACGTGTCGTGGGCGACGAGATCGACCGGCGAGGGAAGGCCGTCCCCCTCGATCCGGGAGACGCGCGCCGAGACGCGGCCGTGGCGGACCACGAACGACACCTCTCGGCTCCCGGTCTCGCGGAGCCCGGGGGGGATGCGCTCGACGAGGTCGTGGTAGCGGGGGATCGCGCAGCGCACGTCGTGGCCGGCCCGGCCGAGGGCGCCGGCGAGAGACCCGACCATGTCGGCGAGCCCCCCCACCTTCGCGAGCGGCCAGAGCTCGGCCGTGACCATCAGGACGCGCATCGCGCGCTCCTCCTCACAGGATCGCCTCCCGGAGGAACGCCGCCGCCTCCTCGGGCGACGTCGGGTTGATGTAGAAGCCGGTCCCCCACTCGAACCCGGCGACGCGGGTCAGGCGCGGCAGGACCTCGATGTGCCAGTGGAAGTCGAACGGGAGCGTGTCCCAGTAGTTCCGGCGCCGGACGAGCGTGTCGGTGTTGGGAGAGGTGTGGAACACGAAGTTGTACGGCGGGTCCCGGAGGACCGACTTGAGCCGGCCGAGCAGGTCCTGGAGGCACCGCGCGAGGGCGCCGAGCACCGGGCGCGGCTCCTCGGCGAACGAGTGCCGGTGGCGCCTCGGGATCACGATCGTCTCGAACGGGAACCGCGAAGCGTAGGGCGCGAGCACGACGAAGTGCTCGTCCAGGATCACGACGCGCTCACGGGCCTCGATCTCGTCCCTCAGGAGGTCGCAGTAGATGCAGCGCTCCTTGACGTGGTAGTGCTGCCGAGCCGACTCGAGCTCGACCGAGATCTCGCGCGGGGTCACCGGCGTCGAGATGATCTGGAGATGGGGGTGCGAGAGCGCCGCTCCCGCGGCGGCGCCGTGGTTCTTGAAGAGGAGGGAGTACTTGAACCGAGCGTCGCGCGCGAGGTCCCGCAGCCGGTCCTGGCAGAGGGCCAGGACCCGCTCGAGGTGCGCGGAATCCATGTCCGCGAGGTGCTCCTCATGCCTCGGCGACTCGACGATCACCTCGTGGGCGCCGATCCCCCGCATGCGGTCGTACATCCCGACGCCCCGCCGATCGATGTCCCCCTCGATCGTCAGCGCGGGGTACTTGTTCGGGAACACACGGGCCTCCCACCCGGGCCCGTTCGGGACGGATCCGTGGGGCCGGATCGCCGTGATCTCCGGAGGGGTCTTGTCCTCGCTGCCCGGGCAGAAGGGGCAGAACTTCGGCTCCGGGAACGGCGCGGGAGACGGGAGGAAGTCCTCGGGTCTCCGGCTCCTCTCGGTCGCGATGATGACCCAGCGCTTCGACAGCGGGTCGTGCCTCAGCTCCGACATCCGCGCCCTCCCTCCTATCCGAACAGCGTCGCGGCGAGATCGAGCAGGTCGCCGCCGACCGTCTTGAGCTCGGAGACCGCCTCGCCGAGGGGGGTGGGCTCGAAGCGGCCCCCCCGGAGCGCGGCCATCATGCCGAATTTCCCCTCCTCGACCATGTCCGCCGCGAGCAGGCCGTACCGGGTCGCGAGCCAGCGGTCGTAGGCGGTCGGCGTCCCGCCGCGCTGCACGTGGCCGAGCAGGACCGACCGGGTCTCGTAGCCGGTGCGCCTCTCGATCTCCTTGGCGATCCTCTCGCCGATGCCGCCGAGGAGCGCGTGCCCGAAGGCGTCCTTCGCGGCGTCCTTCGTCACGGCGCCCTCGGGGAGGACCGCCCCCTCGGCGACCACGACGATGCCGAAGCGCTTCCCGCGGTCGCGCCGGCGGCGGAGCGCGTCGCAGACGGCGTCCAGGTCGATCGGCCGCTCCGGAACCAGGACGAAGTCGGCCCCGCCGGCGAGCCCCGCGTGGAGGGCGATCCAGCCCGCGTGGCGGCCCATGACCTCGACGACCACCGTGCGGTCGTGGGACTCGGCGGTCGAGTGGAGCCGGTCGATCGCCTCGACGGCGATCGAGACCGCCGTGTCGAAGCCGAAGGTGACGTCGGTGCCGGAGAGGTCGTTGTCGATCGTCTTCGGAACCCCGATCACCGGGTGGCCCGCGGCCGCGAGCTTCGCGGCGACCCCGAGCGTGTCCTCGCCCCCCACGGCGACGAGGGCGTCGAGACCCAGGTTCCGGAAGTTCTCCTCGACCTTGCGGAGGTCCTCCGGCTTCTTGTACGGGTTGGTCCGGCTCGTCCCGAGGATCGTCCCTCCGCGGTGCAGGATCCCGGAGACGGCGTCGAGGTCGAGAGGCACGGTGTCCCCCGAGATCATCCCCTTCCAGCCCCTGCGGATGCCGATCACGCGGTGCCCTCGCGCCATCGAGCGCCGGACCACCGCCCGGATGACCGCGTTCAGCCCCTGGCAGTCGCCGCCGCCCGTCAGGATCCCGATCGTCTTCATGCGCCTCTCCCCCGTCGCCTCCGCGGCCGTCCTCACACGCTCCAATCGAAACGGAAAGGATCCTCCTCCGGGGGCGGGACCGTCAACGCCCCCTCCGCGGGGACCCTCTGAACCGAGCCCGGCCCCCGCTCCACCTCGACCTGGAAGCGGACCGCCCCCCCGTCGTCGACGAGGAGGGAGAGCGGGACCCTCGCCTCCACGACGCGATCGACCGCCACCCGGATCCCGCCGCCGGACTCGGCGCCGGCCGCCGGGATCGGCGCGCGCACCGTCCGGGCCGCGTCCCCCGGCACCCTGAGGATCAGCGATCCTCCGGCCAGCGACTCGCTCGCGGGGGGCTCGAACGGATCGAGCCTCAGGTAGAGCCACTCGCGGTCCCGTCCGAAGCGCACCTCGCGGACGAGGCGGGCGGACGACTGCATCGCGCCCGAGACCGCCTCCGCCCTGCCCGCGGGAAGCCACTCGAAGTAATCGGTGATCCTCCCGTCGACCGTCGCCCGGAGCATCCCCCGCGGAGGCTCGAAGCCGCGCGAGGATCGCCGCCGGATCGGCTCGGTCAGGACGGCCGGAGGCGCGAGCCCGGCCGCGTGCCAGGCCGCCCGCAGCTTGCGGCGAAAGCCCGCGTCGAACTCCGCGGCGTGGGCGGTCGGATGGTCGTCGCCGAACCACCAGAACCAGTCGCTCCCCTCCGCGGCGAAGACCGCCCGCCACGCCGGGTCGGCGAAGTCGGGCGCGCCGCGGGCCCTCGCGACCGCCGCCCGGGTCTCCGCCAGAAGGTCCCACGCCCGGTTCTTCTCGGGGTGGCCGACCCACGTGGCGAGGTTCCGACCGATCCACGAGCCCGCGACCACCCGGGGAAGCGGCCTCGCCGCCGCGGGATCGGCCGCCTCCGCGGCCGTCGCGGTCCGGATCCACGGCTCCGACTCCAGGGCCTCGTAGAGCGACTCGAGGAACGCCTGCCCGTTGTCCGGGTAGTACTCCCACGCGTTCTCGCCGTCGAGGATCACGGACACGGTGTAGGGGCCATCTCCCGGCGGAAGCGAATCGCGGAGGTGCCGGAGGCGCCCCAGGAAGTCCTCGACCGCCGCCTTCGCCGTCCACGCGGAGTACACGAAGCCGATCCGGTCGGACAGGTCGTGGTCCCGGAACAGCAGGACCGGCCCGTCCTCGAAGCGCCAGGGCCGGTACAGGAGCGAGCCTCGGAGCGCCTCGGCGCGGTCGGGCGGGAACTCCGACCCGAGGGACCCGAAGAGCACGTCCTCGTCGCTCGCCGCCCAGCGGTAGCCCGCCTCCCCGAGGAGCCTGAGGGCCGGCGCCGAGACCGCGCCCTCGGAGGGCCATCCGCCCGCCGCTTCCCGCCCGAACTCCCGGACGAACGCCCGCCGGCCCTCCCGCAGATGGATCTCGGCGTCTTCCGGCCACGCGAAGGCGGCCGCGGGGAGCCGGATGCCCGGGAGCGCCTCGCGCGCCGAGCCGACGTCGCAGAGCAGCGGCAGGATCGGGTGGTAGTAGGGGGTCACGGAGAACTCGACGCTCCCGGCGTCGGCGATCCGGCGCCAGGCCGGGAGGACGCCGCGCAGGAACTCCCGCTGGGCGCCGAGCAGCTGCTGCTTGTCCTCCTCCGTGTAGCGCTGCCCCTTCTCCCGGAGGGCCCGGACGCGGGGGTCGGACTGCAGCGCCGGCCCGCTCCAGACGAGGTGGAAGAGCACCTCGAGGTCCCGGATCGCGGCCTCGTCGAAGCGGTTCGCGACCGACATCGGGAGGTCTTCCAGACCGTGGCCGCCGCGGAGCGCGGCGAGCTCGTGGACCCGCCGCAAGCCGCGGGCGAGCGTGTCCCGGTTGAACGAGAAGAACTGAGCGACGACGAAGCGCCTCTCGTCCGCCGACAGGCTCGACACCGGTCGCTCGGACACGGCGAGGAACGGGTCGGGCGGGGCGCTCCCGTCCGCCAGGGAGCGGAGCTGGTCGAGCAGCGAGGGGACGACGTTGATCGTCGCGCGGACCCCCGGATGCCGCTCGAGGTGGCGCGCGATGTCCACGTAGTCCTTGAGCGCGTGCAGACGCGTCCACGGCATCGAGGCGGCGCCGGTCCCGGCGTCCAGGTAGTCCGGCTGGTGGAAGTGCCAGAGCAGCACCAGGCGGAGCGGCGGTCTCTCGGACGGCATCGGCCCGAACCCGTGGGGCGCCAGGGACGTCGGCTCGCCTGGGAAGTTCTTCGCCTAGAATGTCTTGAACGCCGACCCGCGGCGCCTCCCGCGCCGTTCCGGGCGCCCTCGCCGGAAACTTCGCGGAGGGCGCGATTATACTCCGCGGCGAAGGACGCGCCGCGTGCGGGAACGGGAGAGCCCCGGTGCCGACGAAACGACGCCCCCGGGAGCGCGAGATCCGGGCGATCCCCAAGGTCGAGTTGCACCAGCACCTCGACGGGTCGAT
>CAZPWK010000060.1:0-12646 GCA_964590285.1 uncultured Acidobacteriota bacterium | reverse complement strand
AAACCAGCGCCAGCATCGACCCCGCGTTCGACACCGCGTACAGCGGATACGGCGAGCGGCCGGGATGGATCTTCGAGTACCAGTGCTGCAGCAGCGTCCCGCTCGCCGCCAGCGCCACGTACCGGGGTCCCACCGAGGTGGCCAGCATCGGCACGATCAGCGGCGCCAGCGCCTCCCCCCCCTTCGGCATCCAGGATGCGCCGGGGAGGATCGGCACGAAGCACGCCGCCACGATCAGCGCCGCGTGGATCGCCCCGTGCCAACGCAGTGGCACCCGCGTCGCCAGAAGGTGCGAGTACACGTACCCGATGAGCAGTCCGACCTGGAACACGAGGAGGCACGTCGTCCACACCGCAGCCGTTCCGCCGAACCGGGGCAGGATCGCCTTGCCGACGATCGGCTGCACCCCGAACAGCAGGAACGAGCCCAGCCCCACCGCCGCGGGAATCGCCCACGCGGCGGCGCGCGCGCCGAGGCCCCCCTTCGGAGGCGTCGCTCCCCTTCTCATCGGGATTCAGTCTGACACAGGTCCCGGCACGCCGGACGCGGCCGCGCGCCTCACGCCCGCCCGGCGAGGATCACGACGATCGTCGCCAGGCCGAAAGACAGCGAGAGAGCGATCGCGACGAGGAACTGGCCGAAGAGCGGCCCCGGGCGCCCCTCGAGCTCCGTCGTCATCTTCCGGTAGCGATGGACGTACCAGGGCATCGTCGCCCGATACAGGAACCAGTTGACCTTCACGCCCCGCGCCGAGAGCCACGCTCCCATGCGGAACCCCGCGATCGCGGCCCAGAGCGCCGACGCGATACCCAGCACGCCCGGGACGGCCGCCATCTCGTTCATGACCCCCTCCCGTCAGACGACCTCGAGTTCCTCGAGCTCCTCGCCCCGGAAGAACGCGAGCCCCAGCAGGATGCTCCAGGCCACCAGCAGCACGAACCCGACGATGCCCGTGACCACGAGCAGGAAGCAGATCGAGCCGGCGAGGTAGACGTACGCGAGCGGCTTCTTGTACCCGTTCAGGCTCCCGTTGACCCGGAGGAGCCTCGTCGCGAACACGATCCCGATGACGCCGTTCAGCACGCCGAGCACGATCCCGACGACCAGCATCAGGGGGAGGCTGAACGCCCCTTGGCTCATCGTGTACCGCTGCGCGTGCGACGCGATCCCCGCGAGGAGCCCCGCGGCGACGACGACCCAGATCAGCCGGTCCACCCCGTGAAAGCCGTAGCGCTCGCGGAGGAGGTCCCGGAAGCGCACCAGCGCGTAGATGCCGAGGATCCAGGAGATCGCGTCCACCGCCACGACCAGGGCCAGCTGGTCGGAGCTCCAGGGGACGGGCATGCGCGGGCCCCGCCCCGGCGCGAGCTTCGCGAAGTCGAAGGCGAACGACAGCCCAAGCATCGCGAGAGATCCGACCGCGCTCAGGATCGCCGCCCAGCCCGCGGCCGCGTAACGGTTGTCGGTCATGGCTCTTCCCTCCTGCCGCCGCCGGTCCCGGCTCGCCCCGGGACGAACTCGAGAAGGTCGCCCGGCTGGCAGCCGAGCTCCCGGCACAGCGCCTCGAGCGTCGAGAAGCGGATCGCCTTGACCTTCCCCGTCTTCAGGAGCGACAGGTTGGTCACCGCGATCCCCACGCGCTCGGACAGCTCCGTCAACCGGAGCTTCCGTCGCGCGAGCATCAGGTCGAGCCGCACCTCGATCGCCATGCTGGGACTATACGCCCGAATTTATGTTAGTCAACTATTTTTTTACGATAAACGTTAAGTCCTGCAGCCAGGAGGGTTTCCCGGGGGCTAGCGCGCCTCCTCGATCGGCGGGGCCGACTCGTGGAACACCATCGCGTCGCCGAGCAGCCTCCGGTCCTTCTCGACCTTCGCGACGATCGCGTCCCGGCGGGCCAGGAGCGCCTTCACCTGCTGTTTCGTGACGAGCCCTCCGAATCGCTCCGACAGGGCCTTCCGGTCGAGCGTCGCCAGCCGGTCGTGAAGCGCCCGGGGGAGGCTCGACGGCGAATCGAGGAACTCCTTCGACGGCTTGCGGTCGAGGCGGAAGCTCCGGGAATGGTCGATCAGGTGAAGCTTCCCGTCGAGCGGGCTCGTCAGTCGGTTCCCGAGGTTCCGGTCGACGTTGGCGATCAGAGCGTCGAACACCGCCATGACGTCGCGCTGCCTCGAGCGGGAGAGGATCTCGCCGGGGGACAGGCCCGGGGTCGCACGATCCCTCTCGCAGATGGCGTCCGAGACCCACGCGACGAGCGCCCCCTCGACCCCGTCGAGCGTCCGGATCACCGCCGGCGCGACCATGCCGATCCCGAGCGTCCGGTCGAGGAGATACGCGGCGCGCTCGTTCGCGTAGCGGTCGGTGAACTCGAACGTCATGCCGCTCCGCTCCATCCGGATCGGCCGCGTCTCGTGGACGTCCACCGTCTTGAACGCCGCCGAGAGAGTCCTTCCCCCCAGATCGAGGAGCACGCGCTTCGGCCGGGTGATCCCGGCGCCGATCTCGGTCGACGAGACCACGGTCCCCTCCCGCAGGAACCGCTCGACCTCCTCGTCCGGGAGCGAGCAGGGCTCGAGCAGCTCCCGGCTCCCCGGGTACACGGCCTCGACCCGTCCCGTCCAGCTCACCTCGAGCGCCGAGACCCGGCCGCCGTACGCCGGCCCCGCCCCCGTGTCGATGAGGAGCACGCGGCCTTCCGCCCGGACGCGGATCCGTCCGTCCTCCCGCGTCGTGTGGCCGACGACGACCCGCTCGGCGCCGAGGCGCGCGAGGAGCGAGGGGACCTTCTCTCGCAACGTCTCGTCGTCGTCCTCCGCGAGGCTCCGGTTCCAGAGCGGTCCCGAGCGGGAGAACGGGAGCGCGTCGTCGAGAGCCAGGAACCGCCGCGCGTCCTCGATCCATTCGGGCCCGGCCCCTTCCGCCGCCGCGAGCTCCGCCTCCCGGAGCCGCGACCGGACCGTCCAGAACGAGTCCCTGAAGGACTCGAGCTCGCCGAGGACTCCCGCCCCGACGAGATGCCGCCTGAGCCGCAGGTACTCGCGCACGTCCCGCGCGACCCGCGCGTTCGTCCCCTCGACCCCCTCGCTCGCGACCTCCTCGTCGACGCCCCCGTGGACGTAGAGCGTGCCGTCGACGAGCTTCATCGCCGGGCGCTCCAGGAGCCAGGCGCCGTAGCGCCCGTCCGGGGAGAACGCGCGCCGGTGCGCGAACCAGCCCGGGGGATGCCGCGCGTCGAACTCGCGGCGGTCCTCCTCGGGGTCCCCGACCGAGGCGCCGCTCCGCAGGAAGGCCTCGAAGCCGGCCGCGCGCTCCTCGACGGTCTCCTCCGCGGCGAAGGCCTCGAACTCCTCCCGGTCGGTGTAGCGAAGATCGCCGACGACGTTCATGACCTCGTGGTTCCCGAGGAGCATCTCGACCCGGCCGGGAGCCTGCCGCTGCCAATCCAGGATCCGCTCGTAGATCGCCCGCGGCCTCCCCCCGCGATCGGCGACGTCGCCGAGCTGGATCAGGCAGGCCCTCGGATCGGACCAGGCGCCGGCCGCATCGATCAGGCCCGCCTCGCCGAGGATCCCGAGGAAGGCGTCGAGTCCCCCGTGCAGGTCCCCGACCGCGACGACGCGGTCGCACACCGGCTCCTCGCAGGGAACGGCCCGGAAGGCACCCAGGACGACCAGCGCGGCGAGGAGCCGGAACCGAGATCTCATCCCTTCTCCGGCGGGAGCGCGGGCAGCAGGACGACGACCGACGTCCCCTTCCCCGGCTCGCTCCGCACCTCGATCCTGCCCGAATGCTCCTCGACGATCCAGCGGCACAGCGCGAGGCCGATCCCCATCCCCCTCCCCGGGCCGCGGGTCGAGAAGCCCAGGTCGAAGATCCTCGGAAGGACCTCGGGCGGGATCCCCACGCCGTCGTCCGCGACCTCGACCTCGACGCCCCCCTCCGCGGAGCGGGTGCGGATCCGGATCTCCCCGCCGTCGGGGACCGCCTGGACCGCGTTGACCAGGAGGTTCAGGAAGACCTGGTTCAAGGCGTCCGGCCGGCAGGTCACGGGGGGGAGATCCCCGTAGTCGCGGACGACTCGCACCCCCCCCTCGATGCGGTGGCGGAGCACCTCGAGCGTCGAATCGAGGCTCTCGTGGAGGTCCACCTCCTTGCGCGGCGCCTCGTCCACGCGGGAGAAGACCTGGAGCGAGCGGAAGACCGTCCGGATGCGTCGGGCCCCCTCGGCGACGATCTCCGCGCTCGACCGCGCGCCTTCGAGGAGCCGTCTCGCGGCCTCCCCTTCCCCCTCCGACGGGAGCGCCTCGCGCAGCCGGGCGACCTGGCGGACCAGGAGGTCCGCGCTCGACAGCACCGCGCCCAGCGGCGTGCGGATCTCGTGCGCGAGCCCCGCGACGAGAAGACCCAGCGCGACCAGGCGGTCCCGGCACACGATCTCCGCCTGGGAATCCTGGAGCGTTCCGAGCTGGGACCGCAGCGACTCCGCCGCCTCGAGGAGCTGGCCCGCCTCGAGCGACCGGCGCCGGATCTCGTCCTCCTGGGATTCCGCGGTCCGGATCAGGTGCTGCTCGAGGCTGAGCGTGACGGTCGCGTCGCGGAGGATCTCGACGACGGCGGAGATCTCCCCCGCGTCGCCCGGAACCGGGCAGATCGTGACCTCCCAGTATCTCGGCGGGCCGCTCTCCTCTCCTCCCGGGACGACGACGTGCCAGCGCCGGTGCAGCCCCTCCCGGAACGCGCGGGCGACGGCGCACGAGGGGCAGGACGGATCGGCGCCGCGGCGCGCGGGATCGCAGAGATGGCCCAGACCCTCCGCCGGAAGGGCCCGCGCGGCGGGGTTCCTCAGGATCGCCGCGCCGTCGGGCCCGACGAGGCGGATCGCGTCCGGGTTCTCCTCGAACATCCGCCCGAGCGCCGCGAGGACCTCGGGCGGGAGCGGGGCGGCCATCACACGAACGCCTTGAGGAGGCTCGACCGCAGGCTCTCGAGCGACCGATCCCTCTCCGCGAGCGTGCGGACCAGCTCCTCGACGCGCCGGAGGATGCGGGTCCTCTCGACGGCGTTCCGGACGAGGAGGAGCATCGCGTCGTTGTCCCAGGGCTTCTCGACGTACTGGTAGAGCCCCACCTCGTTGATCGAGCGGATCGCGTTCTGCTTGTCCGCGTAGCCGGTCAGCAGGATGCGGCTCGCGAGCGGGTCGCGCTCCTTGACCCGGCGCAGGAACTCGAGACCGTCCGTTCGCGGCATCAGGAAGTCGGCGACGACCGCATCCACGGTCCTCTCGTGGACCGCCGCGATCGCTTCCTCCGTGCGGTTGAACGACAGGACCGTCCACGAGGTCTCCATCCGCAGGAGCGACTCGAGCGAGCGCGTGACCATCGGCTCGTCGTCGAGGAGCAGGACGGTCGCGTCGGTCGTCGTCATCGTCCCTCCCCGCCGGAAGCCACGGCCGGCTCCGCCAGCCTTCGCGCCAGATCCCGGAACAGGCTCCGCACGATCTCGATCCTTTCGGAAAGAACGTCGAAGAACGCTTCGCGGTCCAGCACGAGCACCCTCGCGGAGGTCGCGGCGGCGGCGGTCGCCCGGCGGGGATGGTCGTCGAAGAGCGACCAGGTGCCGAGGGTCTCCCCCGCGCCCGCCTCCCCCGCGGCGACCCCGCCGCGGGCGAGCCGGACGACGCCTTCCAGGACTACGAACAGCCCGCCCGGAGGTTCTCCCTCCCGGAACAGGACGTCTCCCGCCGCGTACCGCTCCTCCCGCGCCACGGCCGCGACGTGGACCAGCTGGTCCATCGGCACCGAGCGGAAGGCGTCCGAGCCGCGGAGCGCGATCGCCCTCTCCACACGGGTCATCCTCTCGGGTTCGCCCGACCGATCTCCCATGTCCCTTCCCTCCGCCGGCCCCGCCCGCAGCAGCGCCTCCGCCTCCTCGCGCACCGCGGGATCGCCGGACTCGAGCGCCGCGCGGGCCGCTTCCGCCATGCCGGCCGTCCCGATCCGCCTCGCAGCGTGGAGCGCCGCGGCAGCCACCCACGGATCCGGCCCGCGCGCGAGGGCCGCGAGCGCGGCGGGAACGTCGGGCCGCGCCCCGCCCCGGGCCCCGCCCGAGGACGTCCGCCCCTCCTCCAGGACCCCGAGGAGCCTCTTCTCGAGCGGGCGGGGGAGGACGTTCGCGAGGAGCTCGAACGCCGTGGACGCCTCGGCAGGAGACCCGTCGCGGACCGCCCGGCCGATCCTCGCCATGTCCCCCGGATCGTGCTCGAGGGCGAGGAGTCCGAAGACGGCGTCGAGCGAGCGCCGCGCCTCCGCGTCGAGGGCGCCGAGGAGAGGCCCGAGGGCCTCCTCGTCCGGGCCGCCGGCCCGCGCCAGCGACCGGCGCGCCCGGAGCGCGTCCCCCGCGCGCTCGGCCATCGCGATCGTCTCCTCCGCGAGCGCTCCCCCACGCACCGGCGAGAAGCCCGGGTCGAGGCGCCGGATCGCGCCGAGGGCGGCGAGACAGCGGTCGGCGGTGGCCGGGTCGGAATGGTGGAGCCCCCGGACGAGAGCCTCGACCGCCCGCGGCGTCGCGATCTCCGGGAGAATCCCCGGGATGCGGCGCCGGACGGCGTCCGGCGTGGACGGATCGTGGAGCGCCTCCGCCGCGATGGCGGCGGCCTCGGCCCCGAACGAGACGATCGCCTGCCGCGCCGCCGCCCGGACCCGGGGCCGGCCGAGCAGGGAGACCAGCGCCGGCAGGAGGTCGGCGCGAGCGCGACTCGCCGCCACCCTCGCCGCCGCGGCGGCCGTCTCCGGGTCCTCGTCCTCCAGGAGACGTCCGATGCGCGCGAGCAGCTTCGAGCCGTCGGGAAGGAGGCCGAGGGAGGCGACCGCCGCCCGCCGGGTCCGCGGCGGGGCGTCGCGCCCGAGGATCGCGTCGAACATCCGCTCCGCGAACGGCTCGAACTCCGGTCCGAGGCGGCGCACCGCGAAGGCGAGGAGCGGCAGGCGGGCCGCCTCGTCCGTGCGCCCCGCGAGGGCCTCGAAGCGCTCCACGACCCTCGATCGGTCCTCTTCGACGACGACGTCGATGGCCGCGACGAGCGCCGCCTGCCCCTCCTCCTCGAGGGGCGCGAGCGCTTCCGTCGGGAGGCCGGCGTCGGAGCCGCGGAGGAGGGCGGCGAGCGCGGCCCGGCGGACCGAGGGGGAGCCCTCCCCGTGCGCCAGCTTCAGGAGGAGCCGATCGTCGAGCGGCGCCCCCGCCGACGCGGCCCACTCGAGCGCGGCCAGCCGCTCCGAGTCGCTCCCCCGCTCGAGGACCCGCTCGACCGTCCGCCGCGCGTCGGCGTCCTCGGCGAGCGCGGCGACTGCCCCCGGTCGCGACCGGGGGTCGCCGAGCGCCTTCCGAAGCTCGTCCACGTAGCGCCGCCTCAGGCGGACCGCCATCGCGATCCAGACCGCGACCACGCCCAGGTTCACCGCGAGCGAGGTCGAAAGACCGAAACCGAACCCCTCGACGAGGGCGAGCTGAACCGCCCCGGCCGTCCCGTCGCCCGCGCGGTCGAGCACCGTGTCGATCGTGGACTTCGTCTGCACCTTGACATGCGGCGAGACCGGAAGGTACATCAGCTCCCGGCAGGAGCGGTCGAGGGAATGCTTCAGCGCGCCGTCGCTCCCCTTGAGCAGGACGCCCGCCCACACCGCCTTCGTCAGGACCAGGGCCGAGGTCCCCGAGAGCAGCGACAGCGGCAGCAGGAGAAGGGAAGCCCCGACCCCCACGCTCGCGAGGAACCGGCTGGTCATCGCGATCTGGACGAGGAACGCGAGCACCGACGTGCCGCCGTAGACCGCCCCGAAGAAGGCGGTCAGGGCGTCCCGGTCCGAGATCGCGTCGGCGGCCACGACGTTGAACTGGAAGTCCACCGTCGTCGTGGCGAGGGCCGTGACGAAGACCAGCCCCGCGAGGAGCCTCAGGTGGCCCGATCGCGAGATGACGCGGACGCTCTCCCGCAGGTTCCTCGGGGGCGGAACCGTCTTCGAAGCCGGCGCCTGCGCGGTGCGGAGGCGCACCATCCACACGACGGTCGCCGCGGCCGCCAGCAGGAGGCCCGCCACGACGAGCAGCAGGTTCGGGGTTCCCAGCACCGGCGCGAGGCGGTACGCCACCGAGCCGCCGACGGCCGCTCCCAGGATGCCCCCCGACCCGACGACGCCGAACACCCGCTTCGCCTCGCGCACCGTGAAGAGATCGTTCGCGAGCGTCCAGACCTGCGTCGTCGCGATCACGCCGAACACGCCCGACCAGACGTAGAGGATCGGGCAGAGCCACTTCCACCCGGCCGCCGCGAGCCACCAGAAGATCAGCACGTTCCCGGCGAAGAACAGCAGCGTGTGGACGGTCAGCCGCTCCGCCGGGATCCTGCGGGCGAGCCGGATGTAGACCGACACGAGGACCCCGGTGAGCACCGCGATCCCGAGCATGACGTACGGCAGCTTGAGCGCGCCGAACTCGCTGATGAACAGGGCGTTCCGGATCGCCTTGACGAGCAGGTAGGAGGCGATGACCAGGAACAGGTAGAGGAAGGCGAGAACCGCGCGCGCCCCCTCTCCCGGGCGGAGCGAGAGGAGGGCCAGCAAACGGGGGTACGATGCCGGCGGGGCGCTCCGGCCCGAAACGGGGTACGCTCCGCCGTGCGCCGCGCCCGCGCGCCCCGGCGCGGCCCTCGAGAGGTCCTGGACGATGACCGCCTCCCGTCGAATGGGAACGACAGCAGCTCCGGCGGGGATTATCCCACCGCCGGGTCTCCCCCGAAGGGCCGGCCCGCGATTCCCCCGGGGCGTCCGGGCCGCGGCCGCCCTTCTCGCGGTCTCGGCGGCGGCCTGGCTCGCCCACGGAAGGCAGCCGGCCGCCGGCCAGGCGGCCCCCTGGGGGGCGGGCCAGGACGCCGCGGAGGAGCGCTTCCTCCTCGAGGCGCAGGTCGTCGAGAGCGAGGAGCTCGGGGACGGGATCACGCGGCCGCTCCGCGTGACCCTGAGGCTCGGCGACCGGGTGGGGCGCGCGATCTTCAAGGACGTGGAGGAGGAGTACGCGCGCGCGAACACCGGCGCGACGCGGCGCCCGGACACGTACTTCTCCGACCGCTGGCAGCACGAGGTGGCGGCGTACCGCCTCGACCGGCTGATCGGCCTCGGTCTCGTGCCGCCGACGGTGATCCGGACGATCGGAAAGCGCGCGGGCTCGCTCCAGACCTGGATCGAGGGCGCCTTCAGCGAGCGCGACCGGGTGGAGAAGGCGCTGCCGCTCGGGGATACCGCGCGGTTCCGGGAGGCCGCGGCGCTCATGAAGGCCTTCGACGCCCTGATCTACAACGTGGACCGGAACCAGCGCAACCTTCTGATCGTCGAGCCGGGAACGAGGGTCCATCTCGTGGATCACTCGCGGTCGTTCCGCCTGCGGAAGGAGCTCCCGATCGGCCGGAAGGAGCGCCTCCCGGTACCGGCCGGCTTCGCCGAACGGCTGGCGGCGCCCACGGATCCGGCGATCCGCGCGGCCCTGGACGGGCTCCTCACCCAGGGGCAGATCGCGGCGATCCTGGCGAGGAGGAAGACGCTCGCCGAAAGAATCGAGGAGGAGCGGGCGGCGGGCGGACCGGAAGCCCGATAAGCCGCTCGCGGGGCCGCCTCCCCTTTCGGCGTCCCACGGGGGCGCGCTATCATCCCGCGTTCGGACTCTCGACCGGAGAACTCCATGAAACTGATCGAATGCGTGCCCAACTTCAGCGAAGGCAGGGACCGAGCGGTCATCGACGCGATCGCCGCGGAGATCTCCGGGACGGAAGGGGCCCTGCTGCTCGACGTGGATCCCGGCGCGGCCACGAACCGGACGGTCGTGACCTTCCTCGGCCCCCCCGAGGCGGTCGAGGAGGCGGCCTTCCGGGCGATCCGGCGCGCCGCGCAGACGATCGACATGTCGAAGCACTCGGGGGAGCACCCGCGGATGGGCGCGACCGACGTCTGCCCCTTCGTCCCCGTCCAGGGCGCGACGATGGAGGACTGCGTCGAGATCGCCCGCAGGCTCGGGAAGCGGGTCGGCGAGGAGCTCGGCATCCCCGTGTACCTCTACGAGGCCGCGGCCTCGAGGCCGGAGCGCCGCTCGCTCGCCGACGTCCGGAAGGGCGAGTACGAGGCGCTCCCGGAGAAGATGAAGGACCCCGCGTTCGCCCCCGACTTCGGCCCCGCGGTCTTCCACGAGAAGGCCGGGGCCACCGTGATCGGCGCGCGCGAGTTCCTGATCGCCTACAACTTCAACCTGAACACGCGGGACAAGAAGCTCGCGCACGCGATCGCGCAGGAGCTCCGCGAGGCCGGAAAGCCGAAGCGGGGCCCCGACGGGAAGATCGTGAAGGACGCCGACGGCAAGACGATCAGCGTCCCCGGCCGGTTCCGGGAGTGCCGCGCGGTCGGCTGGTACATCGAGGAGTACGGCCGCGCCCAGATCTCCATCAACTTCACGAACTACAAGGTCACGCCGATCCACGAGGCCTTCGACGCCGCGCGCGAGGAGGCGGCCAAGCGGGGGCTCCGGGTCACCGGGAGCGAGCTCGTGGGGCTGATCCCGCTCGACGCGATCCTGGCGGCCGGCGACCACTACCTCGCGAAGCAGGGGAAGACGACCGGGGTCCCCGAGAAGGAGCGGGTCCACGCGGCGATCCTCTCGCTCGGCCTCGCGGAGCTCGCCCCGTTCGACGCGGGGCAGAAGATCATCGAGTACCGCTACCGCGGAGCGCCGAGGGGCCTCAAGGCGATGCGTCTGACCGAGTTCGCCGACGAGCTGTCGAGCGACTCTCCCGCGCCCGGGGGCGGGAGCGTCGCCGCGCTCGCGGGCTCGCTGTCGGCCGCGCTGTCGAGCATGGTCGCCGCCCTGACCTGGTCGAAGTCGGGAATGGAGTCCGCTCGCCCCGCGATGCGGGACGTCGGGGTGGAGGCCCAGCGGCTCAAGGACTGGTTCCTGGACGCCGTCGACCGCGACACCGAGGCGTTCAACCGGGTGCTCGCCGCGATGCGCCTCCCGAAGAAGACCGCCGAGGAGCAGGCGGCGCGTGCGCGCGCCGTCGAGGAGGCCAACCAGGGCGCCGCGCGCGTGCCGCTCGAGGTGCTCGATCGCTCCGCGCGCGCCTTGGAGCTGGCTCTCGTCGTCGCGAGCGACGGGAACCCGAACTCCGTCTCGGACGCGGGCGTCGCGGGGGCGTGCGCCCTCGCCGCCGCGGAGGGCGCCTCGCTGAACGTCCGGATCAACGTGCCGGGACTGACCGATCGCTCGGTCGCGAAGGGCCTCCTCGAGGAGCAGGGAAAGCTCCTCGCCCGGGCCCGCGCGCTCGCAACCGAGGTGCGCGACGCGGTGGACCGGGTGCTGGCGAGGTCCGCCCGGACGGACTGAGGGGGGGCCGGCGGCCTCCCGGCGGAAGCCCCCTACGACCCGTCTACCACTCGACGGGGACGCAGGGCATCGGCGCGCAGGCGACGACCGCGAAGCAAATGTTGTCGTACCGGACGCCGTCCGCGCAGACGACCGGGTCGTAGAGTCTCGGGCAGACCCGCTGCTTCGTCGGGCAGTCGGCGGGCCCCGACGCCATGGTGAGGGCCATCGAGCCGGCCACGACGACGGCGATCGCGGCGAACACGACGGCGATCTTCACGAACCTGCCCATCCCGTTCTCCTTTTCCCGGGCACGACGCGCCGCGTCGCGACCGCATGCCGAAGATCCCCTCGTCGGGTTTACGGCGCTCCCCTTCCGTTTTCAAGGGGCTTCGCGATCGCGGAACGTCGGCGGGGGGCGGGAAGCTTCGGGCCGCGCCCGGCGCCGGGGGCCGAGCCCCCGGCGCTCGCGGCGGGCGGAGATCAGATCTCCCAGTCGTAGGCGACGCAGGGCGTCGGGGCGCACTCGCGCTGCGCCTGGCAGAAGTTGCTGTAGATGAGGCCGTCCGCGCAGATCACCGGGTCGAAGATGTCGGGGCAGATCAGGTCCGGCCGGCAAGCGCCGGGGTTCGTCTTCTTCGCGAAGGCGAGCGAGCCCGTCGCGACGACGGCGACCAGGGCGAAGACGACGGCAATCTTGACGATTCTGTTCATCCTTTTCTCCTCGAATGCGGGAAGATGGACCGGACCGTTCTTGTTCCGGTTTCCCGATTCGCAAACGGACAGTCTAGCCCGTCTCCCCTTTCCCTTCAAGGGATCGCGAGCGCGCGGCGACAAGACGAACGAGGGATTGCGGACCCTGCGACCGCAGGGCGAGGGAAGGCGAAAACAGCGAAATTCAGGGCGTGCCGGGGGCCCGCGCCCCCGGCACGCGCCAGGGAGCTAGTAGGCCATCCCGCCGATCTCGCAGCAGGGTCCCGGGGCGCAGGAAATCGAGGCGTAGCAAAGGTTGCTGTAGATCACGCCGTCCGCGCACAGGACCGGATCCCAGACGTCGGGACACGCGACGCCCTTCACCAGGCACGTCGGGTAGTAGCACGTGCCGTCATCCGGCGGCGGCGGGGGAACCGGCGGCTTCTTGGCGAAGGCGAGCGACCCCATCGCGATCACGGCGATCACGGCAACGACGACGGCGATCTTGACGAACCTGCTCATTGCATCTCTCCTTTTTCCTTCGACTGGGCGCCGGCCC
>CAZPWK010000059.1:0-12678 GCA_964590285.1 uncultured Acidobacteriota bacterium | reverse complement strand
GAAGGGGACTTGGGTCTCCCCGCGCAGCTCCTCGTGGAGGTGCCAGCAGATCGCTTCCCCCTCGCGGACGGGGTCGGAGGCGAGGTAGACGGCGCTCGCCGAGCGGGCGGCGATCTTGAGCTCGGCCAGGGTCTTCTTCTTCTCGGGAAGCACCTGGTAGGTCGGCGCGAACGTCGTCTCGTCGACCCCGAGGCTTCTCTTGGGCAGGTCGCGGACGTGTCCCATCGAGGCCTTCACCGTGAAGCCCCTGCCCAGGAACTTGTTGATCGTCTTGGCCTTGGCGGGCGACTCGACGATCACCAGGGCGCGACCCATCCCCGTCTCACACCTCCGCCGCCGCGAAATCGGACCTTCGACGGCTCATTTTCCGGAGCGGGCAAGATAGTACCCCCCAGGCAATTGTTCAACCGCGGACCGCACCTCGAGCCCGAACAGGGCCGCCTGGACCCGGGCCACGCCGAAGGGCGCCGACTCGACGATTCCCTCGAGGTGGACCGGCTCCGGGTCTTCCCTGAGAAGGGTCAGGATCGCCTCCTCGTCCGGGGTCAGCCCCCGGGGGACGGCGTCGTCCCCCGGGGTCGAGGGGTCCCGGGGCGGGGCGCCGATCGCGGACCTGTACATCGGGGAAAGCTCCTCGATCACGTCCTCCACCCGTTGCACCAGCCTCGCCCCCTGCTGGATCAGCCGGTGGCATCCGGCCGACTGGTCCGAGGAGACGGGACCGGGAACGGCCATGACCTCGCGCCCCTGGTCGAGCGCGTGCGCCGCGGTCGTCAGGGAGCCCGACCGGAGCGCCGCCTCGACCACGACCACCGCAGCCGAGAGCCCCGAGAGAAGCCGGTTCCTGCGCGGAAAGTTCTCGGCCCTGGGGGGCGTGTCGAGAGGAAACTCTCCGACCAGGGCGCCGCGCCCGGCGATCTCCTCGAACAGCGGCGCGTTCTCCGGCGGATACGGGTCGAGGAAGCCGGAGCCGAGCACCGCCACGGTCCGGCCCTCTCCCTCGAGGGCGCCCCGATGAGCGCACGTGTCGATCCCCCTGGCGCCCCCGGAGACGACCTCGACGCCGCGGGCCGCGAGCCCCGCCGCCAGCCCGGCCGCCACCCGCCTCCCGTAGGCGCTGGCCCGCCGGGACCCGACGACCGCGACGCGCGCGACCCCCTCGTCGAGGCGCCCCCGCATGTACAGAACGGGCGGGGGGTCCGGGATCTCGGCGAGAGCCGCCGGGAAGCGGCGATCGAGGGGTGTGACGATCGCGATCCCGCGCTCCTCGGCGCGGCGGACCTCGCTCTCCGCCATCCTCCGGAGGGCCGGCCGGATCGCCGCCACCGCGGACGCGGCCCGGTCGCGGATCCCGAGAGCGGCTCGAAGCTCCGCGACGGGAACCCGGTGCGCGACCTCTCCCGGGTCACCGAAGAGGGCGACCGCCCTCCGCACGTTCGCGGAGCCGAGCCCCGGGAGCAGGCCGAGCGCGACCCAGTCCTCCAGCTTCCCGGACTCCATCCGATCGGACACCTCGCGGAGGCGATGACAATATCGTCAGAGGGCGGGCGCCGAGCAAGCCTCCGGGAGTGGGGGCCCGTTGCCAAATCGCACCCCAAACATATATTTGCGACGTGCCTAGGTGTATTTACAAATCTGCCATGGCGCGCCGTCGCCTCGGTCGCCGAGCCCGACGGGCGGTCGCCGTCCTGTGCGCGGCCGCGGCGCTGGCCGCGGCTCCGTTTCCCGATCGAGAGGCCGCCGAGCTGGCGTTCCGGGACGGGGACTTCGTCCGGGCGGCCCATCTCCTGGAGCGACACCTCGCCGCGAGCCCGGCCGACGGCGACGCGCGCGTGCGCCTCGGGTGGTGCCTCTACCGGTCGGGCGATTTCGCGGGCGCCCGCGACGCCTTCGCCGAGGAGGCCCGGCGGTCCCCCGGTTCGAGCCCCGCGCGCGTGGGGCTGGGCTACGCCGAGGTCCAGCTGGGAACGCCCGACGAGGCCGCCTCCCGGTTCCGGAAGGTGCTGGAGACCGAGCCCGGGAACGACGACGCGCTCCGGGGGCTCGTGCTCGCCGGGCGCCGGGCCGGCGCCGGCGAGGCGACGATCGACTCCGCGATCGGCGCAGCGCGACGGATCCTGGCGAGCGCGCCGGCCGATCTCGACGCGGCCTCGGGCCTCGTCGCGCTCCTGGCGCTCCGCGGCGGCCCGGGGGAGCTGCGTCTCAAGCCCGACGCCGAGCGGGGGCAGCCGCTTCGCGTCCCCGCGCGCGCCGGCCGCGGCTTCCTCGAGGTCCGGGGGAAGGGGGGCTCCTGGGAGCGCCTCTTCGTCGCCGGGATCAACCTCGGAGCGGCCCTTCCGGGCCGGCACCCGACGGAGTTTCCCGAGGACGTCGAGACCTGGCGCGCCTGGCTCGACGAGATCTCCGGGCTCGGCGCGAACGCCGTCCGCGTCTACACCCTGCTTCCGCCCGCCTTCTACCGCGCGCTCGCCGAGCGGAACGCGTCGGCCGGGGCGCGGAGGCTGTGGCTGATCCAGGGGGTCTGGACCGAGCTTCCCCCGGGGAACGACTTCTCCGACGAGGGCTTCGTCCGGGACTTCGAGTCCGAGATCGCCCGGGTGATCGACGCGGTCCACGGCGACCTCGTGCTGGCGCCCCGCCCGGGCCACGCCTCGGGGGCGTTCTCCGCCGACGCTTCGGGGAGCCTCCTGGCGTACATCATCGGGCGCGAGTGGGAGCCGTTCGCCGTCGAGGACTACGACGCGTCCCGTCCCGAGGAGACGTCCTGGAAAGGGGCCTGGCTCGAGGCGTCCGGCGGCCGCGCGATGGAGTGCGTCGTGGCCCGGGCCTGCGATTTCGCCGCCGGCTACGAGGCGAGGCGGTACCTCGCGCTCCACCCGCTGACGTTCGCGAACTGGCCGACGCTCGACCCGCTCGATCACCCGACCGAGTCGCGGCGCGCGGAGGAGGACGCGATCCGCCGGAAGCTCGGGAGGCCGGTCGTCGAGAAGCTCCGCGACCGCGCGTGGGAGGACGACGCGGTCTCGCTGGACGCGACGAAGATCCGCGCCACGCCGGCGATGGAGGCCGGCTTCTTCGCGGCGTACCACGTGTACCCGAACTTCCCCGACTTCCTCAACCTGGACCCGCGCTACGACGGGGCGCGGGACGCCGAGGGGCCCAGCCGGTACGCGGGCTACCTCCGGGAGCTCAAGGCCCTCCACGGCGACCAGCCGGTCCTGATCGCCGAGTTCGGCGTCTCGACGAGCCGGGGGATCGCGCACGCGCAGCCCGAGGGGTGGCACCACGGCGGCCACGACGAGCGCCGCCAGGGGGAGATCGTCGCCCGGATGCTCCGCGCGATCCGGGACGCGGGCATGGCCGGCGGGATCGTGTTCGAGCTCCAGGACGAGTGGTTCAAGTCGACCTGGTCGGTCGCCCCGCTCGAGTCTCCTGCCGAGAGGCGCCGCCTCTGGTTCAACGCCGAGAGCCCCGAGCAGTCGTACGGCCTCGTCGCCAACCGCCCGAGGAGCCCGGTCCGGGTCGACGGCGATCCGGCCGAATGGGGTCGCGGCCTCGTCGTCGCGTCGGCGGAGGACGGGCGGACCGGCGACGGCTGGAGCGACCTCCGCGATCTCTCGGTCGCCTCGGACGCGGGGTACGTGTACCTTCTCGTCAGGACGGGCGGAGGCTCCGGGCCGCCCGACTGGTCGCGGGTCGCCTACCGGATCGCGATCGACACCTACGACGCCCGGCGCGGCGAGAGGAGCCTGCCGCCGCCGGGCCCGGCCACGACGCCGACCGGAGTGGAGTTCCTCGTCGAGATCGGCGGGCCGGGACGGAGCGCGGTCACGGTGAGCGAGCCCTACGAGCCGTTCCGGAGGCGCGACGCGGGACCGGTCGCGTCCCCGCTCGAGCCGTCGGGACGCTTCGCGCCGCTCCTCCTCGAGACCAACCGCGAGAGGTTCGGCCGCGACGGGACGCGGTTCCCTCCGGTCCGCGCGAATCCCGGCGAGCTTCGCTTCGGGAGCCTGGATCCCGGGGCGCGCGACTTCGACACCCGCGCCGACGTCGCCGTCGGAGTCGAGGCGGGCGCGATCGAGATCCGGATCCCGTGGGGGCTCCTGAGCGTGGGGGACCCGTCGTCTCGAAGGGTCGTCCACCAGGAGGAGAAGCGCGAGCCGCCGTTCGGGACGGTCGAGACCGAAGGGTTCCGGATGTACGCCTTCGTGCTCGACCCGTCGCGGGCCGCCGCCCCCGCGAGGGGCCTCCTCCCCGTGGGCCGGGCGGCGCGGCCGTGGGTCTGGGAAGCCTGGGAGCGCCCGGAGTGGACGCGGGAGATCAAGCTCGGCGCCGGGGCGGTGAGGAAGGCGATGGCCGAGGTGCAGACCGGAGGGACGACGGAATGAAGCCAGCGAATCTCCATGGGCGGCTACCGCAGATGTCGCGGTTCGCCTTCTCGGTCCTGCTGCTCTGCGCCCTCTCGTTCCCTTCGGCCGCCGCCACCCTGGAAGAGGCCGACCGGGCGTTCGATGCGGGGGATCACACGCGCGCGCTCGCGCTCTACGAGGACGTGCTCGCGTCGGAGCCGGGAAACGTCCGGGCGCTCGTGCGCTCCGCGACGCTCCTCTCGTGGGAGAAGAAGTTCGACGAGGCGGTCGCGCGCTACGACCGCGCGCTCGCCGCGGACCCGGAGAACCCGGTCGCGTCCCGCGAGCGCGCGAAGGTGCTCTCGTGGAGCCGCAGGTATCGCGAGGCCGCCGAGGCGTTCCGGGCGCTCCTCGCGCGGGAGCCGGGCGACCGGGAGGCGAGGCTCGGGCTCGCGCGCACCCTGTCGTGGAGCGGCAGGCAGGAGGCGGCGCGGGAGGAGTACGAGAGGCTCCTCGCGAGCGACCCCGGCGACGTCGAGGCCCTCGTCGGTGTCGCCCAGACCTGGGCCTGGTCCCCCAACGCGCGGAAGGCGTACCCGGCGTTCGAGCGCGCGCTCGAGGCCGAACCGGAGTCGAGGGAGGCGAGGCTCGGGCTCGCGCACCTCGATCTCTCCGCCGGCGACCCGGCGGGCGCGGCGAGGGCGTCCGAGGAGCTCTCCCGGCGCTTCCCGAACGATCCCGAGGTCCGGGAGCTCGGCGTCGCGGCGTCCCGCGCCCTCGGGCCCTGGATCCTCGTCGGCTACGACAACCTGTACGACTCCGACGGCAACACGATGGACACCTACCGCGTCGAGGGGGGGATCGGCCTCGGCGGGAACTTCGACCTCCGCCTCGGCGCGGCGCGCTACGACATGGCGAACGACCCGTCGAGCGGGCACATCGACTCGTTCCACGCCGCCCTCGGCGCGCGGATCGCGCGCAGGCAGCGGCTCGAGGTGCGCGCGGGGGCCGATCGGAGCGTGGAGACCGACGGGCTGCGGCGCACCGACGGCATCGGGGGGATCGGCTGGACGTGGGGGCTGGGAGGCGACTGGTCGGGGAGCGTCTCCGCGCAGCGCGACACCCTCCGGTACTCGGTCTACATCCTGGATTCGGACGTGATCGTCGACGCGTACGCCGCGTCCGCCGGCGGGCCGATCGGCAAGGGGTTCCGCGTCTCCGCGTCCGGAAGCTACTGGGACCTCTCGGACGGGAACTCGAGGCGCGGCCTCGAGCCCGGCGTCTGGTACCGCTGGCCCGCGCGGCCGGTTCGGCTCGAGACCGGCTACGTCTTCCGCTGGTTCGACTTCGCGGAGGACGCGGACCGGGGCTACTTCGATCCCTCGAGGTACGCGGCGCACATCCTGGGGCTGCGGGCCTCCGGGAGCTGGGGGGCCCGGCGGAACACCTGGGAGGCGGTCGCGGAGGCCGGCATCCAGTCCTACACGCAGGACTCGATGGAGGTCTCGAACGACCCCCTCGAGACCCTCTTCCTGAACGTCGGCTTCCCGCTCGAGCACGGGCTCCTGCTCGAGGCGTACGGCGGCGTCAGCAACTACGCCTTCGCGGGCATCAGCGACGAGCCGGGTCCGCCGGGCGAGGAGGGGCGCACGGACACGTTCCGCGCCCGGCAGGGCGGCGTCCGGCTCCGCTGGCGGATCGGAGGGTAGCGTCGTGGTGAAGCCCGCTCGAATTCTCGTGGCGGACGACGACCCGGTGGCGGCCCGGTTCGTCGCTTCCCTCCTTCAGGAGAGGGGGTACGAGGTCCTCGTCGCCGGGGACGGCGACCACGCCCTCGAGATGGCCGTCAAGCTCCGGCCCGACCTGATCGTGTCCGACGTCGTGATGCCGTACCGCGACGGGTTCGACGTGCTCCGCATGGTCCGGGCCGAGCCGAGGCTCGCGTCCGTTCCGGTCGTCATCGTGTCGATGAAGGACCGGGAGGAGGACATCGTCCGCGGGCTGGAGGCGGGGGCGGACGACTACGTCGTGAAGCCTTTCAACGCGCGCGAGCTCCTGACGCGCGTGAGGAAGCCCCTGAAGCGGAACGGGAGGGCGGCCTGATGTACGCCGTCCTTGCCTACGCGATCCTGGCGATCGGCGGGGTCTTCCTGGCCCTCACGGGCGTGATCGTCGCGAACAAGGCCTGGAGGGAGAGCCGGGACGCCTGGCGGCGCTCCCGCAGGCGCGCGCTCGAGCCCCCGATCCTGGCCTGGGCGCACCGCGACGACCCTTCGGTCCGGCCCGCGGTCGGCGGCGTCCTGCGCAGGCGGGACCGCGTGGTCGTCGAGGAGATCCTCCTCGACCACTCGCAGCGGGTCCGCGGCGTCGAGCGGGAGCGGCTCGGGCGCGCCCTCGACGAGCTCGGGTTCGTGGACCGCTGGATGCGGGGGCTCGCGAGCCGGCGGTGGTGGAGGCGCGCCGACTGCGCGGAGAAGCTCGGGATCGCCGGCGCGTCGCGCGCGATCCACAGGCTCGTCGGCGCGCTCGGGGACGAGTTCCCCGAGGTGCGCATCCGCGCCGCGAAGGCGCTCGGCGCCGTCGGGGGCCGGGCCGCCGTCGCTCCCCTCGTGCAGGCGCTCCGCGAGCCGAACCGCTGGTCGACGATCCGGATCGCCGACATCCTCGCCGGCATGCGGCACGACGTCGTTCGCGAGCTGATGGACGAGTACCCGGAGATGAACCGGAGCGCGAGGCTCGCCTCGCTCGACATCCTCGCGCGGATCCGCAGCCTCGAGGCCGTTTCGTGGCTCGAGGGGCGTCTCGCGGACCCGGACCGCGACGTCCGCGCGAGGGCGTGCCACGCTCTCGGCGCCATCGGGAGCCCCGACTCGAGCGCGAGCCTCGAGAAGGCGCTCGCGGATCCGGAGTGGCCCGTGCGGGCGGTGGCCGCGAAGGGGCTCGGCCGGATCCGGCACGCCGCGGCGGCGCAGGCGCTGTGCGGCGCCCTGCGGGACCGCGAGTGGTGGGTGAGGGCGAACGCGGCCGAGGCGCTCCGCCTGATCGGTCCCAAGGGGATCGAAGCGCTCGACCGGATGCTCGACGACCGGGACGTCTACGCCCGGCACCAGGCGGTGCTCATGCTTCAGGAGTCGGGGGAGCTGGACCGGCAGGTGGACGTCCTGGGGCGCCCCGTCGGGCCCGAGCGCGAGGCCGCGGAGTCCCTCGTGCGCCGCTTCGTGCGGGTCGGCCAGGTCGGCCGCCTCCGAGAGCTGCAGGAGACGCACCCGGACTCGAGGGTCCGCGAGGCGCTGGCGGCGCTGCTCGGGATCGCCGCGACGCCGGGAGGAGGCGCGCAATGAGCTGGGTCGGCTGGCTCACCGAGGCGGTCGTCGCGTTCAACGTCTTCGTTCTCGTCTACTTCCTGATCCTGAACAGCATCTACCTCGGGCTGTTCCTCGTGTCGCTTGCCGAGGTGCTCCGGTTCGTCCGGAGGACCTTCTTCTCGGACTACCGACAGATCATGCAGTCGGAGATGACCTGGCCGATCTCGGTCCTCGTCGCCGCGCACAACGAGGAGAAGACGATCGTCGACACCGTGCGGTCGCTGATGATGGTCAACTACGGGGAGTTCGAGATCATCGTCGTCAACGACGGCTCGACCGACCGCACGCTCCGGCGGCTCGTCGAGGCGTTCGAGCTCCGGCGGATGGACCGGGTGTACAAGCGGTCGATCCCGACCGAGGCCGTGCGCGCCGTCTACGGCTCGCTCGCGCACGCGAACCTGCTCGTCGTGGACAAGGACAAGGGCGGGAAGTCGGACGCGCTGAACGCGGGGATCAACCTCAGCAAGTACCCGCTGTTCTGCTCGATCGACGCGGACTCGATCATCGAGGACAACGCGCTCCTCCGCGTGGTCAAGCCGTTCATGGAGCGGCCCGAGGAGACCGTGGCGGCGGGCGGGATCGTCCGGATCGTCAACGGGTGCGAGGTGCGGGAAGGGCGAGTCGTGAAGATCGAGCTCCCCGACCGGCCGATCCCGATCTTCCAGGTCGTCGAGTACCTGCGGGCGTTCCTGACGGGGCGCGTCGGGTGGAGCGTCCTGCAGTCCCTCCTGATCATCTCCGGCGCGTTCGGGATCTACCGCAAGCAGGAGGTCGTCGAGGTCGGCGGCTACTCGCGGTACACGGACACCGAGGACCTCGAGCTGGTCGTGCGCCTCCACGAGTACATGCGCAGCAGGAAGAGGAAGTACCGGATCGTCTTCGTGCCCGACCCCGTCTGCTGGACCGAGGTGCCGGAATCCCTCAAGGTCCTGAACCGCCAGCGGAACCGGTGGCACCGCGGGCTCGTGCGGACGCTGTGGGACAACAAGCGGATGATGCTGAACCCGCGCTACGGCGCCGTGGGGATGTTCGCGTTCCCGTACTTCTTCTTCTTCGAGATGCTCGGACCGTTCGTCGAGGTCGTGGGCTACGCGGTCGTGATCCTGTCGTTCCTCCTCGGGATCCTGAACCTCGAGTTCTTCCTGCTGTTCCTCGGGGTCGCCATCCTGTACGGCGTCTTCCTGTCGATCGCGGCGATCCTCCTCGAGGAAATCTCGTTCCGGCGCTACCCGGGCTGGCTCGACCTCACCAAGCTCGTCGTGTTCGGCATTCTCGAGAACTTCGGCTACCGCCAGTTGAACTCCGCGTTCAAGGTCAAGGCGTTCTGGGACGTGCTGCTCAGGCGGCGTTCCTGGGGCAAGATGGAGCGCGCCGGCTTCCGCGAGGCTCGGGGTCAGACATAACCAGCGTTACCTTTTGGGCTTAAAGAGTACGGATCGCGCACCTTTTTCGAGTTCCACAGGGGACAGGTTCGCGAAACCCGCCGCAGCACCCCCTCGCACCGCCGCTTCCCGACGAGGCGGGTCACCGGTCGGCGCATCGCGAACCCGGCCCCGCGATGTCGAGCAAATTCGTCGAAACCGCGACGTTTTGCGCGACAAGTGTTACGCCAGTAACGTCTGACCCCAGGTTGCTTGACGGCGGGGGGCGGCGGGGGGAGACTCCGGGGCTCCGGAGGGTCCCCGATGACCGACAGGATCACGCGGAGGGAGTTCGTCAGGACGGGCGCGTTCGCGGCCGCGGCGCCGCTCCTGGCCCGGGCGCCCGCGATCGCCGCGCCGAGGGCGGCGTGGCCTGTCGTCGTCGCGTCGGCGAACGGCAACCGCTTCAAGAACGGCGGGACCAGGACCTGCGTCCACGAGGCGTACGAGCGGATCGCGCGCGGCGAGGACGTCCTCGACGCGGCGATCGCCGGCGTGAACCTCGTCGAGCTGGATCCCGAGGACACGAGCGTCGGCTACGGCGGCCTCCCGAACGCGGACGGCGTCGTCCAGCTCGACGCCTCGTGCATGCACGGCCCGAGGCGCCGCGCCGGGGCGGTCGCCGCGCTCGAGGGAGTGCGCACCCCCTCGCTCGTAGCCAGGGCCGTCGCGGACGGGACCGACCACCACCTGCTGGTCGGCGAGGACGCACAGGCCTTCGCGCGGCGGATGGGGTTCCCGGTGGAGGACGACCTGAACACGGAGAAGTCGCGCGCGCTGTGGCTCGAGTGGAAGAGGCGGATCGACCCCGACCACTGGCTCGACCCCGGCAAGCGCGCTGCCGCGGGCGACCGCGCGCGGAGCGCCATGGTCGCGGAGGGCCTCCTCGATGCCGACCACGCGTACGGCACGATCCACTGCGGCGCCGTCACCGCCTCGGGAGAGATCGCCGGGGTCACGACGACGAGCGGCCTCGCCTGGAAGATCCCGGGCCGGGTCGGCGACTCGCCGATCCTCGGCGCCGGCCTCTACGTGGACGGCGACGTCGGGGCCGCGGGCTCGACCGGCCGCGGCGAGGCGAACCTCTACAACCTGTCCTGCTTCTTCATCGTCGAGTGCCTGAGGCGCGGAGCGAGCCCCGGAGACGCCGGCCTCGAGGCCCTGAGGCGCGTCCGCGCCGCGACCGCGGAGAGGCGCCTCCTCAACTCCCGCGGTCTGCCCAACTTCAACCTGCAGTTCTACGTCGTCAACGCCCGCGGCGAGCACGCGGGCGTCGCGTTCTACGCGGGGGCCGACCCGACCTACGCCGTGTGCGACGAGGCGGGGCCGAGGAACGTCCCGCTCGAGCTGCTGTTCGAGGGGAAGCCCACGGACTGAGGCGGTCGGCAGGAGAGGGACATGAAGAGAGGATCGCTCGCGGGGATCTCCGCTCTGCTCGTCGCCGTCTCGGCGGTCGCGGCCGCGGGGGGGGAGGGATTCCGCCCCTCGATCCCGGACGCCGTCTACGCCCGGGGGATCCCGTCGCCCGAGGCGGCGACCGGCGTCTCGCCGGGGAGCCGTCCCCTGCGGCCCGAGGAGATCCTCCGCTACTTCGAGACGCTCGCGTCCTCCTCCCCCCGCGCGAAGGTCTTCGAGTACGCGCGCTCGCACGAGGGCCGTCCGCTCGTGATCCTTGCCGTCAGCGACGAGCCGACGATCGCCCGGCTCGATTCCTTCCGGGAGGAGCACGCCCGCCTCGCCGACCCGCGCGGCCGCGCCGAGTCCGACGATGCGCGGCTCATCGACGGCGCCAAGGCCGTCGCCTGGATGGCCTACGGCATCCACGGCGACGAGCTCTCCAGCTCCGACGCCGCCGTCGCGCTCGCCCACTGGCTCGTCGCCGGGGAGGACGAGCGTGCCCGGGCGCTCCGGCGCGACCTGCTCGTCCTGATCGATCCGAACGAGAACCCCGACGGCAGGGCGCGCTTCCTCTCGATGGCCGCCGCGTTCGCCCACGCGGCGCCCAACCCGGACGCGCAGGACCTCTCGCACACCGCCGTGTGGCCCTGGGGCCGCGGGAACCACTACCTGTTCGACATCAACCGCGACTGGTTCACGATGGTCCACCCGGAGAGCCGCCGGTCGGCGGTGATCGCCTCGTGGCTCCCGCAGCTCGTCGTCGACAGCCACGAGATGGGCGCCGACGACACCTACCTCTTCCCGCCGTCGCGGCACCCGTTCAACCCGTGGAAGCCGGCGCACCTCGCGTCGTGGGCCCCCCGGTTCGCCGCCGACCAGGCCAGGGCGCTCGACGGCCGCGGCTGGGCGTACTACACCGGCGAGTGGAACGAGGAGTTCTTCCCGGGCTACGGCTCGTCCTGGGCCTCGTACCAGGGCGCGGTCGGGATCCTGTACGAGATGGGCGGCGTCGAGGGGACGCTCGTGCGCCAGCGCGCCGGGACCCTCAGGACCTACCCGGAGACGGTGGACCACCAACTGACCAGCTCGGTCGCGAACCTGGAGACCCTCGCGAGGAACCGCCGCGAGATCCTGCGGGACTTCGTCGCGTCGCGCCGCGAGGCCGCGCGGCGCGGAGCCGAGGGACCGGTGCGGGCGTACGTGCTCCCTCCCGGCCGCGACGCGGAGCGGACCGCCCGGCTGGCCGCGCTCCTCCGCGACCAGGGGATCGAGGTGCTGCGCGCGGCGGCGCCGGTCCGGGCGCAGGGGCTCCGCGACGTGCGGACGGGGGAGTCGAAGGCCGTCGATCTCCCGGAGGGCTCCTTCCTGGTCCCGCTCGACCAGCCCTCGGCCGCGCTCGCCCGCGTCCTGCTCGACCCGCACGTGCCGATGGAGGCGAAGTTCCTGCGGGAGGAGCGCGAGTGGCTCGAGCGAGGCAAGGGGACCCGCCTCTACGACACGACCTCCTGGTCGCTGCCCCTCCTCTACGGCGTCGAGGCGTACTGGACCGGCGCGAGGCCCGCGGGCGACTGGCGGAGCGAGCCCGCGCCCGGCCCCGAGGGATCCCTCGATCGTGCGCCGAAGGCGTACGGCTGGGTCTTCGACGGGACGACCGACCGCTCGGTCGGAGCGCTCGCGGAGATCCTCCAGGAGGGGATCGCCGCCCGCGTCGCCGAGAAGCCGTTCCGCATCGAGGGCCGGGCGTTCGAGCAGGGGGCCGTGCTCGTCAAGCGCGAGGGGAACCCGCCCGACACGGCCGACCGGATCGAGCGGATCGCGAGACGGTGGAAGATCGAGGCGCGCGCGGTCTCGACCGCGAAGTCGGAGGAGGGACCCGACCTCGGCGGCAACTACTTCCACCCGCTCGTCGCGCCGCGGACGGGAGTCTTCACGGGCGCCGGCGTGTCGCCGAACGGGTACGGCCACGTCTGGCACCTGCTCGACGAGACCACCTCCCTCCGGCTCACCGGCCTCGACCTCGCGCGCTTCGAACCGACCGCCGTCATCGGTCCGCGCTTTCCCAAGACGCACAAGGGCACCGTCGCGCACCTCGCCCCGCAGGCATCGCACGTCGACGCGCGGCACGAAGTGGCCAACCCCGCACTC
>CAZPWK010000058.1:0-12695 GCA_964590285.1 uncultured Acidobacteriota bacterium | reverse complement strand
CCCCGACCTCGACCTCGGCGATCTCGCCCTGCTGGCGCTGGGTCCAGACCGTGTCGCGGGGGCTGATGGACGGCGTCACGTCGAGCCACGGAACCGGCGAGAAGGGCGCGGAGATCGTCGGGAAGACGTCCCCGCGGAAGTAGTCGGACTCCAGAGGGAACCGGAATTCCTCGTATCCGACCTCCGAGTCCCCCGCGGAGCGAAGCTGCACGCTGCGCTGGGAGATGGAGGCGAGGCTCGACTCGTAGCTCAGGTACAGCGGCGTCCGGCCGAGGCGGTGGCTCCTCCCGCGCCACTCGATCTCGGGCAACGTCTCCTGGATCTGGCTCGTGCCGTTCGAAAGCAGCTGCTCGCGCCGGAGCTCCCGCACGTTCAGGCTGGTCCAGGCCCCGCTCCGGCTGAACTCGACGCGGGCGAGGATCGTGGGCGAGGAGACGAGCCTCAGATCGCGCTCGTAGTCGTTGAAGTAGTCGAAGTCGCTGACACGGTTGACGTCGGCGACCATCCGGAACCCGTTGTCGAACTCCTGCGTCTGGTTGTACGCGAACCGGTAGCGGTCGGTCCCCGACACCTCGTCCCGGATGAAGAAGCCCGACATGCGCCCCGCCCCCCGGCGGTTCGGGAGGAACGCAAGATCGGCGCCGCCGCCGAGCCCCGCGATCGTGAAGTACTGGGCGGTGAGCGTCAACTCCGCGCTCGCCCCCAGGGGAACGTACAGCGGCAGCGCAACGATCCGCCCGCGCTCGCGGTTGGAACCGAAGGACGGCAGGAGCAGCCCCGCCGCGCGATCGCGCTTGGCGGGCCAGACGAGATACGGGAGGTAGAAGACCGGCGCCCTGCCGACGCGCAGCGCGATGTGGCTCAGGTGCGCGTAGCGATCGAGCCGGATCCTCGCCTTGGCGACCGAGAACGACCAGTAGGGAACGGGCTGCGTGCACGTCGTGATCGTGGCGTGCTCCAGCAGCACGGCGTCCTCGCCGACCTTCTCGGCGCGCTTCGCGACGAAGAAGAACTCCGGCTCGATCTGCCCGATCGCCTCGTCCACCGCGCCGCGCTCGGTCTCCAGGTCGTACGTCATCCGCGTGCCGGAGATCCGGTTCCGGCCCCAGACCACCAGGACGTCCCCCCGCGCCTCGAGGTGGCGTCCCTGGCGCAGCTCGATGCGGTCCGCCTGGATCCGGGACCGGCCCGAGCGGATGGACACCGCGCCCTCGAGCAGGTAGCCGTCCTCCTCGGGGAGCTCGACGATGCGGGACGCCTGCACCTCAAGCCCTCCCGGGAGCCGCGTCATCGCCGACGGCTCCGGGCCCCGCGCCTCCTCGGACGGGGAGGAAGGAGGGCTCTCCCCCGCCGCCGCCGCCGGCAGAAGCAGCGGGACCAGCAGGAGGCTCGCCAGGCGGCGGTACCGGTGCGGGCTCATCGAGCCTTCGCAGTCTATCCCGGCGGGTCCCCGTGTCAAGAACGCGAGCCGCGGTCGCCGACCGAAGACGCCGCGTCCGGCGGTTCAGTCGCCCGGATACGGCTCCCGGGGACAGCGGCAACGGTCGAGCCGGCGGTTGCAGGCGAAGCAGTATCCGTTCCGCTCGAAGAACTCCACCATCTCCTGCTGCCACGCGTCGATGATGGAGAGCCTGTCGAGCACGGTCAGGCCGCCGGAGACCCGGGAGTCCGTGAGCCAGCCCCTCATGTTCGACAGCGAGTCGTGGTAGGCGCGCCTCACCTCGAAGATCGACCTCATCCCCCCCTCGGTCGCGATCTCCGCGCTCCGCTCTGCGATTCGCTGCATGGCGATTCGAATCTACCTTCAGTCCGGCGGGGCCCGGGCGGGATCTTGCAATCTCCGCGGATTCCTGTCCGCACGGCGCTCCGGGGGCCGCGCCGTCCTATCGAGGAGAGACCGTAAGCGCTTCGGACCGCCTGTGGAAAAGCTGTGCACGCCTTCCGGAGCGCGTCGCCTGGCCGCCGCGGGGAGCCACGGGCACCCGCCGGGTCCGGACGGCGCAAGTCTTTGTCAAACAGAAGGTTGAATCCCGTTTCGGCCGTCGGGGCTCCGCTTTTCGACCCCACGCGAAAGTCGCCCTGGGATTTCCACAGGAGGCCGCGACACTTGGGATTCCGGGCACGCCGTCGTCCCGGACGGCCCCGTCAGACGAGGAACTCGCGGAGCTCGGTGCACTCCCCGGCCGACTGGATCTTCCGGAGCGCCGTCGCCTCGATCTGGCGGACCCGCTCGCGGGACAGGCCCATCACGCGGCCGATCTCCTCGAGCGTGTACGGCATGTCGCGCCCGATCCCGAAGCGCAGCCGGACGATCTCCTCCTCGCGCGCGTTCAGGACGCGCAGCGTCTGCCGGATCTTCTCGCGCAGCTCCCGGTCCACGGTGCGGTCGAGGGGGGACTGGGCGTTCGGGTCGGCGACGAAGCGAAGCAGGCCGGGGCCGTCGTCGTCGGACGACGAGACGTCCTCGAGCGCCTGGGGCTCCTGCACGACGCCGAGGATCTCCTCGACCTTCGCCACGGGCATGCGCAGCTTCTTCGCGATCTCCTGCGGGGTCGGCTTCCGGCCGAGCGTCTCGCCGAGCTCCCTCGCGACGCGGGAGATCTTCTTGATCTTCTCGTTGACGTGCACGGGGATCCGGATGATCCGCGCCTTGTCGGCGATGGCGCGCTCGATCGCCTGCTTGATCCACCAGTACGCGTACGTGGAGAACTTGTTCCCCCGCCGGTACTCGAACTTCTCGACGGCCTTCATGAGGCCGATGTTCCCCTCCTGGATCAGGTCCAGGAAGGAGATCCCGTGGTTCAGGTACTTCTTCGCGATGTGCACGACCAGCCTGAGGTTCGCGAGGATCAGGGCGTCACGCGCGTGGTCCACGTGGCCCTTGTGCTCGCGGGCGGACCGGACGAGCGCGGCGATCCTCGGATCCCGGAACTCCCTCTCGTAGCGGAAGAGGCGGGCGCAGAACGACTCCAGCTGGTCGAGAGGCCATTCCCGGCCGCGCCTCGGGCCCGCGAGGCCTCCTTCGAGCACGTGCTCCCGGCACGACGAGGGGACGCGGAGGGCGATCCGCGCCAGCGCCTCGCGCCCGTCCTGGAGCTCCCGGGCCAGCTCGACCTCCCGGCCCTCGTCGATGAGCGGAGTCGCCCCCATCTCCCGCAGGTAGATCGGAAGGATCGCCGCGGTCGGACGGTCGGTGTCGGCGTCGCGCTTGCGGCGCGCGAGACGCTGCGCCGCCTCGACCTCGGCCTGCGCCTCCGCTACGGCCTCGGCGGAGTCGACGTCGAGAACCATCATCTCGTCCAGGATCGCGCTGCTCCTCATCGCCCTCGGAACCTTCCTGCCGGATCGATCGTCCGGCCTGCTCGGCCTTCCGCGTCCGCCCGTATCCGCCGGCCTTCCTCGGTGCGCGGCTCCCCCCGCCCCTCGATTCCTCTTGGATGCCCCCAGATGAGATGAAAGATTCGCGCCATGGTTTCGAGCGATCGGGAGGAAGATCGAGATTCGGTATCAAACCGTTGTGCGGAAAGGACATGGGTGCGACCCCCGAATCTTCGGAACCGATTCTCCCACCGGTGGGGCACCACACAAGTGAGACACTTTGACGGATTTATACCGCAAGACCTCCGACCGCGCCGCTATGGCACGGTCCTCCCCGAGAGGCGGCGGCACCCGAGGCCGCCCACGGTCCCGAGGAGCCTCGAGGGACGCGTGTGCTAGCCTGAGACCGGCCGGGGTTCTGGCCCCGGCGAGGATCCCCGATGCGAACCGCCCGGGTGGCTCTCGCGCAGATCGAGCCGAAGCTCGGCGATCTCGAGGCGAACTTCGACCTCCATGCTCGCGCGGTCCGGGACGCCCGCCGGGCGGGAGCGGGCCTCGTCGTGTTCCCCGAGCTGTCGCTGACCGGCTACCTGCTCCGGGACCAGGTCCCCGAGGTCGCGATCCGCGCGGACTCCAGGGAATTCGCCCGTCTCGCGCGCCTGTCGAGGGACGTCGACGTCGTCGCGGGCTTCGTCGAGGAGACCCCGGGCCACCTCTACCGCAACGCCGCGGCATACCTGAGCGGAGGGCGGGTCGTGCACGTGCATCGAAAGGTGTACGTGCCGACCTACGGCCTGTTCGAGGAGGGCCGGGACTTCGCGGCCGGGGACACGCTGCGCGCGTTCGACACGCGCGCCGGCCGGGCCGGCATTCTCGTCTGCGAGGATTGCTGGCACCCCTCGTGCGCCTGGATCCTGGCGCAACAGGGGATGGATCTCCTGCTCGCGGTCAGCAACGGTCCCACGCGGGGGGCGCGACCGGGCCTCGGGATCACGAGCGTCGCGGTCTGGAGGGACCTGCTGCGGGCGACCGCGCGGTTCCAGACCTGCTTCGTCGTGTACGTGAACCGAGTGGGCTACGAGGACGGCCTGAGCTTCGGCGGCGGATCGCTCGCCGTCGACCCGTTCGGGCGCGTGCTGGCGGCGCTCCCCGCGCTCGACCCGGCCCTCGAGGTCGTGGATCTCGACGCGGAGGTCCTGCGCCGCGCGCGTCTCTCCTACCCCCTGCTCCGCGACGAGAACCTCGAGCTGGCGGCGCGGGAGATCGAGAGGATCCGGCGGCTGCGCTACGACCTTCCCCGGGCGGCCGGGGACCCGGGCGCGGTCGGCGGCCGCGGGGGCCGCCGCCGGTGAAGGGGAAGCCCCGCCGGCCCGGCCGACCCGGATCCGCGGAGCCGGACCTCGCGATCGACCGGCGCCTGACGACCCGGATCCTGACCGGCTTCGTCCGCTCCGAGGTGCTCCGGACCGGCCGCGCGAGGGTCGTGCTCGGCCTGTCCGGGGGACTCGACTCGGCCGTCGCCGCCGGCCTGGCCGCCCGGGCGCTGGGGCCCCACGGGGTGATCGCGGTGCTCCTCCCGTACCGGACGAGCAGCCCCGACTCGGTTCGCGACGCCGAGCGGGTGATCGGATCGCTGGGGATCGTCGGCGAGAAGATCGACATCACCCCGGTCGTCGACGGCTTCACGGCCGCGGCCGGGCGCGTCGACCGGCTCCGGCTGGGCAACGTGATGGCCCGGGTGCGGATGGCCGTTCTCTACGACCGGTCGGAGCACCACCGCGCGCTGGTCCTCGGCACCAGCAACAAGACGGAGATCCTGCTCGGTTACGGCACCCTGTGGGGCGACCTCGCGTCGGCGATCAACCCGCTCGGAGATCTCTACAAGACGCAGGTCCGGGAGCTCGCCGTCCATCTCCGCGTGCCCGCGTCGATCCGGCGCAAGGCGCCTTCCGCGGACCTCTGGCCGAGCCAGGCGGACGAGACCGACCTCGGGTTCTCCTACGACCGCGTGGACCGGCTCCTCTCGCTGCTGGTGGACGCAAGGCTCTCTCCTGGCGCCTGCGTCTCGGCCGGATTCGAACCGGACCTCGTCGCTCGGGTCGGGCGCCTCGTCGTCCGCTCGCAGTTCAAGAGGCGGCTGCCGGTGATCGCCAAGGTCTCGACCCGGACGGTGGGGTGGGACTTCCGCTACCCCCGGGACTGGAAGACCTGAACCGGCCGGGATCGGCCCGCACCGGCTCCCTTCACTCGGACCCCGGCGATTCCTCCCCCGGCCCGGGAGGCACGGTCGGCGCGGGTGTGCCCGGCAGCCGCTCCCGCCGCGCGATCTCGTGGCACGTCCGGCAGCTCTTGTGAATCCAGCGAAGCTGGTCGAACGCACGCTCGTCGAAGCCCCGGACCGAGAACTCGCGCGCCACGTCGAGCGTCTTGTGGAAGGCCTGGTCGAAGAGGACGATCTCCGACGGGTAGGCGGCCTCCTCGTCCGAGGAGAGGCGCCGGCAGGCCTCCTCCACGCGATCGAGGGCGGCTCGGGCCCCCACGAGATCCGACCTCAGGAAGGCGCGAGTCGCGTCGAGGATCGCGGCCTCGAGCGCGGCGGGATCGGGGTGGACCGGGGCCGGTGGGGGCGGCGGGTCGCCGGTCCCCTCCGCCGGAACGGGGGCGAGGGCGAGACCGATCGCGAGGACCGCCGCTGCGCCCGAGAGGCTCGCGAGCTTCATCGCTCCTCCGCGGGCCGCCGCGCGAGCGGCGCGGCGACCGGCTTCCATACTATCCTCGCCGGAACCGGCGGTCGAACGGGCCGTCCGCGGGGGCGGCCGGTGTACCATCGGGCCGTGCCCGGCATCCTGCACGTCGTCGCGACGCCGCTCGGGAATCTCGAGGACCTGTCCCCGCGCGCGGCGCGGGTGCTCGAATCCGTCGCCTGCGTCGCCTGCGAGGACACCCGCCGCACGGGGCGCCTGCTCGATCGCCTGGGGATCCGGGCTCCCCGGGTCGTGTCGTGCCACAAGTTCAACGAGCGCGGGCGGCTCGAGCCGATCCTCCGGCTGCTCCGCGAGGGGAAGGACGTGGCGCTCGTCAGCGACGGGGGCACTCCCGCCGTCTCGGACCCCGGCTCCCTCCTCGTGGGCGCGGCCCTCGAGGAGGGGATCCGGGTCTGCCCCGTCCCCGGGCCGTCCGCCGTCGTCGCGATCCTCTCCGCGGCGGGCCTTCCCGCGGACCGGTTCGTGTTCGACGGCTTCCTGCCCCACCGGGCGGGCGAGCGGAGACGGCGGCTTCGGGAGCTCTCGGAAGAGCCTCGCACCGTCGTCCTGTTCGAGACGCCGCACCGGATCCGCGAGGCTCTCCGGGACGTGGCGTCGGTCTTCGGGAAGCGGCGCGTCGTCCTCGGCCGGGAGATCACGAAGCTCCACGAGACGGTGGTCGCGGGCAGCGCATCGGAGATCCTCTCGGCCCTCGGGCCGGGACCGGTCCGCGGCGAGATCGCGATCGCGATCCGGGGAGCGCCCGAGGGCGGGAGCGGCGCGAAGGCCGACGGCGACGCATCGAGCCTCTCCGAGGCATGGCGCGAGGCGCTCGCGGCCTGCGCGGGCGACCGCAGAGCCGCGCTGCGGCGGGCCGCGCGGAGCCTCGGCCTCGAACGCTCCGAGCTCTACCGCCTTCTCGCGGAGATCGGGGAAGAAGTCTAGGAAGACCGAGGCGGCGAGCCCTGGGGAGCCCCGCCGCCCTCGGAGGGCTCTCCGCCCCCGGCGGCCGCGCCCGCGCGCCTCCTCGCGGCGGACGATGGATCGTACTCGTACTTCAGGCAGCACATCAGGCGCCCGCACGTGCCCGAGATCTTGGCGGGATTCAACGACAGGCCCTGCGTCTTCGCCATCTTGATCGACACCGGGTCGAAGCCGCGGATCCACTCCACGCAGCACAGGACGCGGCCGCACACGCCGCACCCTCCCAGCATGCCGGCGTCGTCGCGCGCCCCGATCTGCCGGAGCTCGACCCGGGTGTGGAACTGCGCCGTCAGGTCCCGCACGAGGTCGCGGAAGTCCACCCGGCCGTCGGCGGTGAAATGGAACGTCATCTTCTTGCCGTCGAGCTGGCGCTCGACGTGACCCAGCCTCATCGGGACGCGCCGCTCCGCGATCCGCGCGAGGCAGAACTTCCGCCCCTCTCGCTCGATCGACACCTTGTGCGCGTACGCCTCCTCGTCGTCCCGGGTCGCGCGTCTCAGGACGCGCGGGAGCGGGGCGTCCGACTCCCGCCGGAACGGGTTCGAGACGGCGGGGCGAGCGACGAGAGCGAACTCGATTCCGCGCTCCGACTCGATGACGCAGTCGTCCCCCGCGGCGAGGTCGAGGCCGTTCGCGACGCAGGTGACGCACCGCCCCGTCGGCGGGATGCGCACGACGACGACTTCCAAGGACCCCTCGATCCCGGCCGTGCGAACCCAGGCGCGGCTCCGGCCGGGCTTCCCGGTCAATATAACACCTCGCCGGGCGCGGGGCGGCCGGGGCCGGCGCCCTGTTATACTCCCCCGGCGTCGCGCGGCGAGGTCGGAAGCATGGCCAGGGCGGGAAGGCAGCGGAGCGAGAACCCGGTCCTGGCGTCCAACCGCTCGGCCCCGCACGAGTACCACCTTCTCGAGCGGATCGAGGCGGGAATCGTCCTGACCGGCCCCGAGGTGAAGTCGGTCCGCGAGGGACGCGTCAGCCTCAAGGAGGCCTACGCGACGATCCGGGGGGGCGAGGCCTTCCTGCTCGACGCGCACATCTCCCCCTATCTTCCCGGCAGCCGCGACAATCCGGACCCCGCGAGGCCCCGCAAGCTCCTCCTCCACGCCCGGGAGATCCGGAAGCTCGAGCGCGCGAGCGAGTCTTCGGGGATGACGCTCGTCGCGACCCGCATGTACCTCAAGGGAGGGCGGATCAAGATCGAGATCGCGCTCGCGAAGGGGAAGAGGGCGTTCGACAAGCGGGAGGCCGGCCGTCGGGAGGAGGCTCGGCGCGAGATCGAGCGCGCCCGGGCCGCGCGCCGCTGAGGCGTCACGGCGCCCCGGGGCCCTTCCGCACCAGCTGCTTGAGTTCCGCGTTGTCGCCCGCGGCCTCGGCCTGACACAGCACGGCGACGACGGTGTCGGGGACCTCGGGAAGCTCGACGGTCGCCTCGACGCGACCGTCCGGCGCGGTCGCGCCCGAGAACAGCTCCCGGGGCTTCTCCCGGTTCGTCAGCAGCTTCACGACGACGCGCGCCCCGGCCACCGGGCGGTCCGTGTCCTCGGCGACCACGCGGAGCCGGAGCGTCGGCCGCGTCCCCTCCTCGAGCGTCCTCTGCTCCTCCATCTCGAGACGGATCCGGTTCGGGCCCCCCTCCCGGGAGAGGAAGTCGCGGACGACCTCGTCGAGGCTGCGGTTCGTGATGATGTTGTAGCCGAACGGCTTCGGCCCCTCCGGGTCGTAGCGGCCGCTCATCACCTCGCGGATGACCGCCTGATGCTGCGACTCCATGCGGCGATGGAGCTCGGCCTCGGAGAACAGGGACGGCTCGGCGATGTCGCCGTAGGAGCTCCTCCGGGACCCGACGATCTCTCCGGCCGTGTAGACGAGGCTCTCGACGACGGGGTTCAGGAGCCCCTTGTCCTCGGTCTGGACGTGGAACACGCGCCCCTCGTAGTCCACGTCCGTGTTGAACCCGGTCAGCATCGGGAGGAGATTATCGGGAACCGGCGGCCCCGACGCAATCCCCGCCTCTCCGGGTCCGCGCGGCCCCGCTGCGGCTCCGGCCGGCCTCCCCGTATAATCCGCGGACCGGGGCGGGCGAGCGGCCGCCTGTCCGGACGGGAGGACGGATGGAGACGGCGGTCTCGCTTCGCGGTGTGGTGAAGACGTTCGGGAGCTTCCGCGCCGTGGACGGCGTCACGTTCGACGTCCCGCGGGGCGACGTCTTCGGGATCCTCGGCCCCAACGGCGCCGGGAAGACGACGACCATCCGGATGATCATGGACATCCTTCGCCCCGACGCCGGGGAAGTCCGGATCCTCGGGGAGAGGCTGGGCGACGTCCTCAAGGATCGGATCGGCTACCTCCCGGAGGAGCGCGGCCTGTACCGGAAGATGAAGGTCGCCGAGATGCTCGAGTTCCACGGCGCGATCAAGGGGATGTCCAGGACGGAGGCCCGAAGGGCGGCGCTCCTCTGGCTCGACCGGCTGCAGCTCGGGGACTGGAAGGACCGCAAGGTCGACGAGCTGTCGAAGGGGATGCAGCAGAAGGCGCAGTTCGTCGCCGCGGTGCTGGCGAAGCCGGACCTCCTCGTCCTCGACGAGCCGTTCTCGGGCATGGACCCCGTGAACCAGAACCTGTTCAAGGACGTCATCCTCGACCTCAACCGGACCGGCACGACGATCCTCTTCTCAACCCACCAGATGGAGACCGCCGAGAAGCTCTGCAAGCGCATCGTCCTGATCGACCACGGGAAGGTCGTGCGCGAGGGCGTGCTCGCCGAGATCAAGGCCGGCTTCGGCCGGAACTCGGTTCTCCTCGAGTTCGAAGGGGACGGCGAGTTCCTGCGATGGCTCCCGCACGTGATCGGGGTGGACGACTACGGGCAGTACACCGAGGTGCTGCTGGAGCCGGGCGCGGACCCCCAGAAGCTCCTCGCCGAGGCGTCGCCGAGGCTCCGCATCCGCAGGTTCGAGGTCGTCTCGCCGACGCTCCACAGCATCTTCATCGCGCTGGTCGGGGGGGGGCGGACCCATGCATAAGGTGCTGACGGTCATCCGCAGGGAGTACCTGGAGCGCGTCCGCAGGAAGTCCTGGTGGATCGGCACCTTCGTGATCCCGCTCCTCGTCCTGGGCGTGATGTCCGGGATGATCGCGCTCTTCATGATGAAGACGGAGCAGCAGCGCCGGATCGCGGTCGCGGACGGGTCGGGCTCCGTCTTCGAGCCGCTTCGGGAGGCGCTCGCGGAGAAGAAGCTCCGGGACGGCCGAGCGCAGATCCTCCTCGAGCGGCTGCCCCTGCTCGACTCCCTCGACGCGACTCGGAAGACCGCGGAGCCGCGGATCGGCAAGAGGGACCTGTACGCGATCGTCACCGTCTCCGAGGACCTCCACGGCGAGGGCGCCTTCCGCTTCTACGGCCAGAACGTGGGGAACATCCAGCTGATCGCGACCCTCGAGCGAGCCCTCGAGGAGGTGGTCGTCCGCGCCCGCTTCGAGCGGAGCGGCCTCGCCGCCGACCGGGAGGCGATCGAGAAGCTCGTGACGCCCGTGGACCTCGAGACGTTCCAGATCTCGGAGTCCGGCGAGGCGAAGAAGAGGGGGTTCAACCAGGCGATCTACGGCACGTTCGTCTTCATCGTGATCCTGTACATGGCCCTCCTCCTGTACGGGATCGCCGTCATGCGTGGGGTCCTGGAGGAGAAGTCGAACCGCATCATGGAGGTCCTCCTCGGCTCGATGAGCCCCGGGCAGCTGATGGTCGGAAAGATCCTCGGGATCGGGCTCGTGGGGCTCACGCAGATGGCGGTCTACGCCGGGACCGCCGGCGCGCTCCGCGCGTGGGTCGCGGCCCAGAAAATCCAGGGGGAGTGGACGGGCATGCTCGACTCGGTGTCGCCGCTCAAGATGACGTACTTCGTCGTGTTCTTCGTGCTCGGCTACTTCCTGTACGTCGGGATCTTCGCGGCGATCGGCGCGGTCTGCAACTCCGAGCAGGAGGCCCAGAACCTGCAGACCCCGGTCACGATGATCCTCGTCGTGCCCTACGCCGCGTCGTTCTTCGTCATCGCGAACCCGGACTCGATGCTCGCCACCGTCGGATCGCTGATCCCGTTCTTCACGCCGATGCTCATGTACGCGCGGATCAGCACGATCACTCCGCCGGCGTGGGAGATCGCGCTCTCGATCGCGCTGCTCCTCCTGTCGATCTGGCTCGTGTTCCGTGGGGTCGCCAAGGTCTTCCGCATCGGCGTCCTGATGTACGGGAAGCGCCCGACGATCCCCGAGATCCTGCGCTGGGCCCGGGACTGAGGAGGGCCCGCTCAGCGCCCCGGGATCCGCGCCCGGCTCGCCTCGGGAAACCGCATCCCGACGAGCTTGTAGGCCAGGCGGGCCGCCGCGAAGTCGGCGGCGTGCAGCCCGGGGGCCGGGGCCAGCTCGACGAGGTCCGCGGCGACGACGCGCGCCCGGCGGAAGAGCGCGTCGAGGAACCGGAGCGTCGGCCACCACGACAACCCGCCGGGCTCCGGGGTGCCGGTCGCGGGGATCACCGCCGGATCGAAGCAGTCCAGGTCGATCGTGAGGTAGACCGGCGCGCCGTCGAGCCCCTCGAGCGCGCGCTCCTGCCAGCCCTCCTCTTCCATCTCCCAAGCGTGAATCACCGCGTAGCCGGGGATGCCGCCGCGGATCCGGGCGGCCTCCTCCGCGGAGTAGTTCCGGACGCCGATCGCGCGGATCGGCGCCAGATCGAGGCAGCGGGCCATCGCGGAGGCGTGGCTCCACGGATCCCCTTCGTAGGACTCCCGGAGGTCGGCGTGGGCGTCGAGCTGCACGATCCGGAGGCCGGCGTTCCGCCGGGCCGCGGCCCTCACCGCCCCCGGCGTGATCGAGTGCTCGCCGCCGAGCGTAACGACCCACTTCCCCGCGTCCAGCAGCTCGCCGAGGCGCCGCTCCACGGCGGAGGCGACCCGCGCGGCCGGACCGTCGGGGATCTCGAGGGGACCGTCGGTCCAGATCCCGACGCGGAACGGCTCGAGCCCGGTCTGCTCGTCGAAGAGCTCCACCTGCGCCGAGGCCTCGAGGATCGCCGCGGGCCCCGCCGCCGCCCCTTTCCCGTACGAGACCGTCCCCTCGAACGGGACCGGAAGGACGGCGACCCGGGCGGAGTCGAAGGGAGAGGCCGCCTCGTGTCCGCCAAAGGGGGGCGGGGCCCCGCGCGGATCGGTCACGCTCCACCGCTCCTTTCCGCCGTCCCGAGGCGCGGCCGGAACCCCGGATTATAACGGCGCCGGCGCGACGCGCGGCGGGAGGTGCGGGAGCGGACCGGGGTCGCCTCCTCGAAAAACCCCGGTCCGCGCCCGGCGGCGAACTCCGCCCGCGACGGGGGTCCCGGTCCCGCCGCGAGCGGCCGGGGGCGGCGCCCCCACCGCGCCCCGAGGAGCCGCAAGCGGCGGGCCAGCCCCGGAGGCCGCCGCAACGCTCCCCCGGGGCCGCCGTTCGGCGGTTCCGGGAGGCACGACGCCCAGGGTGTCCGCCGGCGGACGTCACACCGTCCGCATGCGGACGGTCGCGGACACCCCGCCGAGCCTCAGGCGATCGGCGGCGGAGCCCCCGCCCCGCCGCCCGGGGCGGAGGGACCCGCGCCCGGCTCCGGCTGCACCTTGA
>CAZPWK010000057.1:0-12710 GCA_964590285.1 uncultured Acidobacteriota bacterium | reverse complement strand
GCGCCTTCGGGAGCGCTCTTCAAGTGCTGGGAGGAGATTTCCGACGGGGCGGAGGGATCCGTGGGCACCGTGTTCGACGACGTGCCCGACGCGGGGCAGCGCGAGCGCCTCGACCGCTGGCTTGCATGGGACCCGCTCGCGCGATCCGAGTGCCGGGAGTGCCGCGTGCTCCCGCTGTGCATGGGAGGGTGCCCGAACGAAGCGATGCGCGAGGGGGGCGGGACGATCGCCTGCTCCCCGTGGAAGTACGATCTCGAGCCGATGCTGCGACTGCGCGGCGAGGCCGGCCCCGCCGGGCCCGAAGGGAGGTGAGCCGATGGAGATCCTGGAGGAAGGCATGACCGAGTCCACGAGGTGCAAGAAGTACGTGCCGCCGCACTGCGTGGCGGTGTACCCGATCCTTCCGCCGTACCTGATCGTTTCGCCGTACTGAGCGGGACGACGGAATCCAGGGTCCGAGACGGGGTGGGGCGCGCCCTTCGCGCATCCGGTTTCCCGGGCGCGCTCCACCCCGCTCGGCGTCGAGGAGTCGCGAGCTTGGAGTCTCCGAGAGGGAAGCCGGGCCCCGTCGTGGCGGGCGTGGAGATCACCCGCCGCTGCAATCTCGCCTGCCCCCACTGCTACACCGCCGCCGGGAAGGAGCTCGACGGCGAGATGACGACCGCCGAGTGCAAGGCGATCCTCGAGGCGCTGGCTTCTCTCGGCACGTCGTTGATCGGCTGGACGGGGGGGGAGCCGCTTCTCCGCGACGACCTCGAGGACCTCGCCGCTCACGCCCGAGCGCTCGGGATGCGCTCCTCGGTCACGACGAACGGCGTGCTCCTCGACGACCCGCGGGCGCGGAGCCTCGAGGCCTCGGGGATGACGTCGGTCCAGGTCAGCATCGACGGCTCCACCGCGGAGAGGAACCGGAGGATGCGGGGCGCGACCGACGAGGAGTTCGCGCGGGCGCTCGAGGGGGTGCGGGCCGCCCGGCGCGCGGGGCTCCGCGTCCATCTCGCCATGGTCCTCACGCGGGAGAGCGTGGACGACGGACCGGCGTATCTCGACCTCGCGCGCGCGGAGATCGTCGACTCGGTCCGGTTCTGCGGCTTCGTCCCCTCCGGGCGCGGCAGGGGGCGGGGGAACGCCGACCGGCTGAGCTTCTCCGGGGGACGCGGCCCGCTGCGCGAGTTCGTGAGGGAGGCGCTCGCCGACGGCGCGCTCCGCGCCCAGTTCGACCCGGCCGTCGGTCCTCTCCCCCCGCGATTCGCGTTTCACAAGTGCGTGGCGGGGGTGGAGACGCTCTATCTGTCGTGCAGGGGAGACGTCTATCCGTGCACGTCCCTCCTCGACCGGCGCTTCGTCGTCGGCAACGTCCGCGAGAGGCCCCTCGAGGAGATCTGGAGCGACCCGGCGATGTCGAGGATCGCCGACCTGGACCGGGACGCGATCGAGGGCGAGTGCCGCGCGTGCCCCCACTTCTCGAGCTGCCGGGGGGGCTGCCGCGGGGTCACCTTCGCCTACACGCGCGATCTCCGCGCCTCGTTTCCGATGTGCTTGAGGGGCTGATCGCTCCGGGGAGCGGGACGGGGGAGCGGGACGTGCGAACCCGGCGCCCGGCGAGGAGCCTCCCAAGGGGGGGCGGGGACTCCTCGACGGGGGCCGGCCTTGCTCTTCTCGATCGGAACCGCGAATCCGGCTACTTGTCGCCCTGCTCGTAGTGCCAGTCGGCCTGGGAGTCCACCCACCACTGATTGACTTGACCCTGCCCCTTGTTTCCGCGGACCTGATCGCCGACCAGCATGGCGAAACCGACGGCCAACACGGACGCCAGAACCATCGCAGCAACGCCTTCCTTCATCTCTCCTCCTCGGGTTTGTGCGTGTCGCGACGCACGCCGGTTCTTCCAGCACGAGCCGTGCCAGCTCCGGAAATCGCCGCTTTCCGGAGATTCCGCGAGTTCGCGTCCGGCCCCGGATCCGCGTCCCGACGGCTCTTGCCGGATCGGCCGGCCCCTTCGTCGAGAACGTCGCGCCGCCGTCGCCGCCGTGATCCGGTTTTCGAAACGGTAACTCGCTCCGCCGGGCCGAACTCCCGCCCGGGTTCGCCGTATATGTCTTGCGGCAAGGGGGCTCGCAGCGCGGGCGCCGGAAGCAAGGCGCCGCGAAGAAGGAGGACTCATGAAGCACCGGCTCGGCTTCCTCGTTCCCGTTCTCATGGTGGCGCTGGCCGCCACGACCGTGGCGCACGCCCAGTGGTCGCCGGATCCCGCGGCGAACCTGGCGCTGGCAGACCGCCCGTACGAGCAGTCGGTTCCCAAGATGGCGGCGACGTCGGACGGGGGAGCCTACGTCGGGTGGTACGACGTGTCTTCGGGCAACTATGACCTCTACCTGCAGCGGCTCGACCCCTCGGGCGTCGAGCTGTGGGGCCACAACGGGATCCCGGTCAGCGAGCACCCGCAGGACACCTGGGTCATGGACTGGCACCTGATCGCCGACTCGGCCGGCGCCGCGGTCCTCGTGCTCGCGGACATCCGCGACGGGAAGGGCTACAACGTCGTCAGCGCCTACCGGGTCGGCCCGGACGGCGCGATGCTCTGGGGGCCGGACGGGATCCGGCTGTCGGACTCCAAGCCGAGCGAGATGTGCTGCGGGATGCGGGTCGCCCAGGCCTCGGACGGCGACCTCGTGTTCGTGTGGACGCACTGGGGGACGGGGCGCAACGGGTCCCTGAAGATGCAGCGCGTCTCGCCCGACGGCGTCGTGCGGTTCGCCGACGGCGGCCTGACGATCGTCAAGACGAAGGGCTCGACCCCGGCCTTCCCCGACCTCGTTCCCGCCGAGAACGGAAGCGTGATCGTCGCGTGGCTGACCGACAACCTCATCGATTCGAAGTCGAAGTTCCTCGTCGCCCAGAAGTTCGGCGCGGACGGCGCGGCGGTCTGGCCGGCCCCGGTCTCGGTCTTCGACGCGTACTCCCTGCCGGTCGCCTACATGCCGGAGATCCGGGCGGACGGCCGGGGCGGCGCGCTCCTGGCCTGGCACTACACGCCGTGGATGGTGTTCAACTCGGCGGTCCAGCATCTCGGCGCCGACGGCGCGGAGCGGTTCCCCCACAACGGCGTGACCGTCGCCACCGGCGAGGATCGGTACCACTACTACCCGGCGATGGCGTACGACCCCGCGACGGGCGAGATCGCCGTCTTCTTCCGCGAGTACGACTCGACGTACGGCCTGTACGGCCTCAACGTCCAGCGGTTCTCGCCGCAGGGCGAGCGCCTGCTCGGGGACGGCGGCAGGGTCCTGATCCCGCTGAGCTCGACCGAGGTGTCTTCGCCTTCCGCGATGCCCGCCGGCGCGGACTCCATGGTGTTCTGGATGGAGCGGATCGTGTGGGGCGACGTGCGGATGTTCGGCGCTCGCGTGGACGCCGCCGGCGACATGCTGTGGGGCGGCCAGCCGGTCGTCGTCTCCTCCTTCCCCAGCGAGAAGGGGGACCTGCAGCTCGAACCCGGCGCCTCCGGCGCCGCGCTCCTGGTCTGGGACGACAACCGGAACGCCGCGGTCACCGGCAAGGACATCTACGGTCAGAAGGTCCGCGCGGACGGCGCGCTGGGCAACTGAGGCTTCTCTCTCGAGGCCGGCGCCTCCCCCGCCGAGGCGGGGGGAGCGCCGGCCTTTTCACTTCTTCACTCTCCGATCCCCGTCCTCGCGGGTCTAGTAGACCACCCGCTCCAGGCCGAGGTACATCACCGAGGGATCGGCGGGGCAGAACTCCACGGCGTCGATCCCGTGCAACCCGTCCGTGTGGGTCACCGACAGCGCGTCCTCCCCCGCGTCGTAGCGGAACAGGTCGGTCCCGTAGTCCATGAAATCGGTCCCGAACACGACGTAGAGGACGTCGGCGAGGGCGGGGTGCGCCGCCATCGGGGGCTGGTTCGTCAGGGTCATGGAGCGGACGACCCCGTTCTGGTCCACGGCCGTCTCCCCCTGCTCGAGCGCGACGTCGAACGTCGCGCCGCCGTCGTCCGAGCGCATGACGACGCGCTCGCTGGCGCCGAGGTTCGCGCGCGCCCACACCCTTCCCGGATCGCTCGGGGAGAAGACGAACCGGAAGGTCAGGTCGGTCTCGGCCTGATCGAGCGACACGATCGCCTGCCAGCTCTGGCCCGCGTCGGTCGTGATCCAGCCGCCGACCCCGCCGCAGAGGACCCGGTTCCAGTCGTGCGGGGCGAACTCCGTCGTGTAGAAGAGCGTGCTCCCCGAGCCCGCGGGCCCTCCGATGGGGAAGAACGTCGAACCGCCGTCGAGCGACTCGTGGATCTGGCAGTCGTGGCTTCCGATCCGGAGATGCAGGGCATCCCCCGGATCGACGGCGACCCCGTACACGGGTCCGGGAGCGGTCCTCGGGACGAGGGTCTCACCGTCGTACCGGAAGAACTGGGCGCTCCCGCTCGTCCAGGCGTAGGCCTGGCCGCCGGGCGCCCCGGCGAGGTACACGATCGAGTGGACGTCCACGTCCGCGACCTTGGCCCACGAGCAGCCGGCGTCGTCGGAGCGGAGGAGCGTGTTCCCGTCGCTCGTGTAGGTCGTCGCCAGCAGCGTGCCGGCCGTGTCGAGCGCGCGAAGCCCGAACGTGTACGTGGTCTCCCGCAGCGGGGACGTGTCGGCCAGCGTGGCCCCCTCGTCGGTCGTGAAGGTGACCGCCCGGGTGCCGACCACGGCCGTGCATTCCGGCGTCTCCCACTCCGCGGCTGCCTCGCATGCGCCCTCGACGCAGGAGGTCCCCTCGGGGCAGGTGCCGCACTCGATGGTGCCGCCGCAGCCGTCGGGCCACGTGCCGCACTCGTAGCCGAGCTTCTTGCACGTCAGCGGGCGGCAGGGCTTGTCGCCGCCGGGGCCGGCGGCCGCGGGCGCCGCCACGATCGCGGCCGCGAGCACGGGGGCAAGGAAGCGGACGAACGCTCTCATCGCGGATCTCTCCTCGTGGAGGCCCCGCGGGAGGGATCCCGGGGGCCGGAATCGTCGCGCGCGGGGACGAGCCCGCGGCGCCTCGCTCTACGGAAACACGTAGCTCAGCACGACCGACCGGTTCGTGCCGAGGCAGATGGACACGCCCGTATCCACGAACACCTCGGCCTGCACGCGCAGCCCGAGGTTCGCCTTCCTGCAGAGGTCCTTCCCGAAGTCGTCGCAGTTGAGGATGAGGTACTCGGTGCCTCCGGTCTCGATCGTGTATCCGGGGCACTCGACGAAGTTCCGGAAGACCAGGGTCCCGAAGACGAAATGCGTGTAGTCGGCGTCGAAGAAGCACATCTCGAGCGGCTGCTCCGAGCTGCACACGTTCTCGTCGGCGAACGCGGCGTACGCGGTCCCCGTCATCCCGTCCTGCCAGGCGCCCGCGCGGTTGACCACCTCGAAGAAGTTCCCGAGGTCGTCCTCGAACAGCAGGCAGGCGCCCATGTCGCGGAAGGTCCCGTGCGCGATGAAGTTGAGCGGGCACGGATCGGCCGCGGCGGGGGAGACGGCCGCGAAGAGGAGCGCCGCCGCCAGGAACGCTCGGGACGGATTCATGGTCACCTCCCGCGGGCGCGAGGCCGGGCGCCCGGCCGGGTGCGATCCCGGATCAATCCGGGAAGGTACGGCGAAGACCCCTTCCGATCAACCGGGCGCGAAGAGCTTTCGCCGCCGGGAGCCGCGGGGGATGGGAAAGGTGACCCGGAAATCGCGGATTTCCGGCTTCGCCGCCCTCCCGGCTCAGGAGATCCGGTCTCGCAGCTCCTTCTGCTCCTCCTCGCTCAGCACCCCGAACCAGATCCGCTCCACGGTGCCCCCCGCGTCGAGGATCACGGTCGCGGGGACGAAGGGAACCTTTCCCCGGAGCGACTTCCCGGCGTCCTCCGGCGTGTGCTGGGGGAACGGGAGGAGGGGCATGTCCGCCGCGGAGGGGCCGATCCGCACGCCGTACACCCGCGCCCGCGTCGGAGGATCCTGCAGGAGGGCGCCCCAGATCGGGAACGTCTGGCGGCAGGCCGGGCAGGTGCCGGAGTAGAACATGAGGAGCGTCCGCCCGCTTCCCGCGCCGAACGTGACCGGCACCGGGTTCCCTCCCTCGTCGAGCAGGGCGAGCGACGGAAAGCGGTCTCCCACCTTCAGGACGTCGGGCGGCATCTGCGGCGTCGCCGGGCGGGACAGCTCCTGCTTGAGCTTCCGGTTCTGGTAGGCGAGCAGGAGCGTCATCACCGCCAGGGCGGCGCAGGCGATCATCAGGAACGCCTGGAAGGCCCGGTCGCCGCGGGAGCCGCCCTTCGGCTTCGTCGTCCCGCCTTGCTCGTCGCTCATGAAGCGCTCCTCCATCCCCACAGGCCGCACCGCGCCTCGCCGGAGAACGGCCGGATCATACCGCACGGGAGCCCGCGCCCTCGTGCTCGGACGCGCCGAGGGTGCGGGCTCCCCAGCCTACCTTCGGAAGCCTAGTAGCATTCGGGGTAGTACCACGGACAATTGTAGTCGTCCGCGTTCGGGTTGCAGTAGCACCCGCACCCGTTCGTCGGGAAGCACAGCCAGACGCCCCTGCACTCGCTGCAGGATTCGTCGGCCGGCTTGAAGCAGCAGTCGCCGGGCACGTAGGTGTTCTTCGGCCCCTTGGCGAGGGCGACCACCGAGAACCCGAGGACCAGGACGATGCCCACGACGAGGGGCAGCGCCAACCAGCGGTTCGTTCCGTTTCTCATCTCTTGCGTTCCCTCCTTCTCCTCGAGCGACACCGCTTCCCCAAAGGCGAATCCTCCGGGCGGGCCGTTCGCGCCCGCGTCCCTGCGGGCTCGCCAAGGTGTACGCCGAACGGGACGGAATGCAAGCCTCGGCAGCACATGTTGCGGACGTCCGTCCGCGGAAACCGCGCAAAACGCCCGGCGCCGGCTCTCCTCGAGAACGGGCGGCCGTATATTCCCGCTCCACGGGCGCCCGTCGCGTCTCGGAAGGAGTCCATCATGCTTCGAAGAGCCATGGCAGTCTGCGCCGCCGTCCTGGGGATCGCGGTCGCGATCCCCGCCTTCGGGATCGACGTGTGCCAGTACGTGGGGGTTCTCGACCCCGATTCGATCGAGGCGCCGAGCATTCCGGTGCACGACAGTTGCCCGTGGGAGATCGCGATCCGCGGCGAGTCGTGCGTCGATCGCTGCCGCGTACCCGTGTTGGACCCCAAGCCCATCGACCTCGACTGCGAGGGAGAGGATGCCGGCGATCCTCGGTGTCCCAAGCCCAAGCCCAAGCCGATCCACGTCGGGCCGGCCGCGACTCGTTGACCGCCCCCGCGCCGGCGTGCGCGAGAATCGTCGGATTGCGGTCGTCGTCGTTTCGGCCGCCGGTGGCAGGGCGGACCTCGGCTCGGCGGCGATCCGGAACGCCCGGAGAGAAACGCTCGCGAACGGATTCGTGCACCCGTTCCACTGGGCCGGGCTCGCGCTCTACGGGAGCGACTGACGCGGCGAGGACGCTGCCCGCCGGTGCCGGCATCTACCCTCGTTGCAGGAGAATCCGCGGCCCTCGAATCGAGGGCCGGCCACCGGAGGTTGTCGTGCGGGTGGATCGGATCTCACGGATCCCCCTCGGCTTGGAGAGCGCGACCCCTTCGGGCCAGCCGTCGCGACGAACGACCGGGGACGGGTATATTCGTCGTCCGGTACCTTGCGAGGCATCCGCGCGGCGTGCTCGCGCGAGGAGGTCGTTGATCCGGAAACTGCGCCGCTTCTCGACCCTGACCCTTGTCGTCGCCTGCGGGCTTCTCGGTCCAGACCTCCCGGGCGCCCGGGCGGATCGGGGCGCGGTTCTGCTGTCCATGGATGGACGGGGTCCGGAGCTCGATGTCTCTCGACTGCACAACGGCTTGACCGTGATCCTGCACCGCGATCCCGCGGCTCCGCGCGTCGGCGTCCATCTCGCGTACCGGGCCGGCTCGGCCCACGAGGCTCGCGGCAGGACCGGTGTGGCCCACCTGCTCGAGCATCTGATGTTCGAGGGCTCGGAGCACGTCCCCCCCGGGGCCTTCGACGAGTGGCTGCGCGAGGCCGGGGGAGAGTCGAACGCCGCGACGGGGGAGGACGCGACCCATTACTGGCTGGAGGTCCCGCCGGAAGGGCTCGAGCGCGCCCTGTTCCTCGAATCGGACCGGATGGGCTACCTCGCGGGAGCGATCGACCAGGCGGCCCTCGAGCGGGAGAAGCGGGTGATCGCCCGGGAGGCGGACACCGTCCGGGACGAATCTCCCTCGCTCGGCGACGAGTGGATCGCCCGCCCGCTCCTGTTCCCCGGAGGCCACCCGTACGGCCATCCGGTGATCGGGAACGCGGAGGACCTCGAGGCGGTCGGGATCGCCGAGGTGCTGGAGTTTCACTCGGATCGCTACGGGCCGCCGAACGCGTGTCTCGTGGTTGCAGGACCGATCGAAGTCGAGGCGACGCGATCGCTCGTCGAGAAATGGTTCGCCGAGATCCCGGCGGGGAAGGGGAGCGGTATCGCGGGATCGGCTCTTCCCGCAGCGGCCGAGGAGAAGCGGATCGTTCGAGAGTCGGATTTCCCGGAGTCCCGGCTCTCCGTCCAATGGCCCTCGGCTCCTCTCTTCTCCCGCGATCACGCCGCGCTCGCGTTGCTCGCGGGCCTCCTCGCCGACGGGCCCGGCTCGCATCTGCGGAAAGTTCTCGTCGAGGAGCGGGGCCTCGCGGTGGACGTCTCCGCGAGGCAGGAGGGGCTCGGCCTCGGCGGGGTCTTCACCGTGGAGGTCGAGGTCGCTCCGGGACGCTCCCACGAGGGGGTGCTCGGGGAGCTCGACCGCGCGATCACGGAGTTTCTCGCTGGGGGGATCACGAGAGCGGCGATCCGGCGGTCTCGCGAGGTCCTCGCCACGCGATTCCTCGGAGAGATCGAGGCCGCGGGCGGCTTTCGAGGGCTCGCCCACCGCCTCGGCGAGTCCTGGGCGCTGACGGGGGATCCGACCCGGTTCCTGGAGGAACTCGCTGCCACCCGCTCTCTTCGGCGGTCCGACATCCGGAGCGCGGCGGCTCGTTGGCTCGGCCCCGGGCGCGCCGTCCTGTCGACCGTCGAGCGCGGGAAGCGGGACCTCGCCGTACGACCGCCGGAGGGAAGGCCGTGAAACGTCGAGGCTCCCTCGCGGGCGGCGTCGCGCTCCTCTGCCTCGCGTTCTTCGAGGCGACCGCGGCGGCGCGACCCGACCGCTCCTCGCCGCCCGCGGTCGGGACCGCGGTCGCCAGGAAGCCTCCCGCCGTGCAGGACCTCCGCCTCGCGAACGGCCTGCGGCTCGTCGTCGAGCCGCGACCCTCGGTCCCTTCGGCGCATCTGGTCTGGACGGTTCTTGCGGGCTCGGCGGACGATCCTCCGGGGGAGCCGGGGACGGCGGCGCTCCTGACGGAGACGCTCCTGAACCTGCCCGAAGGGGCGAGTCTCCGGGAGACGCTTCGGGCCCGCGGCGTGCTGCTCGAGGTCGGAACCGGCGAGGATGCGATTCGGTTCTCCGTCCATGCCCCGAGCAACCGCCTCGTCTGGGCGGTCCGTAGGCTGCGAAAGGCGCTGTCGCGTCCCCCGCGAGCGATCGTACCGGTTCGCTCCACGACCCCGAGCCCGGGGTCCTCTTCCGGCGACCCCGACCGCATTCTCCGGGCTGCGGCTTGGCGGGCCGCCTGGGGCGAAGCGGATGCCGAGGGCTTCCCCGGGAAGGTGTCGCCACCTTCGTCCGCCAAGCTCGGCGGGGAAGGCTTCCGGGCGTTTCACGCGCGGCATGTTCGTCCGTCCGGCATGGTGGTCACCGCGGCGGGCGATGTCGCGGTCGGAGCGCTCCGGCGCGAGCTCGAGCGCGTCCGGACGGTTCCGGCGGGGGACCTTGCGGAGGCTCCTGGGAGGGCTCCCGCGGCGGAGCGACCCCGCCCCCGGCTCGTGCTCGTGGATCGGCCGGGATCCGGCGACGCGCGACTCGGGGTGACGGCCGCGCTGCGGGGCGTTCCGCCGCTCGATCCCGTGGCCCTCGTCACGAGCCATCTCCTGGGCGGGAGCGGGTACTCGAGGCTTCTCGGCGCGCTCCGAGGCGAGTTGGCTCTCGCCTACGATGCGCGCGCCGCGGTCGAGACGAGACGCGCCGGTTCGCTTTTCCTCGCGTGGAGCCCGGTGCGGGTCGAGGACGCCGCCGTCGCGCTTCGCCGCATCGTCGCCGAGGTGGACTCGCTCCGCCGCGAGCCGCCTCCCGAGGAGCTGACCCCGGCGAGAATCGCCCTCGAGAACCGCATCGCTGCCGGATGGTTCGAGACCAGCCGCTCGTCGGCGCGGGCATGGTCGCGCATCGCCTCGCTCGGTCTCGACCCGGAGGACGTCGAGGACCGGCTGCGGAGGATCCTCGAGGTGAGCGGCGAGGAGACGGCGCGCTTCGCGGCGGACCATCTCGGGTCCGAGGATCGCGTGCTCGTGGTCGTGGGAGACGCCGGAGCGTTGCGAGGCCCCCTCGAGGATCTGGGGCTCGGCCCGCCCGAGGTGTGGCCGGCCGAAGCGCTCGCGTCGCCAGGTACCGAGCCCTAGCGGCGAGTTTCGAGCTCCGGTCGTTTGCGCGCCGCCCGGGGCCCGTCGATCTTCCCGTACTCGGCCAGGGCGAGTAGCGCTCGCATCGTCGTGAAGACGCGGAGGCCCGTGCCTGTTTCTCCGACCCTAGAGTGCCAGCCTCCGTCCTCGTCCTGATGACGGAGCAGGCGCTCTGCAATCTCCTTCAGGGCGCTTCTCGATACGTCGCCCGTGGAGGCGAGAGCCTGGAGGATGTTGGCTTGGGTCAGGGTGTCCCTCTCGAGCGCGGGGTCGGCCGCGAACTCGAGCAAAAGGAACCGAAGGGACTCGCGATCCGCGCGCAGCGATCGTCCGCCGCCGTCGTCCACGAGGTACAGGAGGTGCAGGGCGACGTTCGCCCGGAACTCGGCGGTCCGGGCCTCCTCGAGGAGAGCCCTGCCCCGCCGCAACGCCAGGCGCGTCAGCCGCGGCACCTCCCGCCTTCCCCCGCGGGAGGCCGACTCGAGGAGCCGCACGCACCACGTCTCGTCGGCGAGCTTTCGAAAGCTCTCCTCGTCCGCGTAGTGGTTGTCCGGAAGCCAGTCGTCGCCGTCGAGGTGCGCGGCGGCGACCTCGGCCATGATGCGGTCTTCGTCGAGAAGGCCGACGATGCAGTAGGTATCGAGCGCGATGCCCTCCTCGTCGGGGGCACGCCTCACGTTGTAGAGGCCCCGCTCGCGCCACAGGGGAACGATCGCGGCGAGAACCTCGCGGGCGCGCGCGAACTGCTCCCGAGCCGGGCCGTGCGGAACGCCCGCGCGGTCGAGGAGCGACAGGTTGACGTAGGCGTCGATCAACCGGTAGGTCAGCCGGCAGTCGGGGAGCGGGCAATCGAGCCGCTCTCCCGGGTACACGTACCGCAGGTACTCGTCGTCGTAGCCGTCGCCCTGCCACGAGCGGGCCAGGAAGGCGACTCCGCGGGCCACCGCGTCTTCGGAGGAGGAGGCCGGGGCCAAGGATACCGAGACCGCGACGAGAAGGAAGAAGGCGGGGATCCGTCTCATCGGATGCCTCTCGTAGCGGCGGCGACGGCCGCGAGGCCGCCGCCGCCGGAGGTTCCGGATCAATCCGCGGGAAACTGCGAGGGAATCGGCTTCCGGAAGATCGGCGATCCGCCGCCGCATCCCTCGTTGACGTAGCCGTCGCAGTCGTCGTCGTACGAGGTCCTGCAGTTCTCGGTGGCACCGGGGTACACGTCGTCGTTCCCGTCGTTGCAATCGCCCGAGCACACGCGGTAGCCGTCTCCGTCCGCGTCCGCCTCGGTCGCCGGCACCGTGCCGTCGCAGTCGTTGTCCAGCCCGTCGCACAGCTCCGGCGCCCCGGGATACGTGACGTTCCTGGAATCGTCGCAGTCGCCGTCGCACGTCGTCCAACCGTCGCCGTCGGCGTCGAGGCAGGGAACGTCCCTCGAGATGAGGTTCGATCCCTCGAACGGTACCGGAGTCGTCCAGCGGATTGCCTTGACTTCGAGCCCGGAGACGTTCGGGTCGGTGGACATGACGAAGGGATACTCGAGAACGCTTCCTACCGTCTGCCAGGCTCCCGTCGAGCCATCGTTGTAGTGGAGGCGCTCCTGCATCTCGATGTTGGGGTTGTCCTCGTACCAGCCCATGCGGTCGTCCAGACTACAGGTCCCGGGCATCCCGCTCTCCACGGAGTCCGGGCAGAGGAGCGGCTCCTCGTCCACGATCCCGTCGCCGTCGTTGTCGATGCCGTCGAGGTGCTCCGGAGCGAAGGGGAAGCGGCGAGGACTTGCGTCGTCGAAGTCGAGGCCGTCCTTCTCGACGGCATAGAACCCGTCGAGATCCAGATCCGCGTCGTCGATCGTGTACCGGAGGAGGACCTCGCCTTCATTCCGGAAATACCCCAAGTCCGCGTAGTAGTAGCAGGAGACCGTCCTGCCGAGCACGTCGTACCCGGTGTAGCCCACGAGCAGTCTCTGGCGCGGGTTCGCGTTGCGCACCTGAACGCTCGGGATCGGGTCGTCCCCGAACAGATCGGGATGCGCGTAGAACTCGAAGTTGTAGTCGTAGTAAGGGTATCCGCGCCCCTCGATCATTCGGGCGGCGGCGTTTTCGTTGCTCATCAGGGCGGAAAGACTCAGCCAGACCTGGTCGCCGATTGGGA
>CAZPWK010000056.1:0-12885 GCA_964590285.1 uncultured Acidobacteriota bacterium | reverse complement strand
CGAAGGGGCTCAACCTCGCCCGGTCGGCGCACCGGGACCCGGACGTGACGACGGCGCTCGCGGGGACGAGGGCTCTCGCCGACATCGGGGGCGCGGGCGCCACGGAGACGCTCCTTGCCGCGCTCGCCGACCGGCGGCCCCCGGTCGTGCAGACGATCGCCCGGACGCTCGCGAAGCTCCGCGAGCGCCGCGCCGGACCGAGGATCGCCGAGCGCCTCCTCGAGGGCTATCTCTCTCGCCCGCTGACGAACGCGAGCGAGTTCGGCTACGCCTACGCGCTCGGCGACTCGCTCGTCGATCTCCGACACACGCGGGACCTCGAAGCGCTTCGCGAGAGGATCGCCGGCCAGCCGGACGGGGCGATCTCGGGCTGGCTCCGCGGCGTCGTGCGGAAGCTCGAGACGATCCGCGAGAACGGGGACGACACGGGGAAGTGGTCCGCGACGGCGGCGTGCGACGATCCCGCCCTGCGCGTCCTGGCGTACGAGCGCCTGGGGGAGATCGGAGGCGCCGAGGCGGCGAAGGCGCTCTCCGCCGCCCTCGACCGCGCCGGCCCCGAGGAGGCGCCCGCCGTCCTGCTCGCCCTCGGGGAGACCGGGACCGAGGAGGCCGCCCCCGCGGTCGAGCGGATCCTGACGGACGCCGCCTCCGACGAGTCGGCGAGCCGCAACGCCCGCGCCTCGGCCGCCTGGGCCGCCCGGCGCCTCGGAGGGCCCCGGATGGCCGCGGCGCTCCGGGCCTCGGCGGAGCGGAGGGCCGGGGCCGACACGGCGGTCCTGATCTATCTCGCCGCGCTCGAAGGGAAGGAGGCCGCCCCCGCGATCCGGAGCTACCGGACGGCGCGGCTCGGCCGGTTCGACATGCGCCGCGGGCGCGAGCAGGACCTCCTCGACGAGCTCGCGCGGGACCTGGTGGCCGGGCGCTCGATCCGGGAGCTCGACGCGCCCCCGGAGGAGATCGGGCTGATCGAGTGAGCGCGGGGGCCCGCGTCAGACGGGCACCGCCTCGAGCGGGGGCGGAGCCGCGGGCTCCTCGGCGCGGAAGTCCCCGGCCTGGTAGGCCCGGTTGAACGCCTCCACCACCTTCTCGTCGAGGCCGAACCCCTTGAGCTCGTTGAGCCGCCGGAGCGCGGCCTCGAAGTCCCGCGCCGCCTGGTACGGGCGGTCGGTCGTCATCGCGTCGAAGGCGTCCGCCGCCGCGATGATCCGCGCCATCAGCGGGATCTCCTCGCCCGCGAGGCCGTCCGGATATCCGCCCCCCTGCCACTTCTCGTGGTGGCTCCTGAGGCCGGGGAGGATCCTCTTCATCTGGCGGATCGGCGCCATGATGGCGGCCCCCCGCTCCGCGTGGGTCCGCATGACGGCGAACTCCTCGGGCGTCAGCTGCGAGGGCTTCTTCAGGATCGCGTCGTCCACCCCGATCTTGCCGATGTCGTGCAGGAGCGAGGCGACGTGGACGTCCGCCACCTGCTCGCGGGAGAGGCCGAGGTGGCGCGCGATGATCACCGAGTAGCGGTTCACCCGCATCGAGTGGCCGCGGGTGTACGGGTCCTTGGCGTCGATCGCCTGCGCGAGGGCGCGGATCGTCCCGAGGAACAGCGCGTTGTTCTCCTCGGCCGCCTTCCGGAGCCTCTCGATCGAGTCCTCGATCTGCGCCGCCATCCGGTTGAACGCGTGCGCCAGCTCGCCGATCTCGTTCCGCGACCGGACGCGGACCCTGTGCCTCAGGTCGCCCGCCGCGAAGGCGCGCGCCGCCGCCGCCAGGCGGTCGATCGGACGGGACAGCGTCCCCGCCAGCGCGATCGCGGCGATCACCGCGAGCCCGAGCGCCAGGGCGGCCCAGGACAGCGTGCTCTCGACCATCGCGCGAACCGGCAGGTAAACCTGTCGCTCCTTCGCCTGGACGAAGATCCCCCATCCCCGCCGCGTCACCTCGTACGAGCCGAGGTACCTCTCCGGGCGCCCGTCCACGACCAGCTCGTACGGCATCGTCTCGCGCGAGCGGCGCGGCGCGTTCAGGTAGCGGAGCACGATCTCCGATCCGACCAGCTCCCGGGACGCCGCACGGACCCCCGCGCGGTTGTTGATCGCGAAGAGGAGGCCGCGGGAGTCCACGGCGAAGATCGCGTGCCCGGTCCGGTTCCCGCCGACGACCGAGTCCCAGACCGTCTGCAGGTCCACGAGGCCGCACAGGACCCCCCGGAACGAGCCGCCCGCGAGCACCGGCGTCGAGAAGATCGCGGCGGCCCTCGGCGGGCTCCCGGCGAGGAGGATCGGGTCCGAGACCGAGACCTCGGCCTGGGCGCCGCGGCGCGCCTTGCCGGCCGTCTCGACCGCCTCGCGGAGCCCCGCGACGAACAGCGGCATCAGGTCCGGGGGAACCGTCGCCGTCGATTCGGTGTCCACGACGGGGCCGTGGAGGTCCATGAAGCGCAGGTAGAGCAGCCGGTCGTCGGTCACCTCCTCGAGCAGCCGGCGGATCGTCCTTCGGTCGGCGCCGCCGCGTCCGACGACCCCCCCGAGCGCCCGCGCCGCCGCCGAGATCCTCCCCCCGATCGCGTCGGTCTCGAGATCCACCTCCCGCGCGATCCCCGAGGCCATCAGCAGCTGGTACTCCTGGTGGGACGTCTTGAGCGCCTCCCGGTTGACGTCGATCAGCTTCCAGGCGACCGTCGCCAGCGGGGCCAGGCCGATCAGGCAGAAGACCGCGAGCAGGGAGAAGAGGATCCGCCCCCTGCGGACGAACGCCGGCTTCCCGGGCGGCCCGGTCCGGCCCGCCCCCTCCTCGGCCGGGGACGCGCGTCTCGATGCGGTCATGGGGAGAATATAGGTTCCGCGCCGGGACGGAACCATCGGGCGGGTCAGGAGACCGGGTGCAGGGCGCGGAGGCGGCCGACCTCCCGGACCAGCGCCTCGATCGTCTCGTCGATCTCCCCGGCGGTGTTCCCCCGCCCCAGGCCGAAGCGGAGGGTGGCGTCGGCCTGCTCCTCGGTCGCGCCGATCGCGAGGAGGACGTGGGAGGGCTCCGGGTTCGCGCTCGAGCAGCCCGATCCGGTGGAGACCGCGATCGTCCGGAGCCCCTGGATCAGCGCCACCGCCGACACCCCCTCGAACGTGACGCTGAGGTTCCCCGGAAGCCCGCTCGCCGGATCGCCGTTCCACCGGACCCCACGGATCCCGCCCCGGATCCCCTCCCACAGCCGGTCCCGGAGCGCGGCGATCCTCGTTCCCTCGGCCTCGAGATCGCGCGCGGCGGCCGCGCAGGCCGCGCCGAGGCCGACCGCCCCCGCGACGTGCACCGTTCCGCTGCGTCGCCCCCGCTCCTGTCCCTTCCCGTGGAGGAGCGGCTCGATCCGGACCCCTCGGCGGACGACGAGCGCCCCGGCGCCCTTCGGCCCGTGGAGCTTGTGCGCCGTGAGCGAGAGCAGGTCCGCCCCGAGCGTGGCGAAGTCCACCGGGATCCTCCCGACCGCCTGGGCGGCGTCCACGTGCAGGAGCGCCCCGCGCTCCCGGGTCAGGGCGGCGATGTCCCGGATCGGCTGGATCGTCCCGATCTCGCCGCTCGCGAGCTGGATCGAGACCAGGAACGAGGGGGTCTCGAGGGCCTCCCGCACCGCGCCGGGATCGACGCGCCCGAGGCCGTCCACCGGGAGCTCGAGGACGCCGACCCCCGCGCGGGCGGCCCACGAGCACGGCTCGAGGACCGACGCGTGCTCGACCGCGGAGGTGACGAGACGGTCCCGTCCCCGCTTCCTCGACCCCAGCGCCCCCTTGATCGCGTGGTTGTTCGCCTCGGTCGCCCCCGACGTCAGCACGACCTCCGACGGCCTCGCCCCGACGAGCGCGGCGACCCGCGCGCGCGCCTCCTCGACCGCCTCCGCGGCCTCGGAGGCCTCCCGGTAGACCGCGATCCACGGGTCGGCGAACGCCTCGCGGAGGAACGGCGCCATCGCCTCGGCGACCTCCGGCAGGACCGGGGTGGTCGCGTGGTGGTCGAGATAGATTCGGCGCATCGCAGCCATTATAGTGGCGGCGCGCGGCGGGGCGAGCGCAGGAACCGCCGCGAGGACGACGGTATGCTCGGACTCTACAACGCGCTGCTCCTCCTCCCCAGGGCCCTCGCCGCGCTCGGGTCTTCCGTCGCCTCGATGCGCGACGCCGGGGCCGAGCGCGCCTGGGCCGAGAGGCTCGCCCGCGTCGTTCCCCGCGCACGGCCGGGAGGCGTCTGGATCCACGGAGCGTCGGTCGGCGAGGCGCACCTCGTCTCCCTCCTCGCCTCGTCGCTCGCGCGCCGCGTCCCGGACCTGCCGGTCTCCGTCTCCGCCGTCTCGCCCACCGGCCGGGCCCGGCTGCCGGAGCCCCCCGCCGTGGACGCCGCCTTCTTCGCGCCCCTCGACTTTCGCGGCCTGCCCGGACGCGTCCTCGACGCCCTCGCGCCGAGGGCGCTCGTGCTCGTCGAGACGGAGATCTGGCCCAACCTCCTGCAAGAGGCGGCGGAGCGGGGCATCCCCTCGGCGATCGTCAACGCGCGCCTCTCCCCGGCGAGGATGTCGAGGTACCGCCGCCTCCGGTCCCTCTACGCGCCGCTGCTCGGCGGCGTCGCGCGGATCGGGGCGCAGGGTCCCGGGGAGGTCGCCCGCTTCGTCGCCGCGGGCGCCAGGCCCTCCGCCGTCGAGGCGACCGGGAACCTCAAGTACGACCTCCCCGCGCCGGTCGTGGACGCCGCGTCGCTCCGAGCCCGCTTCGGTCTGGCTCCCGGCCGTCCGGTCGTCGTCGCCGGCTCCACCGGACCCGGCGAGGAGCGGCTCGTCGCCGAGGCTTTCCTCCTGGCGCGCGGCCGGCACCCGTCCCTGTTCCTGGTGCTGGCGCCGCGCCATCCCTCCCGCGCCGACGAGGCGGACGGCGAGGCCCGGCGGCGCGGCCTCTCGCTCGCCCGCCTGACCTCCGGCGCCCGGGACGCGGGGGGATCGTCGGACGGCATTCTCGTCGACACGATCGGCGATCTCGCCTCGCTGTACTCCCTCGCGTCGGCCGCGTTCGTCGGCGGAAGCCTGGTCCCCGTCGGCGGCCACAACCTCCTCGAGCCCGCCGCCGCCGGAGTCCCGGTTCTCTTCGGCCCCCACACGCACCACGTCGCCGATCTCGCCGCGGACGTCCTGTCCTCCGGCGCCGGGGTCCGCGTCGCGAGCGCGAGGGCGCTCGGCGAGGCCTGGGCCGACCTCGTCGGGGACCGGCCGAGGCGGGACGCCCTCGCGCTCGCGGCCGCCTCGCTGGTGCGGGACCACCGCGGGGCTCTCGACCGCACGGTGGACCTCGTCCTCTCCTGCGCGGGGCGGGCGTGAGTCCGCCCCGGGGCCCGCTCCTCGCGATCCTGATGTCGCCGCTCGAGGCGGCCTACGGCGCGGCCGTGCGCGCGAGGAACCGTCGGTTCGACAGGCCGGAGAGCGTCGCCCGCGCTCCCCTGCCGGTCGTGTCGGTCGGGAACCTCGCCGCCGGCGGCACCGGGAAGACTCCGCTCGTCGCCTGGATCGCGAGGCGCCTTCTCGCCGCGGGCTGCCGCCCCGCCGTCGTCACGCGCGGCTTCGGCGGACGCGCGGGAAAGGGACCGCTCGTCCTGTCCGACGGCGGCGGCCCCCGAACGGCCTGGGACGAGTGCGGGGACGAGCCCTATCTCCTCGCGCGGGCCCTCCCGGGCGTGGCGGTGGTCGTCGGCTCGGACCGGGTGGCGGGCGCCGCCGCCGCCGCCGGGATCGGGGCGGACGTCGCCGTCCTCGACGACGGCTTCCAGCACCGCCGCATCGCCAGGGACCTCGATCTCGTCCTCCTGGACGCCCGCTCCCCGCTCGGCAACGGGAGGCTCCTGCCCGTAGGGCCGCTCCGCGAGCCTCCCTCGTCGCTCGCGCGCGCGTCGGCGCTCGTCGCCACGCGGGCCGGAGGGGGGGACGCCGCCGCCGTCCTCGAGGTCGCGAGAAGGCACGCCCCCGGCGTCCCGGTCTTCCTCGGCTCGCACCGCTTCGCCGGCTTCGTGGACGCGCGCGGCGTCGAGACCGGCAAGCCCGGGCGCGCCGTCGCGTTCTGCGGGGTGGGAGATCCGGTCCCCTTCCTCGCGGAGATCGAGAGCGAGGGCGTCCTCGTCGCGGCGGCGAGGGTCTTCCCGGATCACCACCCGTACTCCCCCCGGGAGCTCCGAGGGCTCGCGCGGCTGGCGGCACGGCACGGCGCGGTCCTCCTGACGACCGAGAAGGATCTCGTCCGGCTGCCGGCGGACGCCGCCTCGGCCGCCGGCGTCGTCGCCCGGCGCATCGAGGCGACCGTGCGCGACGAGGATGCGTTCGCCGCCCTCCTGCTCCGGGCGGCCCGGAGGGCGGAGCCGTGAAGGGGGCTCGATTCCTCCTCGAGGCCGTCGCGATCGGCGGTGCGATCCGCCTCGCGGCCATCCTTCCCCGGCGCGCCCTGCTCGCGATCGGCGGGGCGCTCGGCGCGCTCGCCGGGCGCGTCGACCGCGAGCGCACGCGGATCGCGATCGAGAACCTCGGGGCCGCCTTCGGGCCCGCTCTCGACGCGAGGGGGGCGAGGCGGATCGCCAGGAAGTGCTGGCGCCACTTCGGGCGCATCGTCCTCGACGCGCTCGCGTTCCCCCGCGTCGACGCCGAGGCCGCCGCCCGTCTCGTCCGGTGCCGGGGCCTCGACCGCCTCCGCGCCGCCTACGCGAGGGGACGGGGGGTCCTGATCTTCTCCGCCCACTACGGCCACTGGGAGCTCGGCGCCGTCGCGCAGGGGCACCTCGGACTTCCCCTCGCGGTCGTCACGCGTCCCCTCGACAACCCGCGACTCGAGCGGATGCTGGCGAGGCTCCGCGGCCGTTCGGGAAATGTCATAATCCACAAGCGGAACGCGGTGCGCGAGATCCTGAAGGCGCTCCACTCGGGGATCGGCGTGGCGATCGTGATCGACCAGGACGCGAGGGACCAGGGGGTCTTCGTGCCGTTCTTCGGCCGGCCGGCCTCGACCACCCCGACGCTCGCGCTCCTCGCCCTGAGGACCGGGGCCGCGGTGGTTCCCGTCCGCTGCGTGCCCCTCCCCGACGGGACCTGGGAGCTCGCGTACGAGCCGGAGGTGCCGGTCGAGGAAACCGGCGACCGCGACGCCGACGTGCTCGCCCTGACCGGGCGCTGCACGGCGATCGTCGAGGGGTGGGTGCGCGAGCGCCCCGAGCTGTGGCTCTGGATGCACCGTCGGTGGAAGACGCCGCCGCCGGCGGGCGGGGGGGACGCATGAGCGCGACCGGGCGCCCCGCGATCGTCATGGACCGCGACGGGACGGTCTGCGAGGAGGTCGGCTACGTCAACCACGTGAGCCGCGTCCGCCTCCTCCCGCGCAGCGCGGCCGCGATCCGCGCGGCGAGGGAGGCCGGGTACGCGACGGTGCTCGTCACGAACCAGGCGGGGGTCGCGCGCGGCTACTTCGACGAGGCCCTCGTGCACCGCGTCCACGAGCGGGTCCGCGAGCTCCTCGCCGCCGAGGGCGCGGCCGTGGACGCCATCTACCACTGCCCCCACCATCCCGAGGCGGGGGAGCCTCCCTACCGGACCGACTGCGGCTGCCGCAAGCCCCGCCCGGGGATGATCCTCAGGGCGCGGGACGATCTCTCCCTCGACCTGTCGCGCTCGTTCGTGGTCGGGGACTCGATGCGGGACGTCGAGGCCGGGAGGCGGGCCGGGACCGCGACGGTCCTGGTGCTGACCGGGTACGGCCGGGGGGAGCTCGAGCACCGGTCGGGCTCCTGGACGTCGCGCCCCGACCACGTCGCGGAGGACCTGTGGGACGCCGTCGCCTGGATCCTCGCGCGGGAGAGAGCGGGAGCGCCGCGATGACCCCCGCCCTCGATCGCGCGCGCCTCGAGTCGATCGTGGGCCGCTTCGCGGGGCGGCGGGTCGCGGTCCTCGGCGACCTCGTGGCGGACGAGTTCCTCCACGGCGACATCGCGCGGATCTCCCGGGAGGCCCCGGTCCTGATCCTCGAGCACCGGCGCACGGTCGTCGTCCCGGGGGGAGGAGGGAACGCCGTGGCGAACCTCCGGGCCCTCGGCGCCTCGCCCGAGCCGGTCGGCGTCGTCGGAAGGGACGAGGCGGGGGCCCGGCTCCTCGGGCGTTTTCGCGAGATCGGCGTTCCGGTCCGGGGCGTCGTCGTCGCCCGCGGATACGAGACGCCGACGAAGAGCCGCGTCCTCGCGGGCGGCGTCCACACGCGCCGGCAGCAGATCGTCCGGATCGACCGCGGGGCCGCGCACGGCGAGCTCGCGCCGCCCCTCCGCGCCGAGATCGCGGCGCGCCTCGCGCGGGCCGTGACGCGGGCCGAGGGCCTCCTCGTCTCCGACTACGGCTACGGCGCCGCGGGCCCGAGGGTTCTCCGATCGCTCCGCGCCTCGCGCCGCCCGACGACGACGGTCGACTCGAGGACGCGGGTCGCCCGGTTCCGGGGGGCGGCGGCCTGCACCCCCAACCAGGAGGAGCTCGAGCGCGCCGTCGGCGCCGACTCCTTCCGGTCCGACCGCGCCGTCGAGGAGGCGGCGCGCGACCTGATGCGGCGCTCCGGAAACCGCGCCGTCCTCGTCACCCGGGGCGCCCGGGGGATGTGCCTCGTCGAGCGCGGGAAGCCCCCGCTCCGCATTCCCGCCTTCGGGGAAGGAGAGGTCGCCGACGTCACCGGCGCCGGCGACACCGTCATCGCGGCCTTCACGCTCGCGCTGATCTCGGGAGCGAGCCACGCCGAGGCGGCCTTCCTCGCGAACCTCGCCGCCGGCCTCGCCGTCATGAAGTACGGGACCGCCACGGTCTCCCGCTCCGAGCTCCGCGCCGCGATCCGCGAGGCGTGCCGACCGTGAGGGCCGCCTCGAAGGTCCTGCCCCTGGCGCGCCTCGCCGCCCGCCTCGCCGCCAGGCGGGAGCGGGGGCGCCGGGTCGCGCTGGCGAACGGCCTCTTCGACCTGCTCCACGTCGGGCACCTGCGCTACCTGGAGGCCGCGAAATCCGAGGCCGACCTGCTGGTCGTCGCGATCAACTCCGACGCCTCGGCGCGAGCCCTCAAGGGGCCGCCGACGCCGATCGTCCCCGAGGCGGAGCGGGCGGAGCTGGTGGCGGGGTTCTCCTGCGTCGACTACGTCACGATCTTCGGCGAGCCGAGCGTGGAGGCGGTGCTGCGGACCCTGATCCCCGACGTCCACTGCAAGGGGACCGACTACACCGCCGACACCGTCCCGGAGCGAGAGATCGCCCGGGAGCTCGGGATCCGCGTCGCGATCGTCGGGGACCCGAAGGGGCACTCCACCCGGGGCCTGATCGCTGCCCTCCGGGGGAGCGAGCCCTCCTAGCGCGCGCCCGCCGGGGGCGCGGCGAGTCTCAGTTCCCGCCCTTCTTGCTCTTGGGCGTCGCCTTCCGCGGCGCCGGCTTGGCCGCCGCCTTCTTCGCGGCCGGAGCCGGCTTCGCCTTCCGCGCCGGCTTCGCCTCGGACTTCTTCTTCCCCGCCTTCGGGGCGGCCTTCTTCCTCGGCGCCCTCTCGCCCTTCTTCGGCTCCGACGGCGCCGCCTCCGGGGCGGCCTTCTCGGGAGCCGGCTCCGCGGCCGGGGCCTTCTTCCCCTTCCCGGCCCCCTTCTTCTTCGAGGACGCGATCGGCTCGGCGCCGATCATCTCGACGATCGCCATCTCGGCGTTGTCCCCCCTGCGGGGGCCTAGCTTCACGATCCTGAGATACCCGCCCGGCCGCTGCGCGTACCGCGCGGAGTGGATCTCGAACAGCTTCGCCACGAGGTCGCGGTCGTGGATGTGCCGGAGGACCTGCCGCCGCGCGTGGAGCGTCTCCCGCTTCGCGAGCGTGATCAGCTTCTCCGCGAACGGGCGGAGCTCCTTCGCCTTGTGGAGCGTCGTCGTGATCCGCTCCCGCTGGAAGAGGGCCGAGGCGAGGTTGCGAAGCAGGGCCAGGCGGTGGGACGAGGAGCGCCCCAGCTTCCGGCCGGCTACCCGGTGTTTCATGGTCGGTTCTCCGATCTTCCCCCCGGTCCTAGGTCGACCGGGCCTTGAGCTTCCGCGGGTCGACGTTCATGCCGAGCTGCAGGCCCATCTCGGTGAGGATGTCCTTGATCTCGTTCAGCGACTTGCGGCCGAAGTTCTTCGTCTTCAGCATCTCGACCTCGGACTTCGTCACGAGGTCGCCGATCGTCCGGATGCTGGCGTTCTTCAGGCAGTTGTACGAGCGGACGGAGAGCTCCAGCTCGTCCACGGAGCGCCCCAGCGTCTCCACCAGCCGCTCGTCGTCCGTGACGGGGAAGTCGAGGTTCTCCTCCGTCGCCTCCTCGAAGTTGATGAAGATCGCCATGTGGTCCTTCAGGAGCTTCGCCGCGAGGGCGACCGCGTCCTGCGGGCTCGCGGCGCCGTTCGTCCAGACCTCGAGGGTCAGGTGGTCGTAGTCCGTCTGCTGCCCGAGACGGGCGTCCTCGACCGTGAAGTTGACCTTGCGGACCGGGGAGTGCGCGGAGTCCACGGGGATGTAGCCGACCCCGAGATCGTCCTCGAAGTTCCGGTCGGCGGTCACGTACCCCCGCGCCCGCCTCAGCCGCATCTCCATCGCGATCCTCCCCTCCTCGGACAGGGTCGCGATCGGGATCCCCGGGTCGAGGATCTCGACGTTGGCGCTCGCCTGGATGTCGCCGGACTTCACCGTGCGCGGCCCCTCCGCCACGAGCGTGAGCGTCTCGGGGTGCTCGCTGTGGATCCGGAACGGCACCTGCTTGAGGTTGAGGACGATGTCGGTCGTGTCCTCGACGACCCCCGGAATCGAGGAGAACTCGTGCAGCACCCCCTCGATCTTGACGGCCGTGACGGCGGCGCCCTCGATGGACGACAGGAGGATCCGTCGCAGCGCGTTCCCGATCGTGGCCCCGAACCCCCGCTCGAACGGCTGGGCCGAAAACCGGCCGTACGTCGCGGTCAGGGTTTCCCGCTCGACCTCGAGGCGCTTCGGCTTTTGAAATCCCTTCCAGAGCATCCGCGTCCTCCTGGAGCGGCGGCGACGCCGCTCCGTCCCGCTACTTCGAGTACAGCTCGACGATCAGCTGCTCCTGGATCGGCAGGGTGATCTCCTCGCGAGTCGGGAGCTGCTTCACCGTGCCCTGGAACCGGTCCGCGTCGAGCTCGAGCCACGACGGCACCCCGCGCCCCTTCGCCGTGTCGAGGCAGATCTTGATCGCCTCGTTCTTCCGGCTCGACTCCTTGAGGGAGACGACCTGGCCGGCCGACACGAGGTTCGCGGGGATGTCCACCTTCCGCCCGTCCACCAGGATGTGGCCGTGGGCGACGATCTGCCGCGCCATCGCGCGCGACGACGCGAACCCCAGCCGGTAGACCACGTTGTCGAGCCGCCGCTCCAGCATCTGGAGCAGGTTCGCGCCGGTGATCCCCTTCCTCCGGGAGGCCTTGCCGAAGTACTCCCGGAACTGCCTCTCCAGCACCCCGTAGATCCGCTTGACCTTCTGCTTCTCCCGGAGCTGGATCCCGTACCCCTGCACCTTGGAGCGGCGCCGGCCGTGCTGGCCGGGCGCGTAGCCCCGGCGCTCGAAGGCGCACTTCTCCTTGAAGCAGCGGTCCCCCTTGAGGAACAGCTTCATCCCTTCCCGGCGACACAGCCTGCAGACCGACCCGGTGATCCTCGCCACGAGACGACCTCCCTCGAACCGACTAGACGCGCCGCCGCTTCGGCGGACGGCAACCGTTGTGCGGGATCGGCGTGACGTCCTTGATGGACTTGATCTCGATCCCCGCGGCCTGCAGCGCCCGGACCGACGACTCCCGCCCCGCGCCCGGCCCCTTCACGCGGACGTCCACGCTCCGCACGCCGTGCTCCTTCGCCAGGTTCCCGGCGGCCTGGGCCGCCGTCTGGGCCGCGAACGGCGTCCCCTTTCGCGAGCCCTTGAACCCCTGGACCCCCGCCGAGGACCAGCTGATCACGTTCCCCTTCGGATCCGTCACCGTGATGATCGTGTTGTTGAACGACGCGTGGACGTGGACCATCGCGTGGGGAACGTTCTTCTTCTCCTTCCGGCCGCCCTTCTTGCCGGGCCCCTTCGCCGCTTTCGCCATGCTTCCCTCGCTACCCCTTCTTCCCGACCTTGTGCTTCTTGCCCGCGATCGCCCGCCTCGGGCCGCGGCGCGTCCTCGCGTTCGTGTGCGTCCGCTGCCCCCGGCAGGGCAGGTTCCTCCGGTGCCGCATGCCCCGGTACGACCCGATCTCGATCAGCCGCTTGATGTCGAGCGACACGGCCTTCCGCAGGTCGCCCTCGACGCGGCCCTCCTGGTTGATCACGCGCTGGATCCGGACCACCTCGTCCTCGGACAGGTCCCGGACCTTGGTCGCGGGATCGACCTGGGCCTTCTCCAGGATGGAGAGGGACCTCGACCGGCCGATCCCGAAGATGTACGTCAGACCGATCTCCACCCGCTTGCTCGGGGGAAGATCCACGCCCGCGATGCGTGCCACGACTCGAGCCTCCTTCCGGCGCCGGCGGCGTCAGCCCTGGCGCTGCTTGTGCTTCGGGTTCACGCAGATCACCCGCACGACGCCCTTGCGCTTCACGATCTTGCACTTCTCGCAGATCTTCTTCACCGATGCCCGGACCTTCATTCCGCTCTCCCCCGGCCGCCGTGCTACTTGTACCGGTACACGATCCGGCCGCGCGTCAGATCGTAGGGCGACAGCTCCACCAGCACCCGGTCGCCCGGAAGGATGCGGATGAAGTGCTTCCGCATCTTCCCCGAGATGTGGGCGAGCACCCGGTGCTTGTTCTCGAGCTCGACGCGGAACATGGCGTTCGGCAGCGGCTCGATCACCGTGGCTTC
>CAZPWK010000055.1:3805-13032 GCA_964590285.1 uncultured Acidobacteriota bacterium | reverse complement strand
CCGCTCGCCGAGCCAGAGGATCTCCGCCAGGATCTCGTTGTCGAAGACGAAGTCGTCGGAATTCTCCTCGAGGGGGAGGCGCTCGAGCAGCCCCCGGGAGAACGCCCGGTAGCCGGTGTGGTACTCCGACAGCTTGGCGCCGAGCGCCAGGTTCGAGTAGAGCGTCAGCGCCCGGTTCGCCACGTAGCGCCAGAGGGGCATGCCGCCTCGCCTCGCGCCGCCGCCGAGGATGCGCGACCCGAGGACGCACGGGTAGATGCCGGTCGCGACGAGGCCCGCCATCGCCGGGATCAGCCTCGGCGTGTACTGGTAGTCGGGGTGGACCATGATCACGATGTCCGCGCCCGCCTCGAGGGCGAGGCGGTAGCAGGTCCTCTGGTTGGCGCCGTAGCCCCGGTTGCGCTCGTGGACGTGGACCTTCGCGCGATCGAGGCCCCTGGCGATCTCCGCGGTCCGGTCGTGGCTGGCGTCGTCCACGACGAGGACGAGGTCCACGATCCCCTGGGCGATCACCTCGTGGTAGGTGCGCACGAGGGTCTTCGCGGCGTTGTACGCCGGCATGACGACGACGACCCTGAGCCCCTGGAACATGGCGCCCCCCGCGCGGCCGGGCGGCTATCCTAGCAGGATCGGGAGCCGCTTGCGGAGGCGCTTCCGCCGACGTATGGTCATCCGCCGGAGGTCAGGATGGTGGCCATTCCCGCGAGATTCCTCGCGACGGTCCTCGCGGTCGCCGGCGCCGCGGCCGCGTCCCCCGAGGTCCACGTCGAGAGCGCCGCCGGCATGTCGCGACTCGACGTCCGGGGGGTGCGAGGCGCGATCGAGATGAGGCTCGGGGCGCCGGGCGAGGTGCGCTGGGCCGCGACGGCGCTCGAGAGCCCGGGGGCCGGGCCGGAGATCGCCGCGACCGCCTCGGAGTCGGCGCTCCGGATCGGCCCGGCGGGCGAGGGCGTGCGGACCGGGTGCCGGCTGGAGATCGCCGTGCCGCCCGGACTCCCGGTGGACGTCGAGACCGAGGACGGACGGGTCTCCGCCTCGGGGCTTCGATCGCCGCTGTCGGTCCGCGGGTCCGGCCTCGACGCGGACCTCAGGGGGATCGCCGACCGGGTCGCCGTGACGATCCGGGGTGGGAAGGCCGCGCTGTCGAGCGTCTCCGGCGACGTGGAGATCTACGGGACCGATCTCGCGGTCGCCCTCGCGGGCGTCGGCGGGGCGGTCCGCGCCGGTCTCGAGGGGGGGAGCCTCGAGGCCCGCGAGATCGCGGGCGGCCTCGACGCGGCGCTGACCGGCTCCACCCTCGTCGCGTCCCAGATCTCGGGGAGCCTCGTGCTCCGCGCGCGGGGAGGGACCGCCGCGGTCGAGGGCCTCGCGGGGGACGCGACGGTCGAGATGGAAGGGGCGCCTCTCAAGCTGATCCAGGCGAAGGGGGAGATCGAGGTCGTCGCCGACGCCGGCGTGGACCTCAGGGAGGGCGGGGGAGCGGCGCGGATCGACGCGTCGGCCGGCCTCGTCCAGGTCTCGGGGTACGAGGGATCGCTCGAGATCCGAGGCGCGCGGGACACGCGATTCCTCGTCACGACGGTCGCCGGGCCGGTGCGCCTCGACGGCCAGGGGCTCCGGGCGGCGTTCCGACAGCTCCGCGGCGGGGCCGAGATCCGGGTCGCCGATTCCACGGTCACGGTGGACGGCCTCGAGGGGGACTCGTTCGTGGACGCCGAGGGCGGGACGCTGGCGGTCTCGCGCTCCGCGGACCGGTTGACCGTGCGGTCGCGAGGCGGGGACGTCCGCCTCCACGGGCTCCGCGGGCCGGTGGACGTCGACGCCGACGGCCCGCGCGTCCAGGTCGCCTGGGCCGCGGTCCCGCAGGTGGAGGACAGCTCGGTGCGCAACGGGTCCGGCCCGGTCGAGATCGGGCTCGCGGGCCCCGGGGGGTGCGGGGTCGAGGCGCGATCGCGATCGGGGAAGGTGCGCGCGGCGCTCCCGGGCCTCGCGACCTCCGACGACGGCCGCGAGGTTTCCGGCCGGTTCGGGACCGGCGGCGGGGCTTCGATCCGCGTCGAGGCCGAAGGGGACGTCGTGCTCCGCGGCGTGGGGCCCAAGGAGCGCCCGCCGGACGCGACGGCGAGGTGAGGAGGGAGGGATGACTCCGGCTCGAAGGCTGGCGCGGCGGGCCGCGGCCGCCGCGGCGCTCGCGGCCGCGTGCGCGTGTGCGGAGCGGGTCGGCGACACCGGGTACGTCGGGACCTGGTCGCTCGGGAACGAGCGCGTCCGCTCGACGCTCTCGATCGCCGGGACGGGAGGGGAGCACAAGGCGCGCCTGGGGCTGCGGACGGCCGACGGCAAGCGGGAGGTGCGCTGCGCGTGGGACGGGTCGTGCGAGGAGATCGTCGAGGGGGTGAGGACGGGCGTCTGGAAGATCGCCCTGCGCCCGGATCCGGGGACCGGCAGGCTGCGGCTCGAGACCGAGATCCGGGAGGCCGGGGCCGGAGGCGAGGGGCGGCGGACGATCGACGAGCTGGTCGTCGTCCCGGGCGGGCTGGCGATCGAGGCGTGGACCGTCGAGAGGAACGGCCAGACGTTTCGGGGGGACGGGCGGCCGAAGCGGGTGTACCGAAAGATCTCCGACCGGGTCGAGGATCCTCCCCGATGAGCCGCCGAGCGGGAGGCGGTCGGAGGTCGAAGGCGCCGCGCCCGAAGGTTTCAGCCCCGGGCGGCATCGAGGAGAGGCTCGGCTACCGGTTCGAGGACCCGGCGCTGCTGCGCCGCGCGCTGACCCACCGGTCGTGCGCCCACGAGGGGCGAGAGGGAGAGGACGGGGACTACGAGCGTCTCGAGTTCCTCGGGGACGCCCTCCTCGGCTTCCTCGTTTCCGAAAGGCTCTTCGCCGACGACCCCGGCGCGGACGAGGGGGTCCTGACGCGTCGCAGGCAGTCGGTCGTGCGGATGGAGTCGCTGGCGGAGATCGCGCGGGGCCTCCGGCTCGGCGACGACCTCCGGCTGGGGAGGGGAGAGGACGGCGCGGGGGGACGGACGCGGCCGGGGCTCCTCGCCGACGCCTTCGAAGGGGTTCTCGCCGCCGTGTACCTCGACGGGGGGATCCGCGCGGCGAGGGCGTTCGCGCGGAGGCACCTCCGGGCCGCGCTGGAACGCTCCCGGGGGAGCGAGGCCGCCTCCGAGGACTTCAAGACCCGACTCCAGGAGGAAATCCAGGCGGTGGTCCACGCGACCCCGCAGTACCGGCTGACCGGCGCGACGGGGCCGGCCCATGCCAGGGAGTTCGAGGCCGAGGTGCTGCTCGCGGGCGAGGTGATGGGGCGGGGGCGGGGGACGAGCCGGAAGGCCGCGGAGCAGGAGGCGGCGCGGCGCGCGCTCGACCATCTCCACGGCAGGAGGAGCGGACCGTGAGGGAGGCGGCGCTCTTCTTCCTCGCGGCCGCGGGGATCGTCGCGGCCGCGGAGGGGGCGGCGCCCGCGGGGGGCGTCGCGGGATCCCCGTCCGCGGGCGCCGAAACGGTCGTCCCGGCCGCCGGGCTGACCCGCCTGCGGATCGAGGGGATCTCGGGGACGATCGAGATCTCGGGCGGCGCCCCGGGGGAGGTCCGGGTCCTCAGCACGTACGGGGGCCGGAAGCCGAGGCCCCTTCCGGTCTCGGTCGTCGCGGAGGGAGCGGATCTGCTCGTCCGGCCGCTGGCCGGCGGGCGCGACTCGCCGAGGCGGCTCGAGGTTCGCGTCCCCGCGAACCTGCCGGTGCGCGTCCGCACCGACGACGCCCGGGTCTCGGTCCGGGGGACGTCGGGGGCGCTCGAGGCGGCGGGAAGGGGGCTCCGGATCGAGGCCGAGGGGCTCGAGGGGTCGCTCTCCGCGGATCTCGAGGGGGGATCCCTGGTCGCGATCGGCCTCGGCGACCGGGTCGAGGTCACCGGCAGGGACGCGACGGCGCGCGTCGCCGGCGCGCTGGGGGACGCGGTCTTCCGCCTGCTCGGCTCGTCGCAGGTGTCGGTCTCGGGGGTCGGAGGCGCGCTCGACGTCGACCTCGACGAGGGGTCGCTCGCCGTCCTCGGCGTCGAGGGGACGGCGACGGTCCGGCAGCGGGGGGGGAAGGCGAAGATCGAAGGGCTCCGCCGCGGAGGACGGCTGCTCCTCCACGGCACGTCGGTCCTGCTGGCGCGGTCGGAGGGGGAGGTCGTCCTGGAGGGGGACCGGGACCTCAGGGTCGAGAGCCTCGACGCCTCGCTCCGGGTCGAGATGGCCGGAGGAACCCTGACGGGAGCCGACCTGCGGGGCGGGGCGACCGTCGGGGGGAGCGGGCCGGCCCGGGTCGATCTCGAGGGGATCGCGGGCCCGGTCGTCGTCGAGGGGGCGCTGATCGAGGTCTCGATCCGCGAGTCGTTCTCCCCGGTGGAGATCCGGACCCGGGACGCCGACGTCGAGGTCGCCGGGGCCTCCGCGGCGGTCCGGATCGGGAGCGAGAGGGGGAACGTCGCCGGCAGCAGGCTGACCGGCGGCGTCACGGTCGTCGGGAGCGGGGGGGGCGTCTCGCTCGAGGGGGTCGTCGGCCCGGTCCGGGTCGAGGCGGACGGCCCCTGGGTCCGGGTCGCCTGGATCGCGAACTCCGCCCGGGACGACAGCAGGATCCGGAACGCCGGCGGCGACGTCGAGGTCGTGTTCGGATCGTCGGGAGGCTGCCGCGTCGAGGCGCAATCGTCCGAAGGGCGGGTCGAGTCGGATCTCCCGGGGGTCCCCGTCGTCGAGGGGGGGGAGCGGGCCGAGGGGAGCGTCGGGGAAGCCGTCCGGCCGCTCGTCCGCGTGCTCGCCCGGGGCGACGTCCGGCTCTCGGGCGGCCCTCGGGAGTAAACTTCTCGCGTCGGTGCGGGAGGCTCGGCGATGCCGGAGCCCGAAGACCCGGAGGTCGCGGCCCTCGGGCGATCCCTGAGGGAGCGCACCGCCGAGGGGCGCCTCTACGAGCGGATCGGCGAGGGGGCGGTGCGCTGCCTCGCGTGCGGCCACCGCTGCCGGATCGGCGAGGGGCGCGAGGGGATCTGCAAGGTCCGGTTCAACGAGGCCGGGACGCTCCGGGTCCCGCGCGGCTACGTGGCGGGGCTCGCGGTCGATCCGATCGAGAAGAAGCCGTTCTTCCACGTGCTGCCGGGCGCGGACGCCGTCTCGTTCGGGATGCTCGGCTGCGACCTCCACTGCCCCTACTGCCAGAACTGGACGACGTCGCAGACGCTCCGCGACGAGGGAGCGCTCGCCGCGCCCCGCGACGTCTCGGCCGAGGAGATCGTCGCCGCGGCGAGACGGCGCGGCGCGCCGGCGATCGTCTCCACGTACAACGAGCCGCTGATCACGATCGAGTGGGCGGTCGAGATCTTCGCCCTGGCGCGGCCCGAGGGGATCCTGTGCGGCTTCGTCTCCAACGGGAACGCGACGCCCGAGGCCCTCGACTTCCTGCGCCCGCACGCCTCGCTGTTCAAGATCGACCTCAAGAGCTTCCGCGACGCGTCCTACCGGGAGCTCGGGGGGCGCCTCGAGACCGTGATCGAGACGATCCGCGAGGCGCATCGCAGGGGGTTCTGGGTCGAGGTCGTGACGCTGGTCGTCCCCGGGTTCAACGACTCGCGGGAGGAGCTCCGGGAGATCGCCGCGTTCCTGGCGTCGGTCAGCCCCCTGCTGCCGTGGCACGTGACCGCGTATCGCCCGGACTACCGGGTCGCGGGCGGGCGGGCGACGACGCCCGACGACCTGCGGAGGGCGGCGGCGATCGGCAGGGAAGCGGGCCTCGGCTACGTGTACGCGGGGAACGCTCCGGGTCGCGTCGGCGATCTCGAGAGCACGCGCTGCCACGCCTGCGGGCACGCGCTGATCGAGCGGAGCGGATACGCCGTCCGGCGGAACGCCGTCGGCCCCGACGGGCGCTGCCCGTCGTGCGACGCGGAGATCCCCGGCGTCTGGCGGCGCCCCGCGATCCGGACGGATGCCGGGACCTAGCCCGGCCCCACGGTTGCCGTCCCGGGCTCAAATCGGTAGCTGTCCCCGATTCCTGAGGTCGGAGCGGCCGAGCGCGACGGCGCGGCGGTAGGCCTCGGCGGCCCCGGCGGCGTCCCCCTTCTCGTGCCGGACGTGCCCGAGCTCCGCCCAGGAGGCGTCGTGGCGGGGGTCGAGGAGGACCGCCTTGCGGAGGGCGCGCTCCGCCTCCGCGAGGCGCCCCATCCGGTGCAGGGCGACCCCCAGGTTGAAGTGGGCCAGCGAATGGAACGGGTCGAGGCGGATCGCCTCGCGGGCCGCGGTCTCGGCGCCCCGGAGGTCGCCGGCCTTGCCGAGGAGCACCGCCTTCTCGGTCCAGGCCGCGAGGTGGGTCGGCCAGAGGTCGAGGACCTTCTCGATCCTCGGCAGCGCGAGGTCGGGGCGTCCCTCCCGGTGGTCGAGCGTCGCGACGACGTAGTGCGCCCGTGGGCTCCCGGGGTTGACGCGCGCCGCCGCCTCGAAGATCGACCGGTCGCTCCGCCACTCGATCGAGCGGGTCCAGGTCCGCGCCGCGAAGAGCGCGGCGACGGCGACCAGGAGGGCGACCGCGCCGGCGAGGGCGCGGCGCCCGGGGACGCGGTCGAGCGCCCGCTCCGCGGCGAGCCCCGCGAGGAGGTGGATCCCCGCCGAGGGGAGGTACGCCAGGCGCTCCGCGAGCCCCGCGCCGATCGGGAAGAGGAGGTTCCCGACGACGAGGTGGGGGAGGAGGAAGAGCGAGGCGGCGAGGGAGGCCGCGCGCCCGAAGCGGCGCGGGGCCAGCGCGAGGGCGCCGAGCGCGGCCAGGACGAGGAGGCCGAGGAGCGGCAGGGGCGCGGCGAGGCTCGGCTCGACCGCGAGGACGGCCCCGGAGTGGTCGGCGGCGAGCGGGAAGCCGAAGACGATGCGCCAGGCGTAGCGGGCGGCGATCGCGAGGGACGTGAAGATCCGCGGCGCCGCCTCGAGCCCGACCACCGGGTTGTCCGCGGCCGGCACCCTCTGCAGCAGGAAGACCGCCTCGAGGGCGGCGACGCGGAGGGCGGCGATCAGGGCGACGGCGAGGGCGACCGGGGCGAACGCCGCCAGGCGGTCGAGGAGGAGCTCCCGGCGGCCTCCCTCGCCGGGCCGCCGGAACAGGATCTCCTGCACGACGAGGAGCGGCAGCAGGGCGAGGGCCGTCTCCTTGGAGCCGAGCGCGAGGAAGACGAGGCCGGCGGCGGACCAGGAGGCCAGGCGGGCCCGCGAGGCCGGGACCGTCTCCTCGCCCGTCCCGTCGCCGGCGCGCCAGGGGCCGGTCCGGCTCATCGCGAGGAGCGCGCCGATCGCGAAGAGGGCGGCGAGGAGCTCCGAGCGGCCGACGACGTTGGCGACCGCCTCGGTGTGGACCGGGTGGAGCGCGAAGAGGATCGCCGCGATCGGGGCGGCGCGGCGGCCGAGGCCGATCCTCCGCGCGAGCGCGAGGAGCGCGAGGGAGACGCCGGCGTGGAGGAGGACGTTGACGGCGTGGGAGAGCCGCGGCGAGGGCGCCCCGGCGAGCCTCCGCTCCAGCGCGAAGCTCGCGATCGGGACCGGCCGGTAGAGGCTCCGGTCGTTTCCACGCGCCCCCTCCCAGTACGACGTCGAGAAGATCTCGGCGAGGTCCCCCCGCGCGACGATCGGGTTGTCCTCGACGGCGAGATGATCGTCCTGGACGTACCCCGCGCCGAGAAGGGGGGCGTACGGGAGGAGCGCGGCGAAGAGCACGGCCGCCGGTGCGGCGAGGAGCGCCGGGAGCGCGGTCCGACGGCCGGACCGCCGCCCCGTTCCCCGCGCCGGTCTCACGGCCGGGGGGCCTCGAGCGTTTCCAGGATCTCCGGCCCGACGAGGACCTCCCGCGGCCGGCTGCCGTCCGCGGGGCCGATGATCCCCTCCTGCTCCATCGTGTCCACGATCCGGGCGGCGCGGGCGTAGCCGAGCCGGAGGCGCCGCTGGATCAGCGTGATCGAGCACTGGCCTTCCTGCAGGACGGTCCGGACCGCGTCGGCGAACATCGAGTCCCGCTCGCCGGCGTCGAACCCCCCGCGCTCCTCCTCGGCCTCCTTGAGGACCGTCTCGTCGTAGACCGGCTTGGCCTGTTTCTTGAGGAACGCCGTGATCCGGTGGAGCTCGGACTCCGTGATGAATCCGCCGTGGACCCGGACGAGGCGCGAGGAGCCCGAGGGGAGGAAGAGCATGTCCCCCCGGCCCAGGAGCTGCTCGGCGCCCCCCTGGTCGATGATCGTCCTGGAGTCCACGCGCTGGGAGACGCGGAACGCGATCCGCGCGGGGAAGTTGGCCTTGATCGTCCCGGTGAGCACGTCCACGGACGGCCTCTGGGTCGCGAGGATCATGTGGATCCCGACCGCGCGGGCCATCTGCGCGAGGCGCATGACCGACTCCTCGACGTCCGCCGAGGAGACGATCATCAGGTCGGCCATCTCGTCGATCACGATCACGACGTAGGGCAGGTGCGAGAGCGGGACCTCCGCGCCGGTGCGGTCGTCGGTCATCGTCCGCTTGGGCTCGGCCTCGAGGAGCGCGTTGAACTGCTCGATGTTGCGGACGCCGACCGACGCGAGCTTCCGGTAGCGCTGCTCCATCTCCCGCACCGCCCACTGGAGCGCGGTCGAGGCGGCCTTCGGGTCGGTGACGACGGGGACGAGGAGGTGCGGGATGTCGGCGTAGATGCCGAGCTCGATCATCTTCGTGTCGATCATCAGGAGCCGGACGTCGCGCGGGGTCGCCTTGTAGAGGATGCTCGCGATCATCCCGTTCAGGCCGACCGACTTGCCCGCCCCGGTCGCGCCCGCGATCAGGAGGTGGGGCATGCGGTCGAGCTCCGCGGTCAGCACCTCGCCGCTGATGTCCTTGCCGAGGGCGAGCGTCAGCTTCGACCTCGACGAGCGGAAGCGCTCGGACCCGAGCAGCTCGCGCGGGTAGATCGTCTCCTGGTTCCGGTTGGGGACCTCGATCCCGATCGTCGAGCGCCCCGGGAGGCGATCGATCCGCACCGACTCCGCCTTCAGCGCGAGGCAGAGGTCGTCGACCAGCCCCGTGACGCGCGAGTACTTGACGCCGGCCTCGGGCTTGTACTCGAACGTCGTGACGACGGGGCCGGGGTGGATCGCGACCACATGCCCCTCGAGCGAGAACTCGCGGAGCTTCTCCGTGATCTGGCCGGCGCGCGCGAGGAGCTCGTCCTTGTCCTCG
>CAZPWK010000055.1:0-3795 GCA_964590285.1 uncultured Acidobacteriota bacterium | reverse complement strand
GGCGCGCGCTGCGGCGCCGGCTCGTTGAGGAGCTCGAGGGGCGGCAGGGCGATCCCCGGCTCCGCGCGCTCGAGCGGGAGCGGCGGCTGCTTCGGCGCCGGGGCCGGCTTCGGGGCCGGGGCGGGGACCGGGACCATCGGCTTCGCCGGCTTCGCCGGCAGGACCTCCGGCTCCTGCGGGACCGGGATCGCCGGGCGCGCGCGGAGCTCGGGAGGCGGGGGGGCGGGCGGCTCCTCGCCCTCGCGCGCCGCGCGGCGCCTCGCGTGCTTCCGGATGACCGCGCGCTTCTCCGCCGCCCGGCGCCGGGCCTCCGCGAACGCCCGGTAACGGGAGACCGCGAAGGAGGCGAGGGCGGCGGCGCGCTCCGCCAGCCAGGCGCCGGCGCGGACGAACGAGAACCTCGTCGCGAGGACGATCCCCGCCGCGAGCCCGAGGGCCGAGACAATGGCGGCGCCGAAGCTTCCGAAGAGGGAGAGGAGCGCTCCCGCCACCCCGCGGCCGACCAGCTCGCCGCCGGCGGGGCGGACGAACCCGCCGAACGCGACGTGGCCGTACAGGAGGTCGAGGAGCGCGGCGAGGGCGATCAGGACGACGCCGTAGCCGAGGAGCTTCCCGTACGAGGCGGCGAGCCCCTCGAACCTCAGGCGGTGCCACCCGACGAGGGCGAGGACGACCGGGGCCAGGAAGGCGGCCATCCCGAACAGCTGCAGCAGCCCCTCGGCGAGGTTCGACCCGACCTGGCCGATCCAGTTGCGCGGCGCGTCGGGGCCGCCGAGGTGGTGGAACCAGCTCGGGTCCCGGGCGTCGTAGGAGAGCAGGGACAGCATCGCGAGCACCGCGAGCGCGAGGAGGAGCATCCCGATCAGCTCGTCGAGCCAGCGGCGGCCGCGGGACCCGGAGGATGCGGCGCCCATCACAGCTCCACGACGACGGGGACGATCAGGGGACGGCGCTGGGTGCGCCGGCGAAGGAAGCGCCGCAGCTCGGTCTGGACGCGCGCCTTGAGCAGCCCCTCGTCGGCGCGCTCCTCGGGGGTCGCGTCGGCGAGCGCGGAGACGACGACCGACCGGGCGTCGGCGAGGAGCCCGGCGTCGTCGTCCCCGGGAACGAAGCCGCGGGCCACGATCTCGGGAGTCCCGTTGATCGCGCCGCTCTCCCGGTCGACCGCGACGACCGTGACGACGATGCCGTCGCCCGCGATCCGCCTGCGGTCGCGGAGCACGTCGAGGTCGACCTCCTCGAGGGTCTCGTCGATGAAGACCTGACCGACGGGGACACGGTCGACGATCTCGCAGGAGGAGGCGCCGAGCGCGACGACGTCGCCGGAGTCCGCGACGACCACGGCGTCGGCCTCGAGACCGGCCTCGCGGCCCAGGCGGGCGTGCGCGAGGAGATGGCGGTACTCGCCGTGGATCGGCACGAGGAACCGTGGGCGCAGGTGCCGGAGGAGGAGCTTCAGCTCCTCGCGCGCCGGGTGCCCCGAGACGTGGATCGGCGCGTCCGCGCGCGTGACGACGTCGGCGCCGCGCCGGAGGAGGTGGTTGACCATTCGCCCGACGCTCTTCTCGTTCCCCGGGATCGTGCGCGCGGAGTGGATCACGAGGTCGCCGTCCTCGACCCTCGCCTCCCGGTGCTCGTCGACGGCGATCCGCGCCAGGGCGGACATCGGCTCTCCCTGCGAGCCGGTGGCGACGAAGAGCGCCTTCTCGGGAGGAAGGTCCATCGCCGCCTCCGGCTCGACCCGGTGCCCCGCGGGGAACCGGAGGAGGCCGAGACGCTCCGCGACCTCGGAGTGGCCGATCATCGAGGAGCCGACGAGGGCGACGCGACGGCCGTGGCGGGCCGCGACGTCCGAGATCGTCTGCACCCGGCGGACGTTGCTGGCGAAGCAGGTGACGAAGACGCGGGCGCGGGCGGCCGCGACCAGGGAGTCGAGCGCGGGGACGACGCTCCGCTCGCCGGGGGTGAACCCCGGCTCGGCGGCGTTCGTGCTGTCCGACAGGAGGGCGAGCACCCCCTCGTCGCCGAGGCGCTCGAGAACCGCGAGGTCCACGCCGGGGCCGTCGATCGGCTCGGGGTCGAGCTTGAAGTCGGCGGTGTGCACGATCGTCCCCAGCGGCGTCCGGATCGCGAGGAGCAGGGCCTGCGGGATCGAGTGGACGACCGGGAACCCCTCGATCTCGAACGGCCCGAGCCGCAGCGGGGTTCCGTTCCCCGGGAACGGCCTGAGGGCGCCGGCGCGCCCGAGGTCGTGCTCCGCGAGACGGTTGCGCACGAGGCCGAGGGTGAACGGCGTGCCGTAGACCGGGAGGTCCCGCTTCGCCAGGAGGTAGGGGAGCGCGCCGGTGTGGTCCTCGTGCCCGTGGGTCAGCACGACCCCGTGGATCGTCCCGCAATCGTCGAGGTGCGACAGGTTCGGGATGACGACGTCCACGCCCAGGTGCTCCGCCCCGGGAAACATCATCCCGCAGTCGACGACGACGGAGTCGTCTCCCTGTCGGTAGAGCATCAGGTTCATCCCGAACTCGCCCAGGCCGCCGAGCGGGACGATCTCGATGCGCGGTTCGCTCGACAACGTAACCCCCGGGGCCGCGGGGCCTGCGGTGCGGCTTGCGGAAGGAAATTATAGCAGAGGCGAAGGTTAGCGCGTTCCTTCGGGTGGGCTCGGGAGGGGCCATCCCGAGGCGAGGGCGAGGAACCCCGAGGGGGGCACCGTCTCCGCGCGGGCCCCGGGAGCGATCCCGGCCGCCGAGAGGAGCTCGAGCGCCCGGGGCGCGCCGCCGGGAAGGGATTCCCGGAGGTTGGCGAGGAGCGTGCGGCGCCTCCTCCCGAAGCAGGCGGCGAGAGCGGCGCGGAGGCGCTCCTCGATGTCCGGGTCGAGTCCGGGCTCGCAGCGGGGGATCCAGCGCGTCACCGAGGAGACGACCCGGGGGCGCGGGCGGAACGCGGCGGGGGGAAGGTCGAACAGGCGCTCGATCCGGAAGGCCAGGCCGGCGAGGACCGAGATCGGGCCGTAGTCCTTCGATCCCGGGGCGGCGAGGAGCCTCTCGGCGACCTCGCGCTGGAACGTCAGGACCGCGCGGCCGACCCGCCCGCGCTCGCGCACCATCTTCGCGGCGAACGGCTTCGAGATGTTGAACGGGAGGTTGCCGGCGACGGCGAGACGCCCGCCGGGATCGAGGCCGAGGGCGCGGAGGACCTCGGCGAGATCGATCCGGAGCGCGTCCCCCTCGAGAAGGACGAGACGATCGGGGCCGAAGCGGGACCGGAGATCCCGCGCGAGGTCCCGGTCCACCTCGACGGCGGCGATCCGGCCGGCGCGCGCGACGAGCGGCGCGGTGATCGCGCCGCGCCCGGGGCCGATCTCGAGCACCGCCTCTCCCGGCGCGGGGTCGAGCGCGGCGGCGATCCGCTCCGCGGCCCCCTCGCCCGCCAGGAAGTTCTGGCCGAACCGGCGGCGCGCGACGCGACGGGGCCGTTCGGGAGGAGGGGCGTCGGAGCGCATGCTATAGTGCCGGCCTTTCCCCGTCTCGCGAAGACACCCGACCCGGGAGGACCGATGTCGAACGATCCGATCGTACACCTGAACGACGACAACTTCGACGCGGAGGTCTCGAAGCTCTCGGGGCCGGTGCTCGTGGACTTCTGGGCCGACTGGTGCGGGCCGTGCAAGGCGATCGCCCCCGTGCTGGAGCAGGTCGCCGCGGAGATGGCCGGCCGGGCCACGATCGCCAAGGTCGACGTGGACGAGAGCGGGGACCTGTCGAACCGGTTCGGGATCCGAAGCGTCCCGAC
>CAZPWK010000054.1:0-13434 GCA_964590285.1 uncultured Acidobacteriota bacterium | reverse complement strand
GCGGATTCTCCACGGGAACAACAGGATGCCGGAGACGTGTGTCCATTGACAGCCGGGGGCTTTCAGGGTTAGATGGAATCCGTTGCAGCAGGATGGTTCTCAAAAAGACATGCTCACGCCCCCCGCCTCCCCGGTCGGCGGTCCGGCCCGGCCCGGCACCGATCGCCTGCGGCCTCACCCGCTGCTCGCGCGCTACCACGCGAATGAGCGGGAGCGGCGGCGGCAGGTCAACCGCTGGTTCGACGAGTCCGCGGCCCATTACGACTTCATCACCCAGGTGATGAGCCTGGGTTCCGGGCACCGGTACCGGAAGCAGGCGCTTCTGCGGGCCGGCCTGGCCGAGGGGATGAGCGTGCTCGACGTCGCCTGCGGCACGGGCGTGCTCGCCTCGCATGCCCGGGACATCGTGGGGACGAGCGGCCTCGTGATGGGCCTCGATCCGAGCGCGGGCATGCTCCGAGAGGCGCGCCGGCGGGGGGTGGGCCGGCTGGTTCAGGCCCTCGCCGAGGCGCTGCCCCTCGGAAGCGGGCGTTTCGATCTCCTGAGCATGGGATACGCGTTGCGGCACGTCGCCGACCTGCGCGCCATGGCGCGGGAGTATCGGCGCGTGCTCCGGCCGGGGGGCAGGGTGCTGCTCCTCGAGATCACGCCGCCGGAGTCCCGTCTCCCGTTCCGCCTGCTGAAGTTCTACCTCAGCCGCGTCATACCGCAGGTCGCCCGGCTCGGACGCGGAGGGCGCGGCGCCCAGGAGCTGATGAGGTATCACTGGGACACCATCGAGAATTGCGTCGCCCCCCCGGTGATCCTCGCGGCCCTCGAGGAGGCCGGCTTCTCCCGCGTCGGCCGCCACGTGGAGCTGGGCATCTTCAGCGAGTACACGGCTGTCTGCTGACCGCCGCCCGGCCGGTTGCGGCGGCCCGTCCTGGCTGATTCCCGCGGTCTTCCCTGTGCCCCGGCCGGGGGGCGGGATCTTCGGAGGAAAGGCACGTTGCGTCCAGCGGACGGGTCTGTCGGCACCCGGGGGAACGGGGCGACGCCGCGAGTCGCTCCCGCCGAGCGCATGGAAGCCAGTCTCGGCGAGCGCCCGCGATCCGCTGGGCCAGTTCGAGGAGATGCAGACCCACACCGCGGTGCTGCTCGAGGGGGCGGCGGCACGCGATGCAAGGCCCGGATTCTCCTCGTCAACACGAACCGCGAAGGGGGTCTCTGGACGGCCTTCCCGGGCGGCCTCTGCGCCGTGGCCGGAGCGGCGGCGGCCGCCGGGCATCACGTCACCACGCTGGATCTTCGCTTCGTTCGAAACATCGTCCCGGCCATGCGGCGCGCCCTCCGGGTCTCACGTCCCGACGTCGTGGGCCTTTCGGTTCGGAACATCGACTCGGTGTCGGGCCGGAACACGGTCTTCTTCCTGGAAGCGATACGCGACCGGCTGGTTCCGCTCTGTCGCGAGGCGTCGATTCCGTTGGTGGTCGGCGGGCCGGCCGTGAGCGTCGGCGGTCCGGCCCTCGTGGATTTTCTCGACGCCGACTGGGGCATCGCGGGCGAGGGGGAGGAGGCTTTCCCCCGGCTGGTCGAAGCGCTCGCCCGGAGGGACACGCCGAACGGCGTGCAGGGCCTCCTCCGCCGCGGCTCGCCGCCGACTCCGGACTGGCGCCCCGCGCGTGCCTCCAGCCTTTCGGACTTCCGCCCCCTCGAACCCGAGCGATGGATCCAGGCGGATCGCTATTGGCGCATCGGGACGACGTATCCGCTTCTGACCCGCCGGGGGTGCCCGTTCGGCTGCGTATACTGCTCGTACCCGACCATCGAGGGGGCCGGCTGCCGCCTCCGGCCTCCGGGCGCGGTGGCCGAGGAGGTAAGGTCCGCGGCGGCCTCGGGGGTAAGGCACTTCGAGATCGTCGACTCGATCTTCGGCCTTCCCGGGAGCCACGCGGTGGGCATCTGCGACGCGATCCGCGGCAGCGGGGTGCGGGTGACGCTCGACATTTCGGGGCTGCACCCGCTGGGCGTCTCGCCGCACCTTCTGGACGCCCTCGAGTCCGCAGGCGGCCGCGGCGTCCTGTGCACGCCGGACTCCTTCTCCGCCGCCGGCCTGGAAGGTCTGCGCAAAGGGTTCGGCCCGGAAGTCGTGGCCGGCGCGGCGCGGCTCCTCGGATCACGCCCCCTCGATGTGTGCTGGTTCCTTGTTCTCGGCGGGCCCGGCGAGACGGCGTCGAGCGCGGCGGAAAGCCTTCGCTTCGTCGAGCGCGAGATCCCCGCGAACCACCTGGTCCTCGTGAGCGTGGGGCTGCGTGTCTACCCGGGCACGCCGCTGGCGTCCCTTTGCCGCGAGCGGGGACTGGTCGGCGCCGAGAACCCCCTGATCCGTCCCTTCTGCCACATCGAACCCGCCCTCGACCTTCCGAGGCTCCGATCCTCCATCGGAGAGACGGTCGCCCGCTGCCCGAACGTGGTGTTCATGGGCGAGGAGCCGCAGGACGCTTTCCGGCAGGCCCTCCTCGGTCGCGTGCTGCGGTGGATGGCCGGGCCCCGGCCTGCGTGGGCGGCGCTCCCCCGCCTGCTTCGGTTCAGCAGCCGCTTCTTTCGGCGCGAGCCGTTGCCGTCCCCGTAGCGGATGGGGTTCCGATGACCCGGCCCCGGACCGCTCCTGAGAACCCGCCCGCCGGAGAGGCGCCGCCCCACGCACCGGATCGGGGGTGGTCCTGGCGGCTCCTCGGCTCTTTCCATGTCACCGGGGTCTTCTGGTACCGCCTCCACCGTCTGGCCGCCCGGGTTCTCCCTTCGCCGCTCATCGGTGTCTTCATCGCAATCTTCACGACGTTCTTCTTCGTCTTTCTCCGGAAGATCCGCGGGGCCATCGCGTCGAACCTCGTGCCCGTTCTCGGATCCTGCGGGTGGTGGGAGCGCCAGCGGCGCATCTACCGGACCATGGGGTCGTTCGCATGGTGCCTGACGGAGCGCTACGAGCGACTGAGCACGAAGCGGCGCTTCCGCGTCGAGCCGGAGGGGATCGAGATCTGGAACGAGGTTGCGCGGCCGGGCCGGGGCCTCCTGCTCGTCACGGCCCACCTGGGGAACTTCGAGGTCGGCTCCATGCTGCCGGCGCAGATGGAACGCCGCTGCGTTCACCTCGTCCGCGAGCCCGAGGCCGATCCGAAGGCGCAGGCGTTCCTGCGGGGCGCGGTGGCTGAACTGGAGCAGAGCCGGTACACGATGCACTTCCAGGGCCCCGACCCCCTCCAGGGACTGGTGTTCCTCGACGCCCTCCGGCGCGGCGAGATCGTCGCCCTGCAGGGAGACCGCCCGCGGGCGGGCGCTCGGTCGATCCATGCGACACTCTTCGGGAGGCCGTTCCCGCTGCCGCCGGGCCCCGCGGCCCTGGCACGGACCTCCGGCGCCCCGCTGCTGCCCGTCTTCGTGTTTCGAGAGGGGCGCCGGCGCTACCGTGTCGTCTTCCGGCCGCCGATTTTCGCGCCGAGGACCGGGGATCCGGCCGCGGACCTGGCGACGACCATGCGCCGCGTGGCGGCCGAGGTCGAACGGGCCATCCGCCGCGAGCCCCACCAGTGGTTCTGCTTCAGGCGGCTGTGGGGGTGAGCCATGTGCTCACGGTCCCCGACGCGATGACCTCGCTCCCGTCCGCGACCTCGAAGGCGTAGGTGCTCAGCGGGGGAGCGATCCCCGAGAGGCGGATCGCGGCGAAGAGCGTCCCTCCAGCCGGGACCCGCGCGCGAGAGAACCGCACGTCCCGCGCACCGACCAGGTAACCGATCCGGGCGCCGCGGCCCGCCGCTTCGCGCAACCGGCGCAGGGCCTCGAACACGGCCGTGGATTGCGCGGCCATCTCCAGCGCGACGAGCGCCGGGGCCGACCTCCCCTCCGTGAAAGCGCTCCTCTCGGGAACACGGACCCTGCAGGTGATCCCGTCGTTCGTCTCCTCCTCGATCCCCTCGACGAACCGCATCGGCGGCCGCTGCGGCAGGAGCTCGTCGAGGTCCGGGGTGGCGGCGGCCCGCTGCGGCGGGCGGACGCTCGCCGGGCGAGGCGGTCCCGGCGAAGGCCCGCCGAGCACAACGACGCCGCCGGCGACGATCTCCGCGGCGCGGCGCACCTCGAACCGGACCCGGCCCCCGGCGTCCAGCGCAGTGACTTCGAGCTCGAGGCTCTGGCCCGGCGAGACAAGCCGCCGCAGTCTCAGGACCGCGATCTCGCGGAGGGCGGGGGAGGCGCCTGCGGCGGCCAGCGCGCGGCGCGCCAGGTCGAGGAGACCGATGCCGGGAAGGATCGGGAGCTTCGGGAAGTGCCCCTCGTAGAGCGGCCCGGATGGTGGCACTGCGATGGCGAGTCGCGTCCCGATGCGGATCGGCATGGCCGCGGGATCCGCCGGAATCTCCGGGCTCACGCGCGCACGGCCACGATCGCGGCGGCGATGAAGGAGGGACAGATCTCCCGGATCCGCGCGATATCGGGATAGATCGTCACGTCGCGGAAGCCGCAGGCCTCGAGGGCCGCGATCCACTGTTCCGGCGTGAGGAAACCGCCGTTCGGCCGCCAGGGCTCCACGAGCCGCGGCGCGCGAAATGCCTCGAGCAGGTTGAAGATGAACTCGACGCAGACGGGCCGGCCCGGGAACGGCCGGACGCACTCGGACAGGACGATCCGGCCCCCCCGCTCGAGCGCGCGGACAATCTGGGCAAGGGTGAACTCGAGGTCGCGGGCGACGTGGAGAGTGTTGACGCCGTACACGAGCGCGAACGCTCCTTCCCCGATCCCCGCCTCGCCGAAAGGCCGGTCCATGTCGAGCCGCCCGAAGGCGACCGGCGCGCCGGGGAACTGCCCGGAGATCCTTCGCTGGCCCCGGCGCAGGAACGACGGGACGGCCTCGGTGAAACGGTACGACCGGATCGCGGAGAGCCGACCCGATTCCGCGAAGCGCTGGAGGAATGCCTCCGCCCCGCTGCCCAGCCCCCCGCCCAGCTCGAGCACCGCTCCCCCATCCGCGGGAAGCGCCCGCTCGGCCGCGATCGAGCCGATCCGGTTGCTGATCGCGTAGATGGTGTTCTCGTTGGAGAAGTAATCGAGCCACGCGCCGATCCGGTCCGGCGCGAAGAGAGTCGTCTCGCCGTCCCGGGTCCCGCGGAGCACCGATGGATAGAAATCAGCGGCCAGGGCGGCCATCCGGTACGAAGGCATGGCGGAGGGATCGTGACGTTCCTGCGCCGCCGCCACCTCCTGCAGGTCCGGATCCGGCAAGGCCGCGGGGATGAAGCTCCGCCCGTCGGGGTCGCGCTCGGCTTGCCCCCGGGCGACGAGCGTCGCGAGGAGCCAGCCCACCGGCACCGGCGCCCGGACTGCGTCCAGCCCGGCCCGCGCCGCGATCTCGCCGGGCGTCCCCGGCTCTCGCGCCGCCGGTTCAATCCCAGAGTCCCGGACAACCCGGATCGCAAGCCGGTGGACATACTCCTCGAACAGGATGTGCGATCCGATGAAACGGTCGTCGAAGAGCGGGAGGAGCTCGGCGGGGAGCAGCCCGGCGAGGCGGTGACCGTGCTCACGGCTGAAGGCATCAGGCAACATCGGAACCTTCGCGGCGCGGCGGCGGCCGCAAATCGTCGTGGAACCGGAGCGAGAAGGACGCGGCGCCCGGCCCGCGGCGGATTACGCCGACGTGCCGGCGTCGATGACGAGGGCCTGGCCGGTGATGGAGGCCGCGCGGTCCGACAGGAGGAACGCGACGGCCTCGGCGACGGAGACGGTCGTCACTCCTCCCGGGAGCACCTCGGCGGCGCGAAGCGCGGCGACCTTCGCGGGCGCCGCGTCCGCGACCATCTCGGTCGCCACGAAGCCCGGGATCACCGCGTTGACCCGGATTCCCCGCGAGCCCACCTCCCGCGCGAGGCAGCGCGTGAGGCCGAGGATGCCGGCCTTGGCCGCGCCGTAAGCCGCCTGGCCCGCCACGCCGCGGACCGCCGTCAGCGACGAGATGTTGACGATCGAGCCCGCCCGCCGGCTCAGCATCCGCGGGACCACGGCGCGGCAGCAGCGGAAGACCCCGCCGAGGTTGGCATCGAGGATCTCGTCCCAGGCGTTATCGGGGAGCGCCGCAAGCAGTGCGTCGCGCCGCACCCCGGCGTTGTTCACCCAACCGGCGATCGGTCCGACCCGCTCCTCGACCTCGGCGACGAGGTTCCCCGGGCGCGCCCGGTCCAGGAGGTCGAGCCGGAAGGGGAGCGCCGCGTCGCCGAGCTCCCCGGCCAGGCGCCGCGCCTCCTCCCCGCGCTCGCGCCACGTGAAGGCGACCGTCCAGCCCTCCGAGGCCAGCGCGCGAACGATGGCGCGCCCGATGCCTCGGCTCCCGCCCGTGACCAGCGCCACCCTCCCGGAGGACATCGGCGACCTTCCGCTAGTGCGTCTCGAACCGCGCCCGGATCACCGCGCCGGCGATCCTCGCGCTGTCCACCAGGGGGCGGTAGTGGCTGGTGGCCCGGCCGTCCGCCTCGTCCAGCCGGATTGGGACCGTGGAGATGGCGAATCCGAGCCGCGCGGCCCGGACGAGGACGGCGCTCTCGGCCTCGAACCCCGGCTCGGGAAACCCCGTGGCCTCGATGAGCCGGCGCGCATACACCCGGAAGCCGGTCTGGGTGTCGCCGACATCGGCCCTCGCGACTCTGGAGATCGCCCAGGACGACATCGTGTTGCTCAGCCGCCGCACCCGGCTCATGGCGCCGAAAAGGTGCCGGCGGGTGCCGAGCACGAGGTCCGCCCCCGCCCGGGCGGCCGCGACAAGCTTCGGGATCTCCTCCGGGGGGTGCTGTCCGTCGGCGTCCAGAGTGATCACCGGGTCGCGGCCCTCCCCGAAAAGCTCCTCGAACGCGCTGAGCAGCGCCCGGCCCTTGCCGAGGTTGCGGGGATGGACGAGAACGCGGGCACCCGAGGCCCGCGCCGCCGCGGCCGTCCCGTCGCAGGAGCCATCGTCCACCACGAGAACCGGGTAACCCGCCGCGAGCGCGCGGCGCACCACGTCTCCCACGGCGAAGGCCGCTTCGTAGGCCGGGATCGCCACGGCCGGCCGACTCGGCCCGCTCACGGCGCCCGCTCCAGGACGACCCATGCGGCCGCGCCTCCGGACGCAAGCCCTGTCAGCAGGATTCGCGCCGGGATCTCCATCCCTCCCCCGTCATGGGGTGCGACACCCACCTCGGGGTCCGGTTCCTCGAAGCCCGGCGTGGGACCGATGTGCGCTCCCTCGAGAGCCAGCAAGGCCGGCGCGAGTATACCACCGCCGTACTCGCCCACGACCGCCTTGGGCACCAGGACGGGCGGCAGCGGGGCCTCGCGCCAGGCCGCACGAAGCACGCGCCCTTCGATGCGGTCGCCGCGGCGCGCTCCCGAAGCGCCGGAGACGACGACGGAGACCCCGGACGCTCCGCCGGGAAGCCGGTCGATCCCCGCGCGCAGCGCCGCGGCGAGCGCCGCGTGGCCGTCGCCCCAGTCCCTGACACTCGCGGTGGCGTCGAACGCGGCGCCGCTCCACCCCACCCGGGCGAGCACCCGCGCCCCGCGCGCCCGCGCATCGTCCTCGCGCTCGAGGACGAGGAAGGTGGCCCCTTCCCCCGCGAGGAAGCCGTTCCTCCTGCGGTCGAACGGCCGCGGCATCTCCGCGAGAGGGCCCTCGGCGCGGGCCAGCGCGCCGAAGCGATCGAGCAGCGCGTGGAGGAGCGGGGTGATCTCCTCGACCGCGCCGACCAGCGCGCGGTCCACGATCCCTTCGCGCACGGCCCGGGCCCCGCACGCGACGGCGAGGAGCGGTCCCGACTCGCGCTGGGTCAGCGTCACGTTGGGGCCGCGCGCGCCGACGGCGATCGCGAGCTGGGCGGCGGGTGCGTTGGCGACGCACTCCGAGAAGTGGAACGGCTGCGCCGCCTCGGGGCCTTCCAGGAGGATCCGGCGCAGGAGCTTCTCGGTGGAGAGCGCCGGGCCGAACGCGGTGGCGAGGTAGACGCCGACACGCTCGGGGCCGGCCCCCGTGTCGGCGAGCCCGGCGTCCGCGAGGGCCATGCGCGCCGCCGACACCGCGAACTTCGACGGGAAGCTGATCCGGCGGGCGGTCGCGGGAGGGACCCAGCGCGACGTGTCGCGCTCGCCGACGAGTGCGGCGAGGTGCGCCCCGCCTTCGCGGTGCAGGCCGTCGCGGCGGTCCACCTCGGCGGTGACGGGCTTTCCCGCGGCGAGGGCCGCCGCCAGGGCCTCGCGGCCATGGCCGCAGGGACCGATCGTCCCGAGACCGGTGATCACCGCCTCAGCGCACAAGCCCTTCCTCTCCGTAACGTGTGAATACGAGCGCGGAGTTGGCGCCGCCGAACGCCAGGCTGGTGGAGAGCGCATGCCGCGATCGCGAAAGGCCCAGGGGGCGCCCCAGGACCAGTCGCAGCCGGATGGCCGGATCGGGCGAGCCTCCGTCCGGCATCGGGTGGACCTCGCCGGCCAGCAGGCAGAGAATCGTCGCCACCGCTTCCAGCGCCCCTGCCGAACCCAGCAGGTGGCCGACGAGCGACTTGGTGGAGGTCACCGGGATCTCCCCGGCGCGGTCCCCGAACACGGCATACAGGGCCTTGCACTCCGCCACGTCGTTCAGAGGCGTGCCGGTGCCGTGGGCGTTGACGAAATCGATCCCGGCGGGGTCGAGCCGCGCATCCTCGAGCGCCCCCCGAATCGCCTCCGCGGCGCCGATCCCCTCGGGGTGGGGCGAGGTCATGTGGTAAGCGTCGCAGGTCGCCGCCTCCCCGGCGGCGATGGCGAGCGGCCGCGCGTCGCGTGCCAGGGCCCGGCCGAGCGGCTCCAGCAGGACCGCGGCCGCCCCCTCTCCGATCGAGAGGCCCGCGCGGGTCTCCCGGAAGGGCCGGCAGGGCCTCTCGTCCACCGACCGCAGCGAGTTGAAGCCCGCATAGGTCAGACGGCAGAGAGAGTCGGAACCTCCGGCGATGGCGGCGTCCACCTCCCCGCGGCGGACGGCGCGAAGGGCTTCGCCGATCGCCATGGCCCCGGACGCGCAGGCGGTGGAAACGGTCTGCACCGGCCCGCCGATCCCGAGGTCGCGGGCCACCGCATCGCCGGGGCAGTTGTACTGCTGCGAGGCGAGGACGCCCGGCACGGGCTGTTTCCCCCCGCGGGTCGCGGCCGCGAGGAAGGCCCCGAAGCAGGCCTCGGCCTCGATCATCCCGCCGGTACTGCTGCCGAAAAAGACACCGGTGCGCCCCCCGCAGGCGCCGAGATCGAGTCCGGCCCGCGCGACGGCCTCGCGGGCCGCCGCCACGGCGAATCGGTCGGCGAGGGAGAGCCGGGGCGGCCTTCCCCGGGGCGGCCCGGGCTCCGCGGCCAGATCGACCTGGGCGGCGACATGGGTGCGGTGGCCGGAGTGATCGAAGCGGTCGAAGGGCCCGATGGCGGTCCTGCCGGAGCGCAGACCCTCCCAGAACGAAGAGACGTTCCAGCCCAGGGCGCTGACCGCCCCGAGTCCCGTGACGACGACGGTGCAGGAGGGAGATGAGGCGGAATCAGCCCGCAGCATCCGCGTTCCCGACGACGCCGAGGCGTCCTTCGATGAAGGCCGCCAGGGCGCTGACCGACGCGAACGCTTCCTTGCCGACCTCGTGGCTCTGGATCGGGACCTTGAACTCTTTCTCGAGAGCGACCACGAGCTCGAGGGCGTCCACGGAGTCGAGCCCGAGACCTTCGCCGAACAGCGGGGCGTCGTCGGCGATGTCCGAGGGAGAAAGCCCCTCCAGGTGAAGGGCGTCCACGAGAAGATGCTTGATCTTCGACCGAATCGCTGGAGTTTTGGGCATCCCTTGACCCTGTCCGCTTACTCGCGTAACGTGATGGATCCGTAGCGGAAAAACGTTGAAAAAGTATAGCACGGATCCCGTGATTGCCGCGTTCGAGCGGCTGTCCGCCCGGTGTCCCGAGGCGGCCCTCGTCGTGTCGCCGCGGCGCGTGGCGCGCGTCGCGGACGTGGACGCCCTGGCGCGGGCGGCGTGGCGCGCGCTGGAGGCGACGGACGTCGGGCCCGGGCAACTCGTGGTGATGTCGGCGCCCAACGGGCCGGCGTTTTTGGCTTCCGTCGTCGCCGTCCGCCGCCGCGGCGCCATCCCGGTCCTCGCCGACGCCGCGGCGCCCGAGGCCGAGCGGGCGCGGATCGCCGCGCGAGTCGAAGCGGCGGCTGTGTTCGTTTGTCGGGAGCCGTGGCCGGCGGGGCCCGCGGAGTGGACCGCGCGGCGGGGGGCGGCGCGGCCCGCCGTCCACGACGGCGCCGGTTTCGCAAAGCTCACCTCCGGATCGAGCGGCGAGCCGAGCGCCATCCTGGCGACCTCCGAGGCGCTCGCAGCGGACGACGACGCGCTGTTCCGCAGCATGGGCCTGCGTGACGACGACCGGTTCGTCGCCGCCATCCCGTTCTCCCATTCCTACGGCCTCTCGAGCCTCGTCCTGCCCGCCCTGCGCCGGGGCTCGATGCTGGTGCTCCCCGAGGAGGGCGGCCCCTGGGCCCCCCTCGACGCCGCGCGGGCGGCCGGGGCCACCGTCTTTCCCACCGTGCCGCTGTACCTCCGCACCCTCGGCGAGCTTGCGGAGGTCCCGCCGCTGCCGGCGACGCTCCGCCTCGTCCTTTCGGCCGGAGCGATCCTTCCATCCCCGGTCGCCGCGCGCTTCCGCGAGGCGTTCGGCCTGCCGGTCCACGTCTTCTACGGCGCGAGCGAAGTCGGCGGCATCTGCTACGACCGCGAGGGCGGCGCAGCCGAGCGGGGCACCGTCGGAACGCCGGTCGACGGCGTGCGCCTCGAGCTGCGGGGCGGGGACGGCTCCGGGGGGCCCGTCCAGGGGTCCGCCGAAGGCGTGGTCGTCGTGCGATCCCCTGCCGTCGCGCTGCGGCACGTCCCCGAGGCGCAGGCAAGCCTCGGCGGCGGGACCTTCATCAGCGGCGACCAGGCAGCCTGGACGCCGTCCGGAGAGCTGCGGCTGCTCGGTCGGCTCGACGCGTGGATCAACGTCGGCGGCAGGAAGGTCAACCCCCGCGAGGTCGAGGCCATCCTCGCCTCGCTTCCCGGGGTGCGCGAAGCCGTGGTCCTCGGCGTTCCGAGATCCGGCGGGTCGACCGAAACGGTGCGCGCCGTCGTCGCTTGCGACACGGGCCGGATGTCGTACGCCGAGGTCGCCGCGTGGTGCCGGCAGAGGCTCGCGGGCCACAAGGTCCCGCGGAGCATCGTCCTGGTCGAGGAGATTCCGCGCACGGAACGCGGGAAAATCGACCGGGCGGCCCTGCTCGCCGCAATCCCTCCCGCGATCCGCCGGTGAGCGATCCGGAAGCGGATGGACCGGGGCGCTCCTCCGGGGGCACCCGGTGCGAAGATCGCCGCCCGGGCCGTTCCCCGGACCGTGCGGCGGTGCGTTTCCGCAGGCCGTTTCAGTCTGAGATCTGCGGCCGATCGGTTCGCGGTCTTACCAGCCGAAACCCAGCAGCAGGCTGTACTGAGTGCAGTTCGCGTTCACTCCGAATTTGTCGAAATCCGTGCCTCTCAGGAGCCGCAGGTCGAGTCCCAGGTTGAAATGGTCCCCCAGCCTCCAGTAGATGCCGCCGTTCACGTAGTAGCCAAGGGACGAGTCGCTTTCCGTGTCGTCGTAGGGCGTGTCAATCGCGAGACCCACGCTCTCGAACCCGCCGCCGAGGTAGGGCCGTACCGCTCCTTTGCGCAACGGCAGCCAATTCGCCCCGAAGGAGATCTCCGCGACCGCCACGGTCACATCGCCGTACCCGTAGTCCTCCGACTGGCCGGACAGGTGCAGCCCCACGGCCATCAGCACCGGCCACTGGGAGCCGCCGAAGTCCGCCTGGACGCCGAACGCGGGTTGACTCTCGAAGTCGCTGCCCCAGACGTCGTCATCCAGTTCGCGCTGTCCGAGCAGGAAATTGACGTTTCCCGCCGCCTGGGCAGCACCCGTCGAGATCAGCGCCAGAACCGCCAGCGAGACGAGCACGCGCTTCTTCATGGTTCCCTCCGCCGCAGATGGTTATTTTCTGGACGCAAAGTCCATTCCGAGCAAAGTATAGTGGCGCCGGAAACGTGAAGTCTACGGGCGGTCCCGCCGGCCTGTCGAGATCCATTCGGATCCGTGAACCGCGATGCGGCACGAAGCCCATCCAACGGATCCGCCCCGTTCAGAAAAGCGCCGAGTTTTTCTTCCACCGTTTCAGGGAGGTCTGCCCATGAAGAGTTTAAACCTTCTGCCGGGGAGCCGGATCGTTTCTGCGATGGCGCTGGTGTCAGCCCTGGCCGTCGCGGGCGCAAAGAAGGAGGCCTCGCCGTCGCTCTACCAGGGAAAGGAGGCCCAGGAGGCCGCCGCAGCCCTGCTGCAGGCGGCCGAACAGCAGTCGGAGGATGGGAGCTGGGAGCTCATCGCGGTGGGCCGCGTCCACTATCTTTCCGGAGACCGGCAGAAAGGCGAGGCCCTCTTCGACCGCGCCGTCTCGAAGGATCCGGACAGTGGAGACTGGCGGCGGATCGCCGCTGTCTATGTCGAGGCGAAGGACTACGACAAGGCGATCGCCGTGCTCGAGCGGGCCCTGGCGGAATCTCCGGACGAAAGCAAGGTTCTCGCGGAGCTCGGCGCCGCGCACAACCTGAAGGGGGATCGGGGGAAAGCGGAGGAGATGTTCGCGCGGGCGTTCGCGGCGGATCCCGAGGAGTTCTGGAACACGGTGAACGCGGCGGGGTCGTATGTGGGCGTCAGGCCCAAGTGAGGCTGCGGGGCGCCGCGGCACCGCCGCGAGCGCGATCCCGGCCAGGCTCCGAAGGGGGGTGCAGAGGATGGACGCGCCGCCCGCGCCCGGGGTTTGCCGGTGGACGGTTCCGGCAGCGCATCCGGCGGGGATTGCCGCGCCCGTCTTGACGCAGGCTCGGGGGTCGGACTTAGAATGCGGTCGGCTTCCCCCGGGCCTCACGCCGGGCGCACGGTGGAGCGCTGCGGGGTGGCGCGGGCGAAGCGCCCATCGCCCGGGTCCGCATTCTCCCGGTTGGCAGGCCGCGGGAAGCGGGTCGAAATGGAGCGCGCGTACCGGTTCAGATTGTGGGCCCCGATGAAGCTGAAGCTCGTCGTTCCCGGCTGGCCCGAAACAAGCCCCTGGCACCGGTTCATCTTTCCGTTCCCTCCCCTGAGCCTGACGACGCTGGCCGCCGCCGCGCCCGACACCTGGCAGATCGTCATCGAGGACGAGAACGTGGCGCCCCTGGACCCCGGCGATGTCCCCGACCTGGTCGGACTCACGGCCATGACGCCGCTCGCGCCCCGGGCCTATGAAGTTGCCGCCCTCTACCGCGCCAGGGGCGCCCGGGTCGTCATGGGGGGGTTCCACGCCTCGATGTTGCCGGAGGAGGCGAAACG
>CAZPWK010000053.1:0-13523 GCA_964590285.1 uncultured Acidobacteriota bacterium | reverse complement strand
TCCGAGTTGAAGTTCGACCAGGCGCTCTCGTACCCCTCGCCGTCCACGGCGACGACGTAGTAGTAGTAGGTCACCGTGTTGATCAGGCCCGTGTCGGTCCAGAGGACCGTCGATCCCGGCGTCGCCGCCGGGATCGGCGACTCGTTGGCCTTCGTGTACGCGACCGTGACGAGGTTGCTCGTCCGGTACACGTCGTAGGTCGCCCCGGGGGTCTCGCTCGCCGTCCACGAGAGCTCGGCGCTCTCGTTCGCGCCGGAGGCGGCGGCGGCGGTCGGCCGCCCGACCGCGGGAACCGCGAGGCGCGTCGAGGGGTCCCCCATCAGGACGTAGTTCTGGCAGGCCTCGATCGAGCCCTGGAGGCAGAGCATCGAGAGGGAGCCGAGGACCGGCACCGCGATCTCGCGCTCCTTCCTCGGGCCGAAGACGTCGTTCCAGACGAGGTCGGAGACCGCCCTGCCGAGGAACGAGCTCGAAAGGCCGGAGGGGGAGAAGACGGCGACCGCGCCGCCCCCCGCGCGCTTCAGGAAGTCCTCGCCGAGCGAGTTCGCCAGGGTCGTGTGGAAGCCGCCGGTCAGGCAGTTGTGCGCGAGGAGCCATGGGAGCCTGAGGCCGTTGTCCAGGTCCTCGACGTCGTAGCGGCCGCTCCAGCCCTGCGCGAAGAACGCGTCGTCCGACCAAACGTTGAAATTGCTGTGCCCCTCGTACTGCATCATCGCCGCGCCGTCGGCCGTCGCGTCGAGCGTTCCGTTGACGCCGTCCTTGATGTCGGCGTTCATGGCCGACGCGTCGCAGTCGTACGTCGTCAGGTTGCAGTAGTCGCTGTAGTAGCGGAGCTGCCGCGCCGTGTGCGGCGGCGCCTTCATGAAGGAGACCGCGGCGGCGTTCGTCGCCTCGAAGTCCAGCGACTCGCCGACGTTGATCGGGCAGGTCGGGCAGTCCTGCTTCCCGCGGTCGGAGACGGTCAGCGCGTTCCGGACCCACGTCCCCGAAGCCGGCGTCGCCTCGTACTCGCGGATCTTGCGGAGGACCGCGTCGGTCTCCGCGGCCGAGCGCACGGGGATCCGCCCGACGACGAGGTCGGCCAGGGAGTCGTCGCCGACGACCGCTCCGAGCAGGTTGTCGCTCGCGTAGTAGCCGATCTGCGGGTCGTCCTCGAAGACGATCTGCGTCGGCGTGTAGTCGCCCCCGGCGGTCCCCGACTTGTAGGCGTACGATCCGTCTCCGACGAGGAGGACGTACGAGGGCTTCGGGCTCGCCCACCCCGCGCCGGGCTCGTCGGACATCACCCACGAGAGGAACCTCTCGATCGCGACCGGACCCGGGAGGCCGTCGTGGAACTCGTCCTCGACGTCCTCGAGGCGGGCGACCTTCGACGTGATCCCTCGCGCGGCGCGGTGGGAGAGGAGCAGTCCGACCTGCCCCTCGGGGGTGTCGAGGAGGGCCGACGGTCCGACGACGACGAGGTCGGCCTGGATCGCCGTGCTCCGGAGGTCCGACACCGCGTCCGCCGCGAACTCCGCGTCGGACGGGATCCGGACCGAGCCGCTTCCGGCGACGACGAACCGGCGGGGCGTCCCGTCCGCGAGATCGGGATCGTTCGCGATCCGGAACCGGAGCGAGTACGGCCCCGAGCCCGAGATCGTCCCCCCCGTCAGCCGGACCGCGGTGACGAGCCCCGTCCCCCCCACCCGGCCGGTGATCTCGTACACGTCGGGCGGATCCAGGGTCCCGCTCGCGAGGCCCGCGACCTCGAACTCGGCGTCGCCGTCCGGGTAGTCGAACGCCAGCGTGTCTCCGCTCGCGACGAAGCTCCGGCCGTAGCGGATCTCGACGTAGTCGAGGATGAACTGGTTGTAGTAGCCGGCCGGGGCTCCCTCGTCGAGCGCCTCGATCGCGACCTGCGCCGGCGAGGTCAGGAACGGTCCCGATCCCCCGTAGGTCCACTCGAAGTCGTGCGTGTGGATCGTCCGCCCGTCCCACGTGCCGTCGTCGTCCTGCGAGGCGAGGGTCTCCGACTGCGCGTTCCGGAGCGTGACCCGGCTGCGGTGGTCGGGGGCCACGTCGAAATTCTCGGTGATCCCGCGCAGCCGGACCACCGTCCTCGCCGGGAGCGTCCCGACGAGGCCCGGCAGCGTCACGGAGACGGTCCGCAGCGGCACGAGCGCGCTCGGCCCGGTCCCCGAGGTCGGGTACGACTGGGTCGGCGACCAGTACCAGGGGTCTTCCCCGCCGAGCGGCCGCCAGGCGTCCTCGACCTCGCTCCGGACCCTACCCTCGAAGCTCGCCGCGACCGCCCCGCCCGCGGGGGTCGCGTCCCGCTCCGGCACCCGGGCCCTCTCCCCGGCCTCGATCGTCAGGAAGTAGACGTTCCGGTCGGTGAAGTCGCGTGCGACGTAGAGGTCGGGACTCGGGTCGGGGCGGTCGGTGTCGAGCGCCGTCTCGGCGTCGAAGTCGAGCGCCTGCCCGTAGAACTGCACCCAGTCGCCGGCGTCCAGGACGTCGGCCGTCCCCGCGTCGCGGACGCGCAGGGGGACCTCGACGCCGTGGCTCGTCAGCTTCCACGAGGAGATCGGGTGCGCGAGGAACCCGGTCGCCGCCATCCGCGCGTAGTCGAGGCGGACCGGGCCGTTCGCCGACACGAGGATCCGGTACCGGGGGGTGGCGTCGAGGGCCTCCTCGGGGGCCGCGATCGTCTCCGCCGGGAGGTCCGCGACCGCGTCGAGGCGGAACGTCGTCCCCTGGTCGTAGTTGACGAACGCGTCGCGGTACACCGCCTCGAACCGCGAGTCGGCGCTCGGCGGCGTCCGCTCGAACGCGCCGCCCTCGAAGCGCACCGCGACGTCGAACGAGCGCGCGACGCGGATCCCGCGGATCGCCGGGTCGTAGCGGACCGGCGAGAGGCGAACCTCGACGTAGCGCTGGCCGCGGAGCGCGCCGATCTCGCCGAGCGCGGCGATCTCCTCCGGGTAGAGGCGGGAGCCCTCGAAGATCGCGGGATCGGGCCGGCGGAACTCCCGCCTGCGGAGGACCGGCCGCGGAGACGCCGCGCCCGCCGCCCGGGGCTCGGGACCGGCCGCGAGCGCCCCCTCGGAATCGAGATCCACCGCGAGCGAGGGGTGCGCGAGCGGATCGATCCCCGGAAGCGTCTCCTCGCGCGCGAGGCGCACCTCGAGCGTCGGGACGACCCCTCGCGGGATCGCCACCCGGACGATCTTGAAGGGAAGATCGGGGGCCCCGGGCCGCCTGTCGCGAACCCCGAAGCCCTCGATCTCGACGGCGTGACCTTCCGGGCCCTTCGCCAGCGATACGGTGTCGATCGTGACCCGGAACGTGAACCCCGAAGCGGAGCCAGGATCCCCGACCGGTTCCGTACATGACGCGAGCGGGGAGCCTTCCCCCCGCCCGATCGCCATCGCCAGCGAGATCGCCCAGAAGGAGAACCTTCCGGGGAATCTCATAGCACCCGTCGAAGAACCGTCGCCCCCGAGCCCGGCGGTTCTCTGGAACCTCTCTACGTCAGCTCTGAATGGGGCCGGCGCCGCAATTGGCGTCGTCCGCCTTCGCGCAGCTCACGGCGCGCGCTTCCAGCTTCTCCGTGTGAACGATCGCGGGACGGTCGTACTTTTTCATTCGCCTCCCCCTGACCTAGTTCGAACCACTGTTGACAACAGTTGTTCGATGCACCATCGCGCCGATTCCTGCGGCGCGACCGTACTTATACGGTGGCCCCCACGGCTTTTCAAGGAGTTTTTCTCCCCGCCCTCTCCCCGGCCCGGAGCCCCCCCCTCCGAGCCGCCCGGGCGTTGACCTCGGCCTGGGCATAAAGCCCCAGGGGGTTTCAAGGAGTTTTTCTCCCGGTCTCCTTCCCGCGCCGGAGCCGCTCGTGGGCCCGCCGGGCCGCCCGGGCGTTGACCTCGGCCTGGGGGTAGAGACCCAGGGGGTCCCCGGTCTGCTTCTCCGCGATCCCCATGCAAAACGCGAAGTGCCGCCCGTTCTCGTGCCCGTCGAGGCGCCGCCGAGCCTCGACGGCCAGCGCCCGGACCTCCTCCAGCACCGGGGACTCGCGCCAGACTTTCGCTAGGCTTTCGATTTCGACGATGTTCCCGGCGCTCCGCCGAAACGCCACGCAGGGGAAGACCTCCCCGTACGGGTCCACCGTCAGCCCCGCTCTCCCCGACCCGCAGACCGCCTCGGCGCGGTCCGGGGCGCACGGCTCGGCCAGCGGCGGGGCCTTCCCGTCGTGCAGCTCGAGGTACCACTCCCCCCAGTACCTCTCCAGGAACGCGTCGTCCGGCCGGAACGACAGCGGGTCGAGGCTGCCGTCGTCCCTCGGCGTGACCACCGGGTCGAACGTCAGGAACGAGTCCAGATCGGAGGCGAGCCGCTTGATCTCCCGGAGGTCGGCCTGGTTGAGACGGGTGATCGGGCACTTGAGCTGCACCCGGACCCCCGAGCCCCTGAGGTTCCGGATCCCGGAGACGGTCCGATCGAGCGAGCCCGGGACGCGGGTCAGGGCGTCGTGGATCTCGGGCCTCGACCCGTGCAGCGAGATCTCGACCTCGAGCGGATGGAGGTCCGCGAGCCGCCGCGCGATCGCCGGGTCGGCCAGGAGGTACCCGTTCGAGTAGACCCTGAGCGCCATGCCGAGCCGCCGGACCTCGGCCGCGATCTCCCAGAAATCCTTCCGGCAGAGCGGCTCCCCCCCGGTCAGCGTCGCGTAGAGCACGCCGAGCTCGGAGATCTTCCGGAGCGTCTCGAAGAGATCCTCCGTCGTCATCTCGGGGCGCTCCGAGGGAGCGTTGTAGCAGAAGGCGCACCGGTGGTTGCAGCGGAAGGTGAGCTCGAGCTGGGCGCTCAGCGGGATCGCCTCGGCGAACGCCTTCTCGAGAAGCTTCCGGTAGGGGCTCGGTCCGCCGACCGCCGCGCTCATCCCTCGATCTCCGCGACGCTACTCGGCCAGCATCCCGTGCGCGGCGAGGTTCGAGAGGAAATCCCGGGTGTCCCCGAGGGCGACGTCCAAGGCGACGTCGAACTCGGCGACGACCTCCGACGCGATCTCGCGAACCGTCCTCTCGCCGTCGAGCAGGGAGAAGATCTTGACGCCGACCGGGTTGAGGACTTTGACCTCGGCGCGCCCGGGAAGGACGACGAGCCCTCCCTCGTCCCCGATCGCCCGGTACGAGGAGTCCGGGTGGCGGCGCGGCCTGTCGTCCGTGTCGAAGCTCTTGGCGGCCACGAAACCTCCGCGAGGGCGACCGCCGGGATCCGGCGCCGCCGACCGTCCCCTGTTCGAAACACCGCGATGGTCCGGTTTCGAGGCCACTATACGATCGGCGCGGGAACGCGGCAACCGCGCGGGTCAGCGGGCCCGCCCGCACTCCGCGCGGGCTCGGTCGCCGAGGAGCCGGAGCCGCTCCCGCTCGATCGGCTCCTCGAGCTCGAGCCCCTCGACGAGGCGCGCGGCCTCGCACGGGTTTCCCGCCCTCAGCTCGCACTCCGCGAGCACGGCCCGCGCGAGCCCGAGGTCGGGCTTGAGGCGGAGGGCCCGCGCCGCCGCCTCTCGCGCCCCGGCGACGTCGCCCAGGCGGAGGCTCGCCATCGCCTCTCCCAGCGACGTCTCCGGCCTCCCGGGGACGAGGCGCCCCGCCTCCGCGAACGCCGCGCGAGCCTCCTCCGAGTCTCCGCGCTCCAGCAGGAAGAAGCCGAGGTTGTGCCAGAGCGCGCCGTCTCCCGGCGCCTTGGCGAGGGCGGAGCGGACCGCTCGGATCCGGCGGTCGGGATCGTCGTCCCCGAGGAGCGAGGCGATCTCCCCCTCGACCATCGCCGCGTCCACGCCGAGATCTCTCGCCCGCCCGTAGGCCTCCCGAGCTTCCTCGCGGTTCCCGGCGCTCGCGTGCGCGCGGGCCAGGTTCAGCCAGGCCTTGATCGAGCCGGGATCCTCCTCCCCCTTCGCGGTCCAGAGGGCGATCGCGCTCCGCCAGGTCGCCGCCCGGGGGACCAGGATCGCGACGTACGCCGCTCCGAGGAGGGCGAGGGCGGCGGCCGACGCCGCGCGCGCCCTCCGGCTCGCCGGGCGGAACGCGAGGGAAGCCAGGAGGAGGGCCGCCCCGGCGCTCGGCAGGTACAGGAACCTCTCGGAGAGGACCGTCTCGATCGGGCGGAGCTGCGCCACCGGCAGGAGCGAGAGGACGCACCACCCGGCGAGCGCGGCCTCGAGGCGCGCTCCCCTCCGCGCCAGGACGATCGCGCCGGCCGCCGTCGCGGCGAGCGCGAGCGCGGCGAGAGCGGCGGCCGCCCCCCCGGCCGGCTCGGGCTCGAGATGCAGCCCCGGCGGCGGCAGGACGAGCCAGGCGAGGTAGCTCCCGAGGACGACGAACGGCCGCGACGGCGAGAACGTCGCGCCCGGGGCGGCGGGGCCGAGGAGCGCGCCGAGGCCGGCGGCGCGCAGGAACAGGTAGGCGGCGAGCGCCGCGGCGTACGGCAGGTAGCGGCGCGCGCGCTCCCGCCACGAGCCCGGCGCGGGAAGTCCCTCGACCGCCGACTCCAGCAGGAACGCCAGAGCGGGCGCGGTGACCGCCATCTCCTTCGAGAGGAGCCCCGCGAGCCACGCGGCGCCCGCCGCCCACCGCCACGGCGCCGCGCGAGGGGCGCGGCCCGCCCGCAGGTGGAGCAGCACCGCCGCGAGAACGAACAGCGTCGCCAGCGGATCCACCCGTCCCGAGATGAACGCGACCGACTCCGCGTGCGCCGGGTGGAGGGCGAAGAGGAGCGCGGCGGCGGCGGCGGGAAAGGCGCCGAGGAGCGCGTTCCCGAGCGCGAGGACGAGCAGGGAGCAGGCGGCGTGGAGGGCGAGGTTCGTCCCGTGGAACGCGAGCGCTTCCCCCCCTCCGCGGCGGAAGTCCATCTCGTTCGAGAGCACCGCGAGCGGGCGGTAGTAGCCGAGCCCCATCCGGTCGAGGTCCGAGGCGTAGTAGTCGCGGAGGAAAGCCCGCCCGGGCTCGAACGGGCGGCGCAGCCCGTCGTTCTCCTCGATCAGGCGGCCGTCGTCGTAGACGAACTCCCCCGGCAGGCCGACGAGATACGGCGCCACCGCCGCGGCGACGACGAGCGCCGCGACCGCCCATCCGGGGACCGCGGCCCGGCCGCCGCTCTCCGCCCTGCCGTCGCTCATGCGCCGCTTCGTCTCCGCCGCCCCGGAGAGGCTATCACGGCGCCCCGGCGACCCCCTCGATCCTCTCGAAGACGTGGAGCGTGTAGGAGTCCGGCGGGACCCAGTTGAAGCGGTGGTTCCGCTCGAGGACGAGACGGTACGACGCCAGGAAGCGGGGATCGAGCGCGATCCTCGTGTCGATCGGGAAGCCGTCCACGAGGACGAGGAAGCGGGGCTCCCGGTCGAGGATCGCGCCCGGAGGGTAGTCCTTGGCGAGGAAGCCTCCCGGCGCGCGCGCGATCTCGCGGTCCGTCAGTCCCGAGATGTCGAGCACCCGGAGGCCGCTCTCGTAGCCGACGATGCCGACGTCCATCAGCGCGACGACGTCGCCGGGCCTCGCCCGCTCCGCGAGGAAGCGCGCGACCGCGTGGTGGGCCTCGCGGTACCCCTCGGCGTTGACCCGGAGGCCGCGCGCCCCGTCGCGCGCCCTCACGCCGGCGACGACGAAGCTCGCGAGGAGGAGCGCGGCGAGGCCGGCCGCGGCGAGCGATCTCCCGCGCCTCGCGCCGAGCGTCCACTCCCCCGCCGCCGCCGCGGAGAGCGTCGCGAGCATCGGGAGCGCGGGCACAAGGAACCGGTGGAGGACCATCCAGTCCCCCCCCTCGACGAGCGTCGCCGCGAGGAGGGCCGCGGCGAGGATCGCGGCCCCTCGGAGCCCCGGCCGCGAGATCCCGTACACGACGAGGGAAGCGACCGCCGCGCAGCCGGCGAGCGCGAGCGCGAAGTTCTCCTCGCCGAAGGAAGGGACGACCGAGCAGAAGAAGCGGGCCAGGTAGATCGCGCCGATGCGCGCGCTCTCGAGCGGCCCGAACCCGGTCTTGGCGTAGTAGGTGTTCGGAAGCCACTCGCCGAAGTAGAGGATCCGGAACAGGAGGAGCGGCAGGAAGATCGCCGCTACGATCGCCGCGAAGGGGAGCGCGGCGCGGGCCCATCGCCTCCCCGCACCGACGCCCCGGTCCGCGGCGAGCCCCGCCGCGAGGAGCGGCGCCTCGGGGCGGGTCCAGAGCGCGAGGCCGGCGAAGACCGCCGATCCCGCCCCGGCGCCCCCCGGCTTCCCCCGGAGCGACGCGCGGAGGGCGAGCAGGAGGAGGAGCGCGTACGGCGCCGTCTCGAGCGCGCCGACGCTCCAGTACGCGAACGCGGGGTGCGCGGCGACGAGCGCCGCCGCGCCGTGATCCCACCGGTCGGGGCGGGCGCGTCCCCGCGCCCGCGCGCTCGTCCCCGGAAGGAGAAGGAGCGATGCGAGCCCCGCGGCGAAGGTCAGGAGAGGGGCGGCCTGGGGGAGCGGGAGGCCGGCCCGGGCGGCGCCCGCGAGCAGGAGCGTCCACAGGAAGCAGCTCACCCCCTCGACGCGCTCTCCTTCGTTGAACACGAAGCCTCGCCCCAGGGCGAGGTTCTCGGCGTAGCGGTAGACGATGTACGCGTCGTCCACCTGGTAGACGGCGAAGTACCCCGCCCACAGCGCGAAGAGGACCGCCCCCGCGAGGACGAGGCCCGAGGGGCCCCGGAGTCCTCCGGCCCGCTCCGGCCCCGGCCCCGTCACCGCGCCTCCGCGCGGGCGAGGACCTCCCGCGCCTCCTCGTTCCCGGGGTCCCGCTCGAGCGCCTCGAGCGCCGCCCTCCGCGCCCGCGAGATCCTCCCCCGCTCGAGCTCGAGGGCGGCGATCGAGAGGAGCGGCCCGGGGAGGTCCGGCGAGCGCCGGTGCGCCCTCCGGTAGAGGCGGATCGCGCGCCCAAGGTCCCCCCGCGCCCGCTCCAGGTCGCCCCGCACGACGAGGAAGCTCGGCGAGGCCTTCCCGAGGTCGGCGAGATCGAGCGCCGCGCGGGCGGCCCGCTCGTCGCCGAGCGTCCTGTGGAGCGTCGCGAGGTTCCCGAGGATGCTCGGATCGCGCGGGTCGACCTCGAGCCCCGCCCCGTACGCCTCGAGGGCGCCCTCGAGGTCCCCCGCCCGCCTCCGCGCGACGCCGAGGTTCCCCCAGGCCGCCGCGAGGTCGGGCGACAGCCGCACCGCCGTCTCGAACCTCGCCCCCGCTTCCCCCGCGCGCCCCGCGCGCAGGTCCTCGACCCCCCGGTTGTTCTCGTGGAGCGCGGCGAGGCGCAGGTCGTCCACCAGCCTCGCGCCGATCACCCTCCGCTCGCGCGTCCGGTCGAAATCGTAGATCTCGAGCCCCTCGTGGAACGGGTAGGCGGCGACGACGTGCGTCCGCACGACCACGAGGTCCCCCTCGACCTCGCTTCGGCTCGCGATCTCGGGCGCCGCGGCGCGGACCTCGATCCCGATCGAGCGCGCCATCGCGACGAACAGGCAGGTGAACGAAAGGCAGTTCCCGCGGCGCGCCCGGAACGCCTCGATCGCGGTCAGCGTCCCGCGGGACTCGTACTCGAACGGGAACCGGTCGCGATCGAAGAGGCCGTCCTGCAAGCCGCGCAGCCGCTCCCGGATCCCTCCCCTCCCCGCCAGCCGCTCCGCCTCGAGGCGCATCTCCTCGGTCCAGGCCAGCGGGTTCGCGATCGAGGCCGGATCCACGCGGCGCGCGACGAGCGCGCGGACCCACAGCTCCTGCGAGGACCCGACGAGGGGCGCCGGCCGCCGCTCCGCGCAGCCGGCCGCGCCGAGCGCGAGGGCGAGGGCCGCGAGCGCGCGGACGCGCCCCGCTCCCGGGCCTCCGGTCGCTCCGAGGCGGAGCCTCACGGAGAGCTCCATCCGGCGCTCAGGGCTCCGCGGGAGCCCGCACCCTCGCGAGCCGCTGCTCGAAGAACTCGACGACCCGCCGGTGATAGCGCACGACCTCCTGCCCGTACAGGGCGCCGATCCGGGTCGCGGGGAGCGTGATCAGGCTCGCGTCGGCGTCGCGCTGCTCGGGCACGGACTCGAAGAGCTTCTGCATCTCCGCCGCCAGCTCCGCGTTCCCGCCGGGGGCGACGAACAGGATCTCCCTGCCGACGAGCCTCGGGAGGACCGCCGACGCGGCCTCCTTCCGGGAGCGGACCCGGCAGTAGGCGTCGAACAGGTACGTCGGGAGCCCGCCGAGGTTCTCGACGGCGAAATCCGAGCCCCGGAACACCCGACGGACGAGCGGGAACGCGGCGTCGGGATAGAGCCCGTCGAGCACCAGGACCTTGAGGGCAGGCCGATCGGCCGCGGCGAGCGCGATCGCGTGCGCGCCGAGCCCGACGCCGAACGCCCCGATCCTCCGGTCGTCCGCGTCGCGGACCGACGAGAGGAAGTCGACGGCCCCGATCAGGTCCCGCTTCTCCTCGATCCCGAGCGTCGAGCGGGAGCCGCCGCTGCCGCCGTGCCCCCGGAAATCGAGGGCGAGGACGGTGAACCCCGCCTTCTGGAGCGCGATCGCGAGCGTCGCGAGCGACGACTTCCCGGAGCCGAGATCGTGGCCCAGGACGATCGGGTGCTCCCCCGGCCGGCCGCGGAAGAGCAGCCCCGCGAGAACGGTCCCGTCCGCCGCGCGGAACCGGACCTCCTCGACTCCCGACAGGAGCATCCCCAGGTCGTCCGCCGCCTCCCGCTCGCGCGGAGGATGCGTCACCCGGTACACCTGGACGAACGTCGCGGCCGCGGCGATCGCCACGAGGACGGCGACCGCGATCGCCGCCGCCCCGGGGACCGTCCTCCAGAAATCTCTCATCTCCGTGAATATAACGCAAAATCGGGGACGGCAACCGGTTGGCGGCTTCCGGGGTTCGGCCCGTTCCGCGGCGATTGCGAGCCGGGACGGGACCGGAATTCGGCGGCGGTCCCCGAATCAGTCGGTCGGTCCGGAAGGGCGGATCCGGTCCTGCGCCGCCTCGCCCCGCGAGCGCCAGAGCCCGTAGGCGAGGACGACGACGACCCACGCGGCGAGAACGATCCATGCGACGACCGGCGAGACGATCCAGCCGGTTCCATGAGCGACGACGTCTTCCATGAGCGGCTCCTCCGCGGCTATCGTTGTACCACGTCCGGGCCGGGCCGGCCGACCCCCCGCATCCGCGACACCTCCCGGGCGATCGCGCGGGTGACCGGCCCCGGGATCCCGCGGCCGACCGGCTTCCCCTCGAACGCTACGAGCGGGCGGACGCCGCGCGTGCTCGAGGTCAGGAACGCCTCGTCGGCGGAGAGGAGCCTCGGCAGGCGGACCTTCCCCTCGTGCACGGCCAGGGCGAGCCCGCGCGCCGCCTCGATCGCCAGGCCGCGGACGATCCCCGGCAGGATGCCGTCCCGCGCCCCGGGGGTGAAGACCGCCCGGCGGCGGACGACGAACAGGTTGCTCGAGCACCCCTCTGCGAGGTGGCCCCGCTCGTTGAGCCAGAGCCCCTCGTCGGCCCCCCGGCGCCCGGCCTCCTCGAGGCCGAGGACGCTGGCGCCGTAGTTCAGGGTCTTGAGTCCCGCGAGCGCGTCCCTCGTGCCGCGCCTCCACGGGAGCAGCGCCGCCGTCGCCGCCCTTCCCTCCTCGGCCGGGTCCATCGGCCCCGAGAAGACGAAGCACCTCCCGGAGCGACTGGCGACGACGCGCAGCCAGCCGAAGCCGTCCGGAACCCCGGCCGCCGCCTTCTCGACCGCGGCGCCGAGATCGCCGGGGTCGGGGAGCGGGACGCCGACGCGCGACGCGCACGCGCGAAGGCGCGCGAGGTGCTCCTCCCTCTCGAGCGCGCGCCCCTCCCGCACCGCCACCGTCTCGAAGACGCCGAGGCCGAACTGAACGGCCGGGTCGCCGACCGGAAGCGTGGCCTCCAGGGGATCGAGCCACCTCCCGTTCGCCCAGACCTCGCCCGAGCACTCCTCGAACCGCGACGCCGGTCCCTCCCGGGCCCCGTCCCCACCGCCATCGATCCGCTTCAAGGGAGAGCGTACCTGCGGACGAGCCCGACGAGGACGCCCGCGACCGCGCCGCCCCCCGGCGCGACCCAGCGGACGACCTCGCTCGCCGAGCCGTCGTGGACCGCGAGGACCGTCTCCCCCTCGCGAGGCTCGCGCCCCTCCTCCAGGACGAGGACGTCTCCGTCCCGCACCTGAGCGCTCTCGAACCCGGCCCCCTCGACCCGGAGCGCGAACCGCGCGGCCGGGGCCACCGCGACCGGGAACCGAACCGTCTCCGTCGTGTCCTCGAGCCGCGGCGCGGTGTCCGAGCGCACCGTGCCCCGGACCGGGACCACGTCGTCCCCATCGGGCGTCCCGGCGAGCTCGATCGAGCGGTTCTGGTTCCAGCCGCGCCGCACGTACCCCTTCGCGACGAGGTGGGAGACATGCTTGTGGACGGTGGCGGCCGAGGAGAGCCCGAGCTCCCTTCCGATCTCCTGAAGGCTCGGAGAGTAACCGTTCGCGGCGAGGAACGACCGGATGACGTCGAGGACCTCGCGCTGGCGGCGCGTCAGGGCCATGGCTCCCCTCCTTGCGGAAACAATCGAAGTCTGCCGCGAAAGCCGGACGAAAAGCAAGGCCGCGTGGCACCGGCGCGGGGGCGGGGCTATAGTCGAGCGGCGCCCTCCGGTGGCCGGAGAGGACCCTGTCGCGCGCGGCGCGCGAGGAGGCCCGACGTGCAAAGAACCCGGTTCGCCCGGCTGCTCGCCTTCGCCCTCTGCCTCTTCCTCCTCCCCGCGGCGCCTCGCGCCGAGGAGGCGCCGCCGGCCGCGGAGCCGGATTCGGCCGAGGAGCAGATCGCGCACGAGAGGCTGCGGGCGGCGGTCGAGGGCTACCTGGAGTCCATGGGCTACCGCCGGATCGACCCGCTCGTCGGCATCGAGCGCCTCGTAGCCCTCGGGCCCGGCGTCGTCCCGTTCCTCGAACCGGAGCTCTCCGCGCCCGGAGTCCCTTTCTACCTGGTCGTGGCGCTCGTCTTCGGGCGCATCCCGACCCCGGAGTCCGAGGCGGCGCTCCGCCGCGCGATCGCCTCCGCGGACGCCGAGATCACGAGCATCGCGACGCAGAAGAAGGCCTGCGCGGCGGTCGGCCTCGCGCTCCAGGGGGTCGCGGACGCCGTCGACCTCCTCAACCGCGGGACGATCCAGGCGGCCCACCACGACTTCTACGAGCGGATGAGCGCGCTCGAGATCGCGGCGCAGGCGACCGCACCGGCGTCGATCCCGCGCCTCGAGGCCCAGATCGAGAAGTACGCCGCCGACCCGGGCGGCTCGCGCGAGCTCGCCCTCGTGCTCGCCGCGATGGGGCGGCTGAACGATCCGTCGGTCCTGCCGAAGGTCGTCCCCTTCCTCGGCCACGAGTCCCCCAAGGTGCGCGAGGAGGCGGCCCGCGCGCTCCGGCGCACCGCCGACGCGCGCGCGACGGAGCGGATCGTCGCGGCCCTCGCCGACCCGGAGAA
>CAZPWK010000052.1:0-13710 GCA_964590285.1 uncultured Acidobacteriota bacterium | reverse complement strand
CGACGTCGCGCTCCTCACCGGGGACCGGCGGGAGACGGCGGAATCGGTCGCGCGAGAGGTCGGGATCTCCCGGGTGCTGGCCGAGGTCCTCCCGGACCGGAAGCGCGACGAGGTGGCTAGGCTCCGGGCCGGCGGGCGGAAGGTCGCGATGGTCGGGGACGGGATCAACGACGCGCCCGCCCTCGCGGCGTCGAATCTCGGCGTCGCGATCGGCACCGGGACCGACGTCGCGATCGCGGCCTCCGACGTGACGCTCGTCGGGTCCGACCTCCGGGGAGTCGCGCGCGCCATCCGCCTGTCGCGCAGGACCGTCGCGACGATCCGGCAGAACCTCTTCTGGGCGTTCGGCTACAACGCGCTCGGGATCCCGCTCGCCGCCGGAGTCCTCTATCCCTGGACCGGCTGGCTCCTGTCGCCCATCGTCGCCTCCGCCGCGATGGCGCTCTCGAGCGTGTCGGTCGTGGCCAACAGCCTGAGGCTCCGGGAGGCGGATCTCGACGGGGCCGGACTTCGCCGGCCCCGTTCCGAGCGATCGGGAAGCCGGCTCGTCACGCCGCCTTGAGGTCCGAAGTGCAGCTCGGGCAGCGCACCGCCTTGATCGGGATCGCGGTCGCGCAGTACGGGCAGTCCTTCGTCGTCGGGGCGGCCGGCGGGGCCTCCTCCTTCCGCTTCAGCCGGTTGACCTGGCGGATCAGGAGGAAGATCGCGAACGCGACGATGACGAAGTCGATCACGGTGTTCAGGAACACGCCGTAGTTGATCGTCGCGGCCCCCGCGGCCTTCGCGGCCGCGAGCGAGGCGTGCCCCCCGCCGGAAAGGTCGACGAAGAGGTTCGAGAAGTCGAGCTTCCCGAGCATCAGCCCGATCGGAGGCATCAGGACGTCGCTCACGAACGACGAGATGATCTTGCCGAACGCTCCGCCGATGATGATCCCGACGGCCATGTCGAGGACGTTCCCCCGCATCGCGAATTCCTTGAACTCCTTGAGCATCGCCCCTCCTCCTCCGCAGGCGTCCCCGGGAGGGACGGCCGCCTCCCGCCGCGCGGGACTCGCGCGATCCTGCCCGCGTATCCTACAATGCCGCGCTTCGCCCGAGTCCCGGGCCCTCGCGGAGGTGGCCTCGATGAAGGTCGGCGACCTGGAATACCCGCTCGACGGGAACGGCTTCCTCGAGGAGCCGCAGCGCTGGAACGAGGAGGTCGCCCGGGCGATCGCCCGCGACGAGGGGATCGCGGACATGACCGACCCCCACTGGGCGGTCGTGAACTTCATCCGGGAATACTGGCTCGAGCACGACCTCGCGCCGCCGGTGCGGCTCCTGTGCAAGGAGTCCGGCGTCGGGGTGCGGGACATGTACCGGCTGTTCCGATCGGGGCCGGCGAAGGGCGCCTGCCGCGTCGCGGGCCTCCCCAAGCCGGACGGCTGCGTGTGAGCGCGGACTCCGCGTCCCGCGCGGCGCTCGGCGCCGCCGCCCTGTGGGCGGCGGCCGCCCTCGCCTTCCAGGCGTGGCGCGCGCGGGGGGCGGTCCGCCGGGAGGTCGCGGAGCCGAGCGGGAGCGCGCTCGCGGGGGCCGTCTACGGGTTCACCGTCGCGATGTCGCCCTTGCGAAAGGAGTCGGCCTCGCGCCATCCCCTCGCGTTCGGGGCCGGGATCCTGCTCCATCTCGGCGTCGCAGCCGCGCTCGCGATCGTCGTCCTCTCGGCCGTCGCGCCGGGGCCGAGGCCGCGGCTCGGACCCGTCCTCGCCGGCGTTGCGGCGGCCGGGCTCGCCGCCTGCGTCGGCCTCCTCGTGCGGCGTCTCGCGACCGCCGATCTCCGCGGGATGAGCCCGCCGGACGACTACGTCGCCAACCTGGCGGTGGCCCTCCTGCTCGCGTCGTCGCTCGCGTACCGGCTCGACGCCCTTCCCGCCGGGACGCTTCACGTCCTCGCCGCCCTCGTGCTGCTCTACGTGCCCCTCGGAAAGCTGCGCCACGGGCTCTTCTTCTTCCTGGCGCGGGGAGACCTGTCCTCGAGGCTCGGCGGGCGCGGCGTGTACCCCGCAGCGGCGCGGAGAGGAGGCGCCCGTGGCGTCCGACGCTGAAGGGCGCGCCCGGGCGCTGGCGATCGCGCTCGCGGAGCTCGACGCCGCGGCCGGCCGGCGGGCCGAGATCCACATGAAGGCCTGCGTGCGGTGCGGCCTGTGCGGCCAGAGCTGCCACATCTACCGTTCGGAGCCCACGCCCGCGAACCTGCCGGCCTCGAAGGTCGAGGCCGTGGCGAGCCTCTACCGCCGCCGCCACACGTTCCTCGGCCGGCGCGCGCCCTGGCTGGTCGGGGCCCGGGACCTCGGGCCGAAGGATCTCGAGTCGCTCGTCGAGACGGTGTTCGGCCGTTGCACCGGCTGCGGGCGGTGCTCGCTCCACTGCTCGATCGGTCTCGACGTCTCGGCGATCGTGCGCGCCGCGCGGCGCGTGCTGACGGAGGCGGGGCTCACGCCGGACGGGCTGCGCCGCACCGTGACGACCCAGATCGAGACCGGCAACCAGATGGCCGTCACGCCCGAGGAGCTCCGGGAGACCGCGGCGTGGCTCTCCGAGGAGCTGGCGCGCGAGACGGGACACCGGGAGGCGCGCGTTCCCGTGGACGAGGCGGGGAGCCGCGTCCTCTATCTCGTCAACCCGCGCGAGATCAAGTTCTTCCCGCTCTCCCTCCAGGCCGCCGCGGGCGTCTTCTACGCCGCCGGCGAGAGCTGGACGCTCTCGACGAGGGCCTGCGACGTCACGAACTACGGGTTCTACGCGGCGGACGATCCCGCCGCGACCGAGCTGACGCGCCGCGTGCTCGACGAGGTGGAGCGGCTCGGGGCTTCGGAGGTCGTGCTGTCGGAGTGCGGGCACGGGTTCCGGTCGTTCCGCTGGGAGGGGCCGGAGTGGCTCGGCGAGCGGCCGCGGATCCCCTTCCGGAGCGTGCTCGAGCGGATGGACGCCTGGCTCGAGGAGGGGCGGATCCCGATCGATCCGTCCCGCGCCACAGCGGTGACGACGCTCCACGACCCGTGCAACCTCGTCCGGTGGGGCGGCGTCTCGGAACCGCAGCGGAACGTGCTCCGGAAGATCTGCGCTCGCTTCGTGGAGATGACCCCGAACCGGGCGAACAACTTCTGCTGCGGCGGCGGCGGCGGCATGCTCTCGATGGAGGAGTTCGGGGAGCGCCGGGTGCGCAGCGGCTCGATCAAGGCGGAGCAGATCCGCGCGACCGGCGCGAGCGTCGTCGCGTGCCCCTGCCACAACTGCGCGGACCAGCTTCTCGAGATCACGCGCGTTCACGGCCTCGACGTGGAGATTCGCGCGGTCGTCGAGATCCTCTACGACGTCATCGATTGGCCGCAGGTACCGGGTCAGACGTTACGAACGTAACCGTTTGCGACCGAAGATTCGGCCAAGACCCTGGAAACGCTGAAGATCATCGGGCCCATCCCAAGACTGTCCCCGGGCCCGTCTTGATAAACCTCGAACCCCGGGGATTTTTGGGCCGAACGGTAACGCTGGTAACGTCTGACCCCGTCAATTCCGGTCGGCGGCGATCTCGGCGACGGCTCGGACGGTCTTCTCGATCTGCTCGCGGGTGTTGAACGGGCCGACCGAGAAGCGGACCGTCCCGCGAGGCGAGGTGCCGACGTGCTCGTGCACGAGCGGCGCGCACTGCAGCCCCGTGCGGGTCAGGATGCCGTACTCTACGTCGAGGATCGTGCCGACGTCGCCCGAGTCGTAGCCGTCCACGGTCACGGAGAGCACCGCGACCCGGTCCTCGAGACGCCTCGTCCCGTGGATCCTCACGCCGCGGATCTCCGAGAGCCCGTCCTGCAGGAGCGCGAGGAGCTCGATCTCGTGCCGCAGGATCGCGTCCATGCCCCGCGCCTCGATCCAGTCGCAGCCGGCCGACAGGCCGGCGATGCCGAGGAGGTTCAGGGTGCCGGCCTCGAGACGGTACGGGTACTCCTCGAGGTGGTACGGGACGGCCGACCGGACCCCGGTCCCGCCCCAGAGCGTCCCCTCGATCTCCGCGTCGTCCGCGACGCAGATGCCGCCCGACCCGGTCGGCCCGAAGAGCCCCTTGTGGCCCGTGAAGCAGAGGAAGTCCACCCGGCTCTCGGCCATGTCGATCGGGACGACGCCCGCGGTCTGCGCCGCGTCCACGGCGAACGGCACGCCGGCCTCCTCGCAGATCGTGCCGATCGCGGCGATGTCCTGGACGGTGCCGATGACGTTCGACCCGTGGTTGACGACGACGAGCCGGGTGCTCCTCCGGATCGCGCGCCGGATCTCCGCCGGGTCCACGTACCCCTCGGCGTCCGGCGAGACGTACGTCGCCTCGGCGCCCGCCCGGACCATGTGGTTCACCGGCCGGATGACCGAGTTGTGCTCGACGGTCGTCGTCACGACGTGGTCGCCGGGGCGGAGCGCTCCCCGGATCACCAGGTTCAGGGCGTGCGTGGCGTTCGCCGTGAAGACGAGCCGGTTCGGGTCCTTCGGCTTCCCCGCCTTCTCGAGGCTCGCGTTGAACAGGAGCGACAGCTTGCGCCGGGTCCCGTGGACCATCTCCTCCGCCTGGAGGGCCAGGTCGCACCCGGTCCGGCCGGGATTGACGCCGCACTCCCGGTAGAAGCGGCCCATCGCCTCGTGCATCTCGTCCGGCTTCGGGAAGGTCGTGGCCGCGTTGTCGAGGTAGATCAGATCCTGCATGCCGCCTCCGGGCTCCCTTGCGATCGGGAATCTGGGAGCACGGATTCTAGCAGCAGCCCGGCGCCTCAGCGCCTCTCCCGGCGGGCGAGGATCGCCTCCATCTCGTCCATCGTGCGGCTCATGTGGAGCATGGCGGCGGCGAACGGCCCGGGGGCGGTCAGGTCGACCCCCGCCTCGCGGAGGAGCTCGACCGGGTGCCGGGACGCCCCCGCCGAGAGCATCCTCAGGTACGCGTCGCGCCGCGGCCGCTCGGGACCCGGCCGGGAAGCCTCCTCGAGGATCGCGTCGGAGAGGGCGATCGACGCGACCAGGCTCGTGGCGTACTGGAACACGTAGAAGTTCCAGAAGAAGTGCGAGACGTGGGCCCACTCGATCCCGTACCGGTCCTTGACCTCGCAGAGGCCCTCGTCGTGCCCGTAGTACCGCCGCGCGAGCGACAGGTAGAGCGAGGACAGGCTCTCCCCGGTGAGCGTCCCGCCCCCCTCGACGATCTCGTGGATCGCGAGCTCGAACTCCGCGAACAGGACCTGCCGGAAGATCGTCGTCCGGAGGAGCTCGAGCCGGCTGCCGAGCAGCGAGAGCCGCGAGAGGTCGTCCTCGGCCCTCCGCATCCCGTGATGGAAGAGCATGCTCTCGTTGAACGTCGAGGCGACCTCGGCGACGAAGGTCGAGTAGTCGCGCGTCGCGTAGGGCTGCGCCCGATCGGCGAGCCACGAGTGGACCGAGTGGCCGAACTCGTGGGCGAGCGTCGAGACGTCCTCGTAGAGGCCGACGAAGTTGTGGAGCTGGCACGGGTGCGCGCCGTACGCGGTCTCGCTGTACGCGCCGGAGCGCTTCCCCGGCGACGGGAAGAAATCGACCCAGCGCTCCTCGCGGCCCTTCCGGACGATCGCCTGGTACTCCGTCCCGAGCGGAGCGACCGCCTCCAGCACCCGCTCCATCGCGAGCTCCGGGGTGTAGGTCGCCTCCGGTCCGCCGGCGAGGGGCGCGTACAGGTCCTCGTAGCCGAGCCTCTCGACTCCCAGCGCGCGCCGCCGCAGAGCGAGATAGCGGTGGAGGATCGGAAGCGCCGCGCGCACGTGCTCGACCAGCCGCCGGTACACCTCGGGCGGGATCGCGTGGGGGAACAGGGACGCCTCGAGACAGCTCGCGAATCCGCGGACGTCCCGCTCGAACACGTGCGTCTTGATCTGGGCGTAGAGGGCCGCTCCGAGAGTGCGCTCGAACCCCGCGTAGGAGGTCCAGAAGGCCCGGAAGACCTTCTCCCTCTCCGCTCGGTCCGGAGAAGCGCGCCACCGCGAGTAGGCGGCGGCGTCGAGCCGCACGCGCCCGCCGCTTCCGAGCCTCACCCGGGGGCGCGGGAGGTCCGCGTTGACGAGGACCGACCGCACGGCCTCCCCCGAACCGCCGAGGTCGAGAGCCCGCGTCTCCATGCTCTCGGCGTCGGGGCCCAGCGTGTGCGGCTTCCAGCGCAGGAGATCCTCGAGCCAGATCGCGTACTCCCCGAGGCCGGGCTCCGACGCGACGAACGCGCGCACCCTCGCGGGATCCATCGCCAGGATCTCCGGTTTGACGAAGGACGCCGCGGCGCGGAACCGGACGATCGCCCGCTCGGCGGACTGGAGCCTCGCGAGGCTCGCCCCGATCCGGAGGTCCTCGTCGGCGACGCGCGCCGCGTACGACCGCACCCGGCTCAGGTCGCGGTCGAGCCCGAGGAAGAGCGCGAGCCCGTCGCGGAGCGCCGCCGCGGACTCTCCGAGGCGGCCCCGGAAGCGCTCCATCTCGCCGATGCGCGCGACCGCGCCCTCCTTCTCGGCGGCCCACGCCTCGGGCGACTCGTAGAGATCGGACAGGTCCCACCTGTACTTCTCGGGGATCCGCGCCCGCTCGACTCCGAGCGGGGGGAGCGCGCCGCTCGCCGGCCCGCCCGGGCGCTCTCCCCCGCCCCCTTCCTCGTCCGCCATCCCCCACCCCTCCCGTCGCTTCGCGCTCGCGGGGCTCGGGATCATCTCTCGTCGAGATGCCCCTCCTGCGCCCGCTCGATCAGCTCCTTGATCCGGAGCGCGTCCGCCTTCCGGTGGCCGTGGCTCGAGATCGGGTCGCTCCCTCCGGACGACTCGATCAGGATGTCCGACCAGAGGATGCCCGTCCCGATCCGCACCGAGGCGACGCGCTTCAGGTGGATGCTGATCTCGTTCTTCGAGAGCAGCGTGCGCGTGCGCTTGACGACGAACGTGGGCCCCACCTCGATGACGGTCGGGAAGAGGCGGTTCCCCCGGGTCAGGCGGCTCGCGACGAAACGTTCCACGGCCATCGCTCCCTCCGGGGCCCGATCCTAGCCGGCCCAGGCGACGAGCCCGGTCTCGTGCGGCCGGGCCAGGTCCTCGTGACGGGGAAGAACGCGAACGGTCACCCCTTGCGTGCCGCTCCGGCGGCACGGGACGCGGGCACGGAACCGCAGCTCCTCGCCCGAGCCGGGTCCGTCGGGCTCCATCGGCCACGTCTCCGGGCTGACGATCTCCCGGCTCTCGCAGAGCGGCCCGAGCACGGCCTGCACGGCGAGGTCCGCGGGCCCGAGGCCGCCGGACCGAACCCAGGCGCGGACCTCGAAGTCCCGGCCGACGATCGTCTCCTCCGGCAGGTCCACCTCGACCCGGAACACGCGGACGCCCGCCCACGCCTGCCGCACCCGTGCCTTCCACGCCGCGAGCGCTTTCGCCCTGCGGTGGCCCTGCTCCTCGAGCCGGGCGAGCCTCCGCTCGGCCTGGCAGTAGGCCTCGACGACGTACTCGTGCACCATCCGGTTCGTGTTGAACACGGGACACAGGTCGGTCATGGCGCTCTTCATCAGCTCGATCCAGCCCCGGGGGAGATGGTCGGGGCCGCGCCGGTAGAAGAGGGGCACGACCTCGCTCTCGAGGAGATCGTACAGCGCGCCCGCCTCGACCCGGTCCTGAAGATCGCGGTCGCGGTAGTCCTCCCCCCTCCCGACGGCCCAGCCGGTCCTCGTCGAGCAAGCCTCGGCCCACCACCCGTCGAGAATGCTCAGGTTCAGCGCCCCGTTGAAGGCGGCCTTCATGCCGCTGGTCCCGCTCGCCTCCTGGGGCCGGAGGGGGGTGTTCAGCCAGACGTCCACCCCCTGCACGAGGTAGCGCGCGACGACCTGGTCGTAGTCCTCGAGGAAGACGATCCGCCTCCGGAACTCCGGCCGCCTCGCCAGCTGCACGATCTCGCGGATCAGGTCCTTCCCCGGCTCGTCCTGCGGGTGGGCCTTCCCGGCGTAGAGGATCTGGACCGGCTTCCCCGCCGCGTTCAGGATCCGGTCGAGACGTCCCGGGTCCCGCATCAGCAGCGTCGCGCGCTTGTAGGTCGCGAAGCGGCGCCCGAACCCGATGGTGAGAGCCTCCGGGTCGAGCACCTCCTCGGTCGCCGCGATCTCCGCGAGGCCCGCCCCGCGCTCGCGGAGCTGCGCCGCGAGCCTGCGGCGGGCGAAGGCGACGAGCCGCTCCCGCCGCCGCTCGTGGGTCCGCCAGAGCTCCTCGCCCGGGATCTGCTCGCAGCGGGCCCACACCCGCGTGTCTCCCGGCTCCTCGGCCCAGCGCGGCCCCAGGTAGCGGTCGTACAGGTACCGCATGTCCTCCGAGATCCACGACTGGGGGTGGACCCCGTTCGTGACGTGGCCGATCGGGACCTCGTCCTCGGGGACCCCCGGCCACACCGGGCTCCACATCGAGCGGGAGACCGCCCCGTGCAGGCGGCTGACGCCGTTGACGTAGCCGGCCGTCCGGATCGCGAGGACCGCCATGTCGAAGGGCTCGGCGGCGTCTCCCGCACGGACCCGGCCCAGATCGAGGAACTCGTCCCGGGCGAGCCCGATCTCGCCTCGGAGGCCCGCGCAGTACTTCTCGACCGTCTCGGCCGGGAACCGGTCGATGCCGGCGGGCACCGGCGTGTGCGTCGTGAAGACCCCGCTCGCCGCGACCGCCTCGAGCGCCTCGCGGAAGGCGAGCCCCTTCTCCCGCATCAGGAGGCGCGCCCTCTCGAGCCCGAGGAAGGCGCAGTGCCCCTCGTTCATGTGGTAGACGAGCGGGGCGAGGCCGAGGGCCCGGAGGACCCGCACGCCCCCGATCCCCAGCACGAGCTCCTGCCGCAGCCGGAGCTCGCCGTCGCCGCCGTACAGCTCGTCCGTCGTGTCCCGCAGATCGGGAGGGTTCTCCGGGAGGTTCGAGTCGAGCAGCACGAGCGCGACGCGCCCGACGTCGACCCGCCAGGGCCGGACGACGACCGCCCGCCCGCCGAGGTCCACCCCGACGCGCACGGGATTCCCCGCCGCGTCGTGGACCGGCCGGACCGGCATCGTGGAGAAGTCGTTGACCGGGTAGCGCTCCTGCTGCCATCCCTCGGCGGTCAGGTACTGGCGGAAGTACCCCTTCTGGTAGAGAAGGCCGACGCCGACGAGGGGGACCCCGAGCTCGCTCGCCGACTTCAGGTGGTCGCCCGCCAGGATGCCGAGACCTCCCGAGTAGATCGGCAGGCACTCGGTCAGGCCGAACTCCATGGAGAAGTAGGCGACCGAGGGGGCCGAGCACGGGCCGAACTTCCTGCGGTGCCACGTGCCCTCGCCCGCCGCGTAGTCGCGGAGCGCGGTCGCGGAGCGGTCGAGGTGCGCCAGGAACGCCTCGTCCTGGGCCGCCTCGTCGAGACGGGCCTGGTGCACGCTTCCCAGCAGCAGGACCGGGTTGTGGCCGCACGTCTCCCAGAGGTCGCGGTCGAGCCGGCGGAACAGGGCGATCGTCTCGTGGTCCCAGGACCACCGCAGGTTGTAGGCGAGCTCGTCGAGGGCCCGGAGCCGCTCGGGAAGGCTCGGCCGGACGTGGAACGATCGGACAGGTCTCATCGTGCCCCCTCCGAGGTCCGAGACGTCACCTCGCGCGCAGGTACTGCGGCGGCCAGTAGTCCACCTCGACGCCCAGGGCCCTCGCGGCGCGCAGCGGCCAGTACGGGTCGCGGAGCATCTCGCGGCCGAGAAGGACGGCGTCCGCCATGCCGGTCCCGACGATCGTCTCCGCCTGGGCCGGGGACGTGATGAGGCCGACCGCGCCCGTCGCGATCCCGATCTCCCTCCGGATCGCCGCCGCGAACGGCGCCTGGAACCCGGGCCCCGCGGGGATCTTCGCGTCCGGCACGGTGCCGCCGCTCGAGCAGTCGATCAGGTCCACGCCCGCCCGCTTCAGCTCCGCCGCCAGGCGAAGGGCCTGGGGGACGTCGAAGCCTCCCTCCGCCCAGTCCGTCGCGTTGATCCGGACGAACAGCGGAAGGTGCGCGGGCCAGGCCGCCCGCACGGCGCCCACGACCTCGAGGGGGAAGCGCATCCGGTTCTCGAGGCTTCCGCCGTACGCGTCCTCCCGGCGGTTCGAGAGCGGCGACAGGAACTGCTGCAGGAGGTAGCCGTGCGACATGTGGATCTCGACGACCTCGAACCCCGCGGTCCGCGCGAAGCAGGCCGCGTTCGCGAAACGCTCGACCAGGGAGCGGATGTCGGCCTCGGTCATCTCCCGGGGCGTCGGGTGGCCCGGCCCGAAGGGAACCGAGCTGGGCGCGACCGGCAGCCAGCCTCCGTCCTCCTCTCCCAGGGGGCCCCCGCCGCGCCAGGGCAGATCGGTCGAGGCCTTCCGGCCCGCGTGCGCGATCTGCACGCCCGGCACCGCCCCCTGGTCCTTGAGGAACCGCGTCAGCGAGGAGAACGCCTCCGCGAGGTCCTCCGACCAGAGGCCGGAGTCGGCCGGAGTGATCCTGCCCCAGGGAGCGACGGCCGTCGCCTCCAGCATCACGAGCCCGGCGCCGCCGACGGCGCGGCTTCCCAGGTGGACGAGGTGCCAGTCGGTCGGGAAGCCGTCGCGGCTCGAGTACTGGCACATCGGCGAGACGAAGATCCGGTTGCGGAAGACGACGTCGCGCAGCCTCAAGGGAGAGAAGAGAACGCTCATCGAAACGTCTCCAGGGCCGCTCGAGAGGGCCTCGCGCGGGGCCCGTGTCGTATACTCGGCCCCCCGAGATTACACCAACGGATCGAGCACGATGCACATCCCGGATTCCGCGCTCGGCCCCGGCACGTCGCTCGCGGCGGTCGCCGCGATGCTGCCGGTCTGGTACCTGGCGGCGCGGCGGCTCCGCGACACCCTCGCGACCCGACGCGTCCCGCTGCTCGCCCTGGGCGCCGCGTTCTGCTTCACGATCATGATGTTCAACATCCCGGTCCCAGGGGGGACGACGGTGCACGCGACCGGCGGGGTCCTCCTCGCGGCGCTCCTGGGCCCCTGGGCCGCGGTCGCCGGGATGACGGTGACGCTCGCGATCCAGGCGCTCCTCTTCGCCGACGGCGGCGTCCTCGCTCTCGGGGCCAACGCCTGGGCCATGGCGCTCGCGATGCCGTTCGCCGGTTACGGGACCTACCGGCTGATCGCGGGGCGGACGGAGGCCGGCGCGGCCCGGCGCGCGCTCGCGGCCGGAATCGGCGCCTTCGTCGGGCTGAACGCGGCGGCGCTGGCGGTCGCCGTCCTCCTCGGCATCCAGCCGGCGCTCCATCACGACGCCTCGGGACGCGCACTCTACTTCCCGTTCGGCCTCGGGGTGACGGTCCCCGCGATGCTGGCCGCCCACCTCACGGTGGCCGGGCTCGCCGAGGCTGCGGTGACCTTCCTCGCGGTCCGCTCCCTGCAGCGCGCCGGGATCCCGCTCGCGGACGTCGCGGCGGGCGCGCGGGCGCCTTGCCTCCGCGACGCGTGGCTCTGGGCCGCCCTCGGCGCCCTCGTCGCCCTGACGCCTCTCGGGCTCCTCGCCGGCGGGGCGGCGTGGGGCGAGTGGGACGTCGAGGAGATCGCCGAGCGCGCCGGCTACGCTCCGGCCGGCCTCGTCGCGGCGGAGCGCGAGAGCCTCGCCGGGCGCGCGCCGCTCCCCGACTACCTCGGAGAGCGGGGCGCGCTCGCCTATGCCCTCGCGGGGCTGGCGGGGGCGGCCTCGGTCGCCGCGCTCCTGGCGCTCGGGGGCCGGACGCTCGCGCGGCGCGAGCGCGGGCCGGGCCCTCCTCCCCCCCGCCCGGGGACGTCGCCGGGCGGCGGCCTGCCCGAATGGCTCCGGAGCGGCGGCGGCGAGCCGCGCCCGCCCCCGGGAGGCCCGCAGCGCGGCCTCCTCGGACGCCGGATCTCGCCCCGCGGGTTCGTGGAGCGGACCCTCGGCGAGCTCGCCGAGACCGGGCGTGCCGCGCTCCTCGCGGAGGGATGGTCCCGCCGCGAGGGCCTCCTCCAGCGGCTCGACCCTCGCGCGAAGATCCTCGGCCTGCTCGCGTTCGTCGGGCTCGCCTCGCTCGTGCGGGACCCCGCCGCTCTCGCGGCCCTCCTCGTCCTCGCGATCCTCCTCGCGCGGCTCTCGCGGATCCCCGCGGCCCCCTACCTCCGCCGGGTCTGGCTCGCCGTTCCGCTCGCCTTCGGGGCGGTGATCCTCCCCGCGGCCCTGAGCCCCGTGACGCCGGGACCGGCGCTCCTCGTCCTCGCGCGGGACCCGTACGTGGCGGTCACGACGACCGGGCTCCTCGCGTGCGCGCGCCTCACGCTCCGCGTCGGAGCGGCGGTCTCGTTCGTCACGCTGCTGTCGGTCACGACCCGATGGAGCTCGATGCTCCGCGGCCTGCGGGCGCTCGGGGTGCCGCGGCCCTTCGTCGAGGTCCTGGGCCTCGCGCACCGATACGCGGCCGTGCTGATGCGCTCCGCGTCCGAGGCCTTCGTCGCGCGGAAGAGCCGGACGGTGGGACGGGTCTCGGCGGCGTCCGGCCGGGGCTTCCTCGGGAGCCTCGCCGGGGCGCTCCTCGGGAAGACGCTCGCCCTCGCCGACGAGGTCCACGAGGCGATGGTCTCCCGGGGTTGGACCGGAGAGGCACGCACCCTGGAGCCGCTCCGCTTGCGCGCCCCCGACGCGGCGTGGCTCGCCGCCATGGGGCTCGCCGCGGGCGCGGTCGCCCTCTGGAGCTTCCTTGGCTAGCGCGGAGCGCGAGGAGCCGGCATTCTCCCTCGCCGGCGTGGACTACGCCTACGACCCCGGGACCGAGGCGCTTCGCGGCGTCTCGCTCGCGGTCCGGGCCGGAGAACGCGTCGCCCTGCTCGGCGCGAACGGAAGCGGGAAGTCGACGCTCCTCAGGATCCTGGACGGCCTGCTCCATCCGACCTCGGGGAGCTTCCGGGCGTTCGGGGAGGAGATCACCGAGGCGGCGCTCCGCGACCGCGACTTCGCGGCGCGGTTCCGCCGCCGCGTCGGCCTCGTGTTCCAGCACGCCGACTCGCAGCTGTTCTCCTCGACCGTCCGGGAGGAGATCGCCTTCGGGCCCGTCCAGCTCGGCCTCGCGCCCGGGGAGGTCGAGGGCCGGGTCGCCGACGTGGCGGCGCTCCTCGGCCTCGAGGCGCTTCTGGAGCGGCCGCCGTTCCGCCTTTCGGGGGGAGAGAAGAGGAAGGTCGCGATCGCGTCGGTCCTCGCCGTCAATCCGGACGCGATCCTCCTGGACGAGCCGACCGGCGGGCTCGACCCCCGCACGAGGAGCCGGCTCGTCCGCCTCCTCGCGGAGCTGCACGGGGCGGGGAAGACCCTCGTGTGCGCCACGAACGACCTCGACGTCGTGCCCGAGCTCGCCGATCGCGCGATCGTCCTCGGCGAGACGCACCGGGTCGAGGCCGAAGGGCCGGTCGCCGAGATCCTCGGCGACGCGAGCCTCCTCCAGGCGGTCAACGTGATCCACGAGCACCCGCACCGCCACGGCGGGCGCGTCCACGCCCACCTTCACTCCCACGGGGGCGAGCACGACCACCCGCACGGCGAGGGGAGGGGAGGGGACTGACCGGCCGCGGAGCGCCGAGGGCGGCCCTCCGTCTCACTTCCAGAGTTGGAGCAGGTTGCTGTAGTCGTCCGTCCAGAGGGCGACCGACCGGTAGCGCGCGGGAT
>CAZPWK010000051.1:0-13733 GCA_964590285.1 uncultured Acidobacteriota bacterium | reverse complement strand
AGCGACTCGCCGACGGCGAACCCGATGAAGCAGGGCCCGGCGTAGTCGCGCGGCACGAACAGCAGGATCGAGAGCATCATCAGGAGCTCGACGCTGATCAGCGCCATCCCGATGCTCATCCCGGCCCGGAGCGGGATCGCGTGCAGGGGATAGGCCTTCCCCTCGAGGCTCGCGAACGCCGTGCGGGAGTTCGCGTACGTGTTCATCCGGATCCCGAACCAGGCGACCCCGTACGAGCCGCCGATCCCGATCAGGCTGAAGATCAGGATCACGACGACCTTCTGGATCTCGAAGTGCTGCAGGAAGCCGTAGTAGAGGGCGATGATCGCCCCGATGAACACCCACAGGAGCAGGAGGAACTTCCCCTGCTGCACGAGGTAGGTCTTGCAGGTCTCGTAGATCAGGTCGGAAATCTCCAGCATCGCGCGGTGGACCGGAAGCTTCCGGACCTGCACCATCGCGACCCAGCCGAAGGCGAGCCCGAGGACGCAGACCAGGAGCCCCCAGAGGAGGAGCGTGTGGCCGTCCGTGCCCAGGAAGTCCGCCTGGGAGAGGTCGGGGAGGACCAGGCTCGCCTCTCCGCCGTGGTGCGTCGGGATCCGTTCCTCGGCCGCCGCGGCCGGCGGGGCGAGGAGGAGGATCGCGGCCGCCGCGGCGACCGCGGCGAGGCTCGCCAGTCGGGTCGGGAGCGTCTTCGGCTTCATGTCGTACCTCTCGCGGGCTGCGTGCCGCGGGCCGGGCCCTCTCCGGCGGTCTCCGGCACGAAGGCCGGGACAATTTGGCAAACGGGACAGCCCCTGTCAAGGATTGGCGCGATCCGGCGCCTCGGGGATTCGAACGGCCCGCGGCCGGCCCGGGAGCCTACTCCGGCTCCGAGGGGCTGACCGAGTCGTCGTCGCCGCCCCCGGCGGCGGCCAGGACGGCCACGACGCCGACCCCGATCCCGACCCACTTGCCGTTCGTCCGCCACCACGCCTGCGGCTTCGAATCGTCGTCCTCGGGAGGGACCGCCTCGGACGGGACGATCCGGATGTTCCGCGTCAGCTTGGCGGGAAGCGTCACGGCGAGCGGCGACAGGTCGAGCGGGTGCTTCCTTCCGGCCGGGTCGATGACCGACAGGAAGGCGTAGCGGGGCCCGACCGGGACCTCGATCGAGTAGACGCCGTCGGCGCCGGTCCGGGCGCTCCGGTACTCGGTGTCGGAGGAGGTGTCCAGGACGACGATCTGGCAGCCGGCCTGCGGAGCGCCGGCCGTGTCGAGAACCGTCCCGGTGATCGTCGCCTTTTGCTGCGCCCATCCCGGGGGGATCCCGACCGACGCGGCCGCCAGGGCGAGGACGGCGAGCCAGACGACCGGACGGGTCGCGCCCCCGCGATTCGTGCCCGCGAAACTCATGCGCGTGTCTCCTCCGTCTCGACGCATCGAGCCGCGCGCCGCGATCGCTCGAGGTCGAGGCAGTTTCCTCCCCGGCGGCGGCGGCTGTCAAGAACGCCTGGGGTCAGACGTTACGCACGTAACCGTTTGAGCGAAAAAGCTCGCAAGAGCGATCGAAATCCGTGTCGATCCGGGGCCGGGTTCGAATCGGATAGAAGCGGCCTGCGGTCCATCCTGGGGCCCGAGCCGCCCGAGCTCGGGAGGGGTCCGTCCGCCACCCGAACGGCAAGGCTGTCCCCAGGCCTCTGCGCGAATCCGGCGCCTCCTCGACGCTTCTTCCCCGAGTTGTTACGCCAGTAATGTCTGACCCCGCGTTGTTGTAGGATCGCCCGCCATGGCCGGCGGGGCGGAGCGGACGGAGCGGAGCGGGTTCCTGCGGGAGCTCGGCCTCCTCGACTCGACGATGATCGTCGCCGGGTCGATGATCGGCTCCGGCATCTTCATCGTGTCGGCCGACATGGCGAGGCTCCTCGGTTCCGGGAGGCTCCTGCTCCTCGCGTGGCTCGTCACGGGCCTCATGACGGTCGCCGCCGCGCTCTCCTACGGCGAGCTGGCCTCGATGATGCCGCAGGCCGGCGGGCAGTACGTGTACCTCCGCGAGGCCTACTCGCCCCTCATGGGGTTCCTCTACGGATGGACCCTGTTCCTCGTGATCCAGACCGGAACGATCGCGGCCGTGGCGGTCGCGTTCGCGCGATTCCTCGGCGTGCTCGTCCCCGGGGTCTCGGGGGAGGCCTGGCTCTTGGGGCCGCTGCCGATTTCGAGGGGATACGCGGTCAGCCTCTCCGCGCAGCAGCTCGTCGCGATCCTCTCGATCCTGCTCCTGACCTGGCTCAACACGCGCGGGATCCGGCTCGGAAAGAGGATCCAGAACGCCCTGACCTCCACGAAGGTTCTCGTCCTGCTCGCGGTCATCGTCCTCGGCCTGGCCGTGGGGGCGAGCCGCGGGACGATCTCGGCCCGCGTCTCGTCCTCGGCCCCCGCTGCCGCGCCGGCCGGCCTCCTCGGCGTCCTCGTGGCCTTCGCCCTCGCCCAGGTCGGTTCGCTCTTCTCCTCGGACGCGTGGAGCGACGTGACGTTCGCGGCCGAGGAGGTCAAGACGCCGCGCCGCAACCTCGCCCTCGCGATGGCGCTCGGCACCGCGCTCGTGACGACGCTCTACCTCCTCGCCAACGCCGCCTACGTCGCGGCGCTCCCCCTGCGGGCGATCCAGGACGCGCCGGAGGACCGCGTCGGGACCCTGCTCCTCGGCTCGCTGTTCGGACCGGCGGGCGAGGCGCTGATGGCGGGCGCGATCGTGATCTCGACCTTCGGCTGCAACAACGGGCTGATCCTCGCGGGGGCCCGCGTCTACTGGGCGATGGCCCGGGACGGGCTGTTCTTCCGCGGCGTCTCCGGCCTCAACCGGAGCCGCGTCCCGGGGTCCGCGCTCTGGTGGCAGGGGATCTGGGCCTCGATCCTGATCCTTCCGCGCACGCGGCTGGGGGCCGGCGGCGACGGCGTCGAGCGCTTCGGGAACCTCTACGGGAACCTCCTCGACTACGTCGTGTTCGCCGTGCTCCTGTTCTACGCGCTGACGATCGTCGGTCTGTTCGTGCTGCGTCGGAGGCGCCCCGACGCTCCCCGGCCGTACCGCGCGCCCGGCTACCCCTGGATCCCGGCCGCGTACGTCGCGGCGGCCGGCTCGATCCTCGCGGTCCTGGCGCTCCATCGGAGCCGGACCACCTGGCCCGGCCTGGTCATCGTTCTGACGGGGATCCCCGTGTTCCGGGCTTGGAGGCGGGGCGGCCGGAGGCCGCCGGCCTGAGGAGGTTGAACGTGGCGAGTTCCCTTTTCGCCAGGAAGCCGCTCGCTCTGCTCCTCGAGGAGATGAAGGGCGAGAACCGGCTGCGCAGGATCCTGGGGCCGGTCCAGCTGACGAGCCTCGGCGTGGGCGCGATCATCGGGACCGGGATCTTCGTGCTGACGGGGCAGGCGGCCCACGACAAGGCGGGACCCGCGCTCGTCGTCTCGTTCGCGGTCTCGGGGCTCGCCTGCATCTTCGCCGCCCTCTGCTACGCGGAGTTCGCTTCGATGGCGCCGGTCGCGGGCTCGGCCTACACGTACGCCTACGCGACCCTCGGCGAGCTGTTCGCGTGGATCATCGGGTGGGACCTCGTGCTCGAATACACCGTCGTCTCCGCGACGGTCGCTCACGGCTGGTCGCACTACTTCCAGGACTTCCTGGGAATCTTCGGCCTCGAGATCCCGCGCGCGCTCGCCCTCGCCCCCTTCGACTACGACCCCTCGGCGGGCCGGATGGTCTCGACCGGGGCGACGTTCGACCTGCCGGCCGTCATCGTCACGATCGCGATCACCGCGATCCTCGTCAAGGGGATCCGCGAGAGCGCGACGTTCAACACGACGATGGTCGCGATCAAGCTCGCCGTCGTGCTCCTCGTGGTCGGCGTGGGGGCGTTCTACGTGGATCCCGCGAATTGGAGGCCGTTCGCGCCGTACGGCTGGACCGGCATGAGCTTCTTCGGGAAGACGGTCGCGGGGATGACGGACGGCGGCGGCCACCCGCTCGGGATGCTCGCCGGCGCGGCGATCATCTTCTTCGCGTACATCGGGTTCGACTCGGTCTCGACGCACGCGGAGGAGGCGCGGAACCCGCAGCGCGACGTGCCGATCGGGATCGTCGCGTCCCTCCTCGTCTGCACGGTCCTCTACATCGCCGTCTCGGCGGTGCTCACCGGCATGGTCCCGCACGACCGGATCGACATCGACGCCCCGGTCTCGGACGCCTTCCGCCAGGTCGGGCTTCCCTGGGCGCAGTTCCTGATCTCGCTGGGCGCGCTCTGCGGGATCACGTCGGTCCTGCTCGTGTTGATGCTCAGCCAGCCTCGCGTGCTTCTGGCGATGGCCCGGGACGGGATGCTCCCTCCCGGGATCTTCGGCGCCGTGCACGAGAAGTACCGGACCCCCTGGAAGTCCACGATCCTGACCGGCGTCGTGGTCGCGGTGCTCGGGGGGCTGCTGCCTCTCCGGATCCTGGCGGAGCTGACCAACATCGGGACGCTCCTCGCGTTCGCGATCGTGTGCGCGGCGGTCCTCGTCATGCGGTACGTGGAGCCGGGAGCCCACCGGCCGTTCCGCGCCCCCTTCTTCCCGTGGGTCCCGATCCTCGGGATCGCGACCTGCCTCCTGCTGATGTTCTCGCTCCCGGTCGAGAACTGGTGGCGGCTCGGGGCCTGGCTGCTCGCGGGGATGGCGATCTACTTCGGCTACGGCAGGAGGCACAGCGTGCTGGCGGAGGGACGGAGGCGGGCGAGCGGGCTCTAGCAGGGAGCGCGGCGGGGGGCGCGCGCCGCGCGCCCCCTTCGCGACTGGCGGACGATCAGTCGGACCCGGCGTCGAAGCCGCCGGAGACGGCGAGCTTCTCGTCGGTCACGATGCCCATCTTGAGATCGGGGACGTTGGACTTGGCGAGGTCCACGATCTGCATGATGCCTTCGTAGTTGAGCTTTTCCTGGGCCGCGATGAAGAGGATCTTCTCCTCCTTCTTGCGGTTCTTGAAGATCTCCTCGGCCTTCTGGGTCAGGGCGTCCACCCGGACGACCTCCTTGTTGATCCGGACCGTGCAGCCCGGCGGGAGGCCCTGATTCCCGAGCGGCGCCGTGATCGGGCAGTCCGCCTCGGAGATGGACATGATGAACTGCGTCTGGTCGGTCACGGGGACCGGCTGGTTCGTGTCCCGCGGAATCTGCACGTCGTAGCCGCGCAGGGCCAGCGGGGTCATCACCATGAAGATGATGAGGAGCACGAGCAGGACGTCCACCAGGGGCGTCACGTTCATGTCCGACTGGAGCCCGCCCTTCTTGCCGACTGCCATACCCATGGACGGAACCTCCTGCTAGGACTTCTCGCGTTTCTCGGTTTGGAGGCCGACGTTGCCGAAGCCAGCCTCCTTGATCTTCACCATGGCCTTCTTCACGTCGCCGTACGGAAGCCTGGCGTCGGCCTTGAGGACGACGCTCGCGTTCAGGTTCCGCTCGTAGGCCTCCTTGATCGCGACGGCGAACTGCCCCTCGCCCATCCGGGCCTTGTCGATGAAGTATTCCTTGTTGGTCGTGATCACGACCATGATCTGGCTCTTTTCCTCGGCCTTCTTCTCGGGGTTTCCCGTCAACGGCAGCTTCACGGCCTGGCCCTTCTGGAGCATCGGAGTCACGACCATGAAGATGATGAGGAGCACCAGCATGACGTCCACGAGGGGCGTCACGTTGATCTCCGAGTTGACGTCCGGAGCCGAAAGCTTACTTCGCGCCCGCGCCATATGCCGCCCCGTGCTTCTTGAGGAAGAAATCGATCAGCTCGTGGGAGGAGTTCGACATCTCGACCTGGAACCTCTCGAGACGGTTCGTGAAGTAGTTGAAGCACATCACCGCGGGGATCGCGACGCCGATCCCGAACCCGGTCGTGATCAGCGCCTCGGCGATTCCGGCCGACACCGCGGCGAGCCCGCCGGAGCCGGACATCGAGATTCCGGTGAAGGCGTTGATGATGCCGAACACCGTGCCGAACAGGCCGATGAACGGGGACGTGGAGCCGATCGTCGCGAGGCCTCCCAGGCCCTTCTTCATCTCGGCCGAGGTGATCGCCGTCTCCCGCTCGAGCGCGCGCTCGACCGCCCCGACGACGTCGTAGCTCTTCGTCGCCTCGGATCCCTGCGCCAGGAACTCGAGGAGGCCGGCATGGACCACGCGGGCGATGTGGGACTTGCCGTACTGCTTCGACTTGTCCACGGCGACCTGGAGGTTCCCGTCCTTGAGGCACTTGACGAGCACCGGCAGGTACTCGATCGACTGCTGCTTGGCCGCACGGTACGAGCGGAACTTCTCGATCATCACCGCGACGGAGTAGATCGAGAGGATCAGCAGGATGATGATGACGCCCTTCGCCATCCATCCCGCCTCGGCGAACATCTGGGTCAGGGACATTTGCATGGGATGACTCCTTTGGGTACGGCTCCTGCCGGCTTTCGAGATCCCCTAGTTGAGGGTGAAATCGACCTGAATCGTGAAGTAGATCTTGACCGGACGGCCGTTCTGGCGGGCCGGCTTGTACTTCCACTTGCGAACCGCCTCGATCGCGGCGTCGTCGAGCATCGGGTTCCCCTTCAGCACCGTGACGTCCTCGACGGAGCCGCCTTCGTTGATGACGGCCTGGAGGATCACGCGCCCCTGAATGCGCGCCTTCCTCGCCATCTCGGGGTACACCGGCTCGACCTTCAGGATCCGCTCCGGCGGGTCCATGTCCGGGGCGAGCGGCACGGGTTCCGATCCGCCGGTCCCGCCGTCGACGCCCCCCAGGACACCTCCCAGGACGCCTCCCAGGACGCCCCCGACCACGCCTCCGGGCACGCCGCCCTCGACGCCGCCCTCGACGCCGCCGTCGACGCCCCCGTCACCGCCGCCGAGGTCCTCGGGAGCCTCCGGGGCCTTCGGGATCTCCTTCGGGACCTCTTTCGGCTGGACGATCTCGTTCGGCAGCACGGGCTTCACGGGCTCGACCGGTCGCTGCTGCTGCGCGCTCGACCGCCGCGGGGGCGGCGGGGGAGGGGGCGGCGGCGGCGGCGGGGGAGCGCCCCCGAGGAACGAGATCATCAGGTCGGGGTCCTGGACCGCCTCGACGATGATGTACGACGCCCCGATGATCGCGCCGATGAGGAGGGCATGGAGCCCCAGGGCGACCGGGAACGACCACTTCGACCGCTGCTCGTCGCCGCCCTTGCGGCTTTCCACCATCTTGTCGAACATGTTCGCCGCCCTTCCGGAGGCTCAGCTCGGCCTCGCCGCCAACTGCTTCTTGCGGGCCTCCACCGCCCTCTTCGTGATCTCCGTGGCCTTCTGGATCTCGACCTGCGCCCCCTCCAGGTCTCCGGCGTTCGCGAGCACCTTCGCCTTCTCGCGGTGCAGGAGGTTGATGTACGAGAGGGCCTCGAAGTAGTCCGGATCCAGCTTCACCGCTCGCTCGAGCGCGACCATCCCCTTCTCGATCAGCTCCCGCCTCTCTTCGTCCGAGACGAGGAGGCCGCCGCGGTAGGACCGCTCCCAGCAGACGACGCCGACCGTGTAGAGGGCCTCCTTGTTGCTGGGCTCGATCTCCGTCCGCTTCGTGAAGTACTCGAGGGCCTTCGGGAAGTCTCCCTTCTTGGCGTAGAGCTGCGCGAGCTGCGCGGCGTAGAGCGCGTTCTTCGGGTTCTCCCGGACGAGCTCCTCGTAGAAGGTCACGGCCTTGTCGGTCTGGTTCGCGGCCTGGAGGAGGCCGACGTAGAAGCCTCGCACCTTGTCGAGCGTCTCCCCGTCCGGGGCCTTCATCTTCAGGAGCTTCTCCAGGGCCTCGGCGGCCTTCTGGGAGTACTCCAGGTCCTTCGGATGCGTCGAGTTCGGGTGGTACATCGCGAGATAGGAGACGGCGATCTGGTAGTTCGCCGGCCAGTCTCCGGGGTGGAGCCCCAGGACCTTCTTGTACTCGGCGATCGCCTCCAGGTACTTCTGGCTCTTGTAGAGCTTGTTCCCCTCGTTCATCCAGTACCGGGACTTGACGGAGTCGCATCCCGCCAGCGAGGCGACGAGCACCGCGAGCAGCGCGAAGGCGAGCGGTCTACGAATCATGGACGCTCCAATGGCCGACGATTGCCCCGCGCGGGGCGACGGAACGTGCCTCTTCGACTCATGTTCACGAGCGTTGCAGGCGATCGCCGACCTCCGGTTCGATTCTAGCAGAGTTTGCGGATTGGGCGCCACGCGCCGGCCCCCTCCCGGCGCCCCTGCTGCGAACGACCCGCACCCCCCCCGCGGCGCGCCCGCGCCGGCCTCAACGTCGGCGCGCGCCGAGGCCCGCCGCGGCCGCGAGCGCCGCCGCCAGGAGGCCCGAGACGACCAGCGCGACGCCCGCCACGGCGCGCGCGTGCGCCGCCGAGCCGGGGTCCGCGAGGGCGGCGAGGGCCCGCGCCGGGCCGAGGTCGTGGGGCAGGGCGAAGAGCCCGGCCGCGACGACCAGGAACCCCAGGGCCGCCACCCGGAGCCCCCGGGGGGTCCGGGACGGCCGGCCGTGCCGCGAGCCGACGGCGCTGTGCGCGTACCCGTAGCTCGAGTAGACCGCGAGGCCGAGCGTCAGCCACCCGACGAAGCGCCACCACGACGCCGGGGGCAGGTAGACCATGAGGCCGACGCAGGAGGCGGCGCCGAGGCCGGGGACCAGCCAGGGGCCGAACGGGACCCGGAAGGGCCTCGGACGTCCCGGCTCCCTGAGCCTCAGGATCGGAATGCCCACCGAGACCAAGACGAACGCGAACAGGGTGCCGATGTTCGTCAGGTCCACCATCTCGTCGATGCTCGCGAACGCCGCGGTCCCCCCCACGAGCAGGCCGGTGAGGATCGTCGTCACGTGCGGCGTCCGGAAGCGGGGGTGGACCCGGGCGAAGACCGGCGGGAGCAGTCCGTCGCGCGCGATCGCGAAGAAGATCCTCGGCTGGCCCATCTGGAACACCAGGAGGACCGCCGTGTGGGCCACGACCGACCCGAACGCGACGATCGTGCTCGCCCAGACCGCGCCGGGGGCCACGTGCTGGAGCGCCATCGTCAGCGGCTCCGCCTGCTCGTGGGCGAGCCGCCGGACGAGGTCCGGATAGGGGACGAGGCCGGTGAACACCGCCGCCACCGCGATGTACAGGACGGTGCACACGGCGAGAGAAGCGAGGATCCCCGCCGGGAGGTCGCGGCTCGGGTTCCGGGTTTCCTCCGCGACCGTCGAGACCGCGTCGAAGCCGATGTACGCGAAGAAGACCACCGCCGCGCCGGCGAGCGTTCCCCCCCACCCGTTCGGCTGGAACGGGACCCAGTGGAGGGACATCTCCGAGGCCGGGACGAACTTCAGCGCGACGACGATGAAGAAAAGCAGCACGACGATCTTGACGAGGACCATCCCCGCGTTGAAGCGCGCCGACTCGCGGATCCCCCAGACGAGGACGACGGTCACGAGCGCGACGATCGCGAACGCGACCAGGTTCACGACGATCGGAACTCCGAAGACGTGGGGGGCGCTGTCGTAGAGCCCGGGGATCCTCGCCGCCGTGCGGTAATCGGTCGAGAGCCAGAGCGGGATCCGGATCCCGACCCCCTCGAGAAGGGTCCGGAAGTAGTTCGCCCAGGAGATCGCGACGGCGACGTTCCCGACGGCGTACTCGATGATCAGGTCCCAGCCGATGATCCACGCGACGAGTTCGCCGAGGGTCGAGTACGCGTACGTGTACGCGGACCCCGAGATCGGCACCATCGACGCGAACTCGGCGTAGCAGAGGGCCGTGAACGCGCAGACGATCGCCGTCAGGACGAACGAGAGCATGAGGGACGGGCCGGCCCCCGGCCGCGCGGCGTCTCCGGCCGCCGCCGTCCCGATCGTGGCGAAGATGCCCGCGCCTACGATCGCGCCGATCCCGAGCAGCGTGACGTGAACCGGCCCCAGGACCCGCCGCAGCCGCTCGCCGGCCTGCCCCGCCGACTCCAACAGGTCGTCGAGGCTCTTCGTGCGGAAGAGCCCGTGCGCCCGCGAGGGGGCGAGATCGCCTCCGGCGGGCGCGGGAGAGGGGGCGGGGCGACGGGAGATCGGGGTTTCGGGCACGGCGGTGGATCGTAAGCCGGGACTTTCCGCTTGACAAGCGCGTTTGACCGGAGCGGCTCCTGCCCGCACCATGGTCGCCGACACGGAGCCCCTCGTGGAGTGGAGCGAAGCGCTCAGCCGCCTCGATCGCGCCCTGGAAGGGCCGCTGCCGGGGGGTGCGGCCCACGCCCGGATGGCGCCGTCCCCGCGCCGCGGATGGGTCCCGGGAGTCGTTCCGGAGGGGGCGCGGGACGCCGCGTGCCTGTTCCTGTTCTTCCCGAGCGATGGGGGCTCCCGCTTCGTGCTGACGCTCCGGCCGGCGCACCTCGCCCGCCACGCCGGGCAGGTGTCGCTGCCGGGCGGGGCCGTCGATCCGGGGGAGAGCGTCGAGGAGGCGGCGCTCCGGGAAACCGCCGAGGAGGTCGGATCGGATCCGCGCTCGATCCGCGTCCTCGGGGCGCTGAGCCCGCTCCACGTCCCCGTCAGCGGCTTCGTGATGCGGCCGATCGTCGGCGCGGCGCGGCGCCGCCCGAGCTTCCGCCCCCTCGAGGGAGAGGTCGAGACGATCCTCGAGCCGGCGGTCGGCGAGATCGTCGATCCGTCTCGCCGCCGCAGGGAGACGCGCCGGATCGGGGGCACCGACTACGACGTGCCGTACTACGACCTCTGTTCGCGGCGCGTCTGGGGGGCGACCGCCATGGTCCTCTCCGAGGTCGCCTGGCTCCTCGATCCCCCGGCGCGCCGAGGCGGGGAGGGGGAGCCGGGATCCCGCGAGGGGAACGGGGTCACGCCCCGGCCGGAGCCTTGCGAGCCGCTTCGATCCCCGCCTCGAGCGCCTTCTCGTTGATCTCGATCAGCTTCTTGTGATGCGCCTTCACGACGGCGGGAAGGGCTGCGAACACGGCCTCCTTGGACACCGGGACGCCGGCGCCGAGCAGGGCGCCGAGCATCACCATGTTGGCGACCTTGGGATTCCCGAGGCCGTCCGCGATCTCGTTGACCGGGATGGGGATCGCCCGGACGTCCTTGCGGGGCGGGCCCTCCGGGATCAGCGACGAGTTGTAGAAGATCGACCCGCCGGGCGTCACGTCCCTCCCGAACCGATCGAGGCTCGGGCCGTTCATCGCGACGAGGATCGTCGGATCCTGGATCAGCGGTGAGCCGATCTCCCGGTCCGAGATCGTCACGTTGCAGTAGGCGGTGCCGCCCCGCATCTCAGGACCGTAGGAGGGCATCCAGGACACGTGGCGCTTGCCGAGCATCCCCGCTTGCGCGAGCACGACGCCCATGAGGAGCACCCCTTGCCCGCCGAAGCCCGAGATCTTGACCCGCATCTCCTCGATCGGCTTCCCGTGCTCGGGGAAAGCCACCTCGGCCTCGTCCTCGGTGATGTCGAGCGTCGCCGGCACCTTCTCGAGCGGGACCGCCGCGCGGCGGCGGGGGTGTCCGAGATCGAGGTCGTGCCCGTCGCGAACGACGCCCAAGGGGAAGACCTTGGTCATCTCCTCGATCGTCCACCGCGCCGCGTCCACCGGAGTCTGCTTCCAGCCGGTGGGACAGGGGGAGAGGATCTCGACGAGCGAGAACCCCTTGTTCCGGATCTGATTGTCGATCGCCTTGCGGACCGCCTTCCGGGTCCTGGCGTTGTTCTTGTTGTCGCCCACGGCGGTCCGCTCGAGGTAGTAAGGCGCCGTGAGGCCGTTCAGGAGCTCGCACACCCGGATCGGGAACCCCTCGTTCTGCGAGTGGCGCCCTCGGGGCGTCGTGGTCGTCCGCATGTCGATGAGGGTCGTCGGCGCCATCTGCCCGCCGGTCATCCCGTAGATCGCGTTGTTGATGAAGAAGATCGAGAGGTTCTCCCCGCGGTTCGCGGCCTGCATGATCTCGTTGCCGCCGATCGCGGCGAGGTCCCCGTCCCCCTGGTACCCGAGCACGATCGCGTCGGGGTTCGCGCGCTTGACCCCGGTGGCGGCCGCGGGGCAGCGGCCGTGCGGCACCTGGACGTTGCCGACGTCGAAGTAGTAGTAGGCGAACACCGAGCAGCCGACCGGGTTGACGAGGATCGTGCGGTCCTTCACGCCGAACTCGTGGAGGGCCTCCGCGATGTACTTGTGCACGATGCCGTGGCCGCATCCGGGGCAGTAGTGGGTGACCCCGGGGTCGCCGTCCTTGCGGTCGAACGAAGCGTAGAACGTGTCGGGGCAGCTATAGGCCGGCGTGATAGACATGGTCCTCCTCTCGCGTACCCTTCAACACCTCGAGAACTTCCGTGGGCGTCGGCACCATGCCCCCCTGCCGGCCGTAGAAGCCGACCGGACGGCGCTCCCGGACCGCGAGGCGGACGTCCATCACCATCTGGCCGTCCGACATCTCGACGACGAGGAACCGCTTCGCCGTCGGGATCGCGTCGTCGAACGCCTTCCGCGGGAAGGGCCAGAGGGTGATCGGCCGGATCAGGCCGGCCCGGATGCCGTCCCGGCGCGCGAGATCCACCGCGCTCCTCAGGACGCGGCCGCAGATCCCGTAGCCGACGAGCGCGACCTCGGCGTCCTCCATCCGGTACGAGCGCCACTCGGGAAGCTCTTCCACCGCCTGCGCGTACTTTCCCATCAGCTTCCGGTTGTGGTTCTCGAGGTCCTCGTGCGACAGGTAGATCGAGCTGAGGAGGTTTCCGCGGGTCTCGGCGTCGCCCCGCGTCGCCCAGTCGTGGCGGGGGAGGGAGGAGGCCTTCGGCGGGAACCGCACCGGCTCCATCATCTGGCCGGTGAATCCGTCCGCGAGCACGATCGCGGGGTTCCGGTAGCGGTCCGAGACCTCGAACGCCTTCATCGTCAGGTCGCACATCTCCTGCGCGAAGGCGGGCGCGTACACGAGGGTGTGGTAGTTCCCGTGGCCGCCCCCCTTGACCATCTGGTTGTAGTCGCTCTGCTCGGGCCCGATGTTCCCGAGTCCGGGCCCTCCGCGCATGATGTCCGCGATCACGCACGGCAGCTCCGCGCCCGCGAGGTACGAGATCCCCTCCTGCATGAGCGAAAGGCCGGGCCCCGAGGACGCGGTCATCGTCCGCTCGCCGGCGGCCGAGGCGCCGAAGCACATGTTGATCGCGGCGGTCTCCGATTCCGCCTGCACGTAGGTGCCGCCCGCCAGAGGCATGAACTTCGCGGCGGCCTCCGCGATCTCGCTCGCGGGAGTGATCGGGTAGCCGTAGTACGAGCGGCACCCCGCGAGGATCGCTCCCTTGACGATCGCCTCGTTCCCCTTGATCAGCTGATGACCCATCGCAAGCTCTCCGCTCCCGCCGCGCTCAGGCGACGTCGTCCTCGACGTAATAGACCGCGATCGCGGCGGGCTCGGGGCACGCGTAGTAGCAGACGCCGCATCCCGTGCAGCCGGTTCCGGGAAGGAACTCCGCCGGATGGTAGCCGTGACGGTTCAGGGAGTCGCCGAGCCGGAGCGACTTCGTCGGGCACGCCACGACGCAGAGCCCGCAGCCCTTGCACTTGTTTGCCTCGATTCGCACGGTCCCGCTTCGCTTTGCCATCGAGATTCCCTCGTGTCGGACGGACCCGCCGCGCCCGGACCGGCCATTCTAGTGCATCGCTCGGACCGCCGGTCAAACGCCTTGGAAGGTCCGAAAACGCGGGTTCCGGCGT
>CAZPWK010000050.1:0-13765 GCA_964590285.1 uncultured Acidobacteriota bacterium | reverse complement strand
TCCTCGTGGCGGCCGCGATGATCTTCTGGCGCCTCGGCGGCCCGGCCCTGATGCGGCCGGACGAGGGCCGCAACGCCGAGGTCGCGCGGGAGATGGCGGAGTCGGGGAACTGGCTCGTCCCGACGCTCGAGGGGAACCCGTACCTCGACAAGCCGGCGTTCTTCTTCGTCGCCGGCGCGCTCGCGATCCGGGCGCTCGGCGCGAGCGAGCTGGCCGCGAGGCTCCCCTCCGCGCTGTCCGCCGCGGCCCTGCTCGGCGTCCTCTTCGCGTTTCTCCGGAAGCGGTACGACCCGGGCTCCGCAGCGTGCGCCGTCGTCGTCCTCGCGACCTCGCCCATGGCGTTCTTCCACGCGAGGATCGTGATCTTCGACATGATGCTCGCCCTCTTCGCGACCGCGGCGGTCCTCGCGGCGTTCGAGGCCGAGGAGCGCGAGGGGCGCGCCCGGTTCGCGCTCCACCTCGCCGGAAGCGCCGCGGCCGGGCTGGCCACGCTCGTCAAGGGTCCCGTCGGATTCGTCGTCCCGGCGCTCGCCGTCGCGGCCTTCTTCCTCGCGGACGGACGCCCCGCCGCGCTCCGCAGGGCGTTCGGACCCGCCTGCGTCTCGGTCTTCCTGGCGATCGTCCTCCCCTGGTTCGTCCCCCTCGTGCGCGCGCACCCCGATTTCCTGCGCTACGGCCTCGTCGAGGAGTCGTTCCACCGCCTCACCCGTCCCTCCTTCGAGCGGGGCGGCCCCCCCTGGTACTACGGGCCGATCCTCGTCGGAGGCCTCCTGACCTGGTTCGCGGCGCTTCCCGGATCGGCGATCGCCGCGTGGCGAGGCCGCCGCCTCTGGTCGCGGACCGACCGGCTGCTGATCGTCTGGGCCGCGACGGTCTTCGTCTTCTTCTCCCTGTCGAGGACCAAGCACGCCGGCTACGTCCTCCCGGGGTTCGTGCCGCTCTGCGCGCTCCTGGGCCGCGTCTTCGCCCTCGCGATTCGCCAGCCCGGCGGGCGCGCCGGGCGGACGGTGGCCCGCGCGGGCGCGGCCCTCGGCGCGGCGGCGCTCGCGCTCTCCGCGGTCCTCGCGTGGGAGATCCGGGCCCCGGGGGCGATCGCCGGCGTCGGGAAGCTCGGGCCCGACGACGCGCTCTGGCTCGGCCAGGCCGCCGCCGCCGTGCTCGGCGGCCTCGGCGCGACGGCCGCGCTCGGGGCGTACGCCTTCGCGCGGCGCGCGCCGCGGGTCGCCCTCGCGGCCTTCGTGGTCCTGCCCGTCGCCCTCGTGACGGCCGGATACCCGGGGATCGCCGCGTACGCCGAGCGCCGCTCCGCGAGGCCGCTGGCCGCCGCGCTCTCGGAACTCCCGCGCGAGGCCGACGTCGCCTTCGTCGAGAGCTACGCCCCGGGGCTGTCGTTCTACCTCGCGAGGACCGTGACCGTGATCAGCGACGACGGCGCCCCGCTGCGGAGCAACTACCTCGTCCGATCGTTGCGGGGCTCGAAGGCCCGGCCCGCCGGGATCGTCCCCGTCGCGGAGCGGGAGGCGTGGCTGGCCTCGCGGCCGGGCCCCGTCTGCCTGCTCGCGACCGACCGCGGCCGCCCCGTCCTGGAATCGGCGGCGGGCGGGCGCGGGGCGGAGGTCGCCCTCCTGGCGCCCGGCTGGTGGGGGGCCTTCCTCCCCGGGCCGGCGGGGAGCTGACATGTGCGGCATCTGCGGGATCGTCTCGTTCGCCGGGGCGCCCGACCCGGCCCGCCGGGGGCGCGCGGAGTCGATGCTCCGCGTCCTCGGCCATCGCGGCCCGGACGAGGTCCGGCTCGAGGACTCCCCGAGCGCCGTGTTCGGGGCCACCCGCCTCGCGATCCGCGGCCTCGACTCCGGATCGCAGCCCCTCGTGGACGCCGAGACCGGAGTCCTGGCCGTCTGCAACGGCGAGATCGACAACCACGTCGAGCTGCGCGCCTGGCTCGCGGGGAGGGGACGGCGCGTCGCCCTCGACACCGACATCGCGGTCGTCGCGCCGCTCTACCTCGAGTGCGGCGACGCCTTCGTCGAGCGCCTGATCGGGGCGTTCGCCGTCGCGATCTGGGACCCGCGTTCGCGGAGGCTCCTCCTCGCGCGCGACCGGGCCGGCGAGCGGCCGCTGTTCTACGCGCCGCGCGGGGACGAGGCCCTGTTCGCGTCCGAGGTCGCGGCCGCGGTCGCCGACGCCGCGACTCCGCTGACGCCGGGCCGGGAGGCGATCGCCCACTACCTGCGCTACGGCTGCTTCGCGGCGCCCTGGACCTCCTTCTTGGAGCTCAAGCGGGTGCCGCCGGGAGAGGTCGTCGCGCTCGACGGGAGCGGGGCGACGGCCCGCCGCTACTGGAGGCTCGGCATCGCCGAGTCGGTCAAGGTCGAGCCGTCCCTCGACCGCTTCGACGAGGTGTTCCGCCGGGCGGTCCTCCGGCAGAGCGAGGTCGACGTTCCGTTCGGCGTGTTCCTCTCGGGAGGGGTCGACTCCTCGCTGGTCGCCGCCGTCATGAAGGCGGTGCGGCCGGGGCACCGGTTCGGCGCGTACACCGTGAGGTTCGGCGAGGCCTCCTACGACGAGGGCGCCTTCGCGGAGCGGGCCGCCCGGGGCCTCGGCATCCCGCTCGCGAGCGTGCGGCTCGAGGCCGGCGACTTCCCGAAGAGGATCGCGAAGCTCGTCGCGCTCGCGGGGGAGCCTCTCGGAGACCCGGCGTGGGTGCCGGCCTCGGCGCTCGCGAGCCGGGCCGCCGAGGACGTCAAGGTCGTTCTCGTCGGCGAGGGGGCGGACGAGATCTTCGGGGGCTACCCGACGTACATCGGCGCGCGGATCTCGGAGCGATGGCGCCGCGTCCCCGCGCCGCTCCGGGTCCTCGTCGAGAGGGCCGTGCGGGCGTGGCCGGTCTCCGACCGGAAGGTGACGATCTCGTTCCTGCTGAAGCGATTCCTCGACGGCGCGGGGCTCGAGGGGATGGAGCGGCACCGCCTGTGGACCTCGAGCGTCCCGCCGGAGCTGCTGGCGCGGCTGGGCGTGGCGGACCCGGGGACGTGGGGCCCCGCCCCCGGGGGCGCCGACCTCCTCGACCTCGTGCAGCTGCACGACCTCGAGACGTCGCTCGCCGAGGGGCTCCTGACCAAGGCCGACCGGGCCGGCATGCAGTCGTCCCTCGAGCTCCGGGCGCCCTTCCTGGACAAGGACGTGATGGAGTTCGCGGCCACGCTCCCGGCGAGCGAGCGCGTCCGAGGCGTGACGACGAAGGTCTTCCTCAAGCGATTCGCGCTGCGCTACCTCCCCCGGGGGATCGTCCACCGCAAGAAGCGCGGGCTCTCCGTCCCTCTGGCGTCGTGGCTGCGCGGCACGCTTCACGACTGGGCGCGCGAGCGCCTCGCCTCGCCGCGCCTCGCAGGCGTCGGCGTGGACCCCCGCGCGGCCCTCGCGATCCTCGACGAGCATCGCGCGTCCGCGGCGGACCGCTCCCGCGCGATCTGGACCGTCGTCGTCCTCTCGGAGTGGCTCGAGTGGCTCGCGGGACGCCCGAGGACCGGGGCGCCGTGAGGGCGCGGGCCCCCGCCCTGGCGCTCGCGCTCGCCGCCGCGGGGGCGGCCTGCGCGGGAGCGGGCGCTCCGGCGGACGAGGCGAAGGCCCGCGTGCGGGAGGAGCTTCGAGACCAGGCGCGGCGCCGGACCGGCACGCTCGCGGTCCGCTACTCGTACCCGGAGCGCTTCACCGTCGAGGGAGGCGTCCTCGCCTACCGCCACCCGCGCGACTACGACTGCACGACCGTCTGCGACTTCCGGGGCCCGCTCGCCCAGGCCGAGGCGGGCACCGGCGGCGGCTCGGTCAGCGTCGGCTGGGGAAGCCTCGTCGGCGAGCTGGGACGCAACTCGTTCTTCCTGCGGAGCGTGTACGTCGGCTATTCCGTCAAGGGCTCCGTCCTGCGGACGTGGGGGGAGACCCCGCTCGATCCCGCGTCGCAGACGCTCGCGGGGGTCCGGGCCGACTTCACGATCTCGATCGCCTGCTTCCGGATCGGCGCGTTCCGGCGGGTGTCGAGCGCGCCGGGGGCGCCGAAGTGGCTGCTCTCGGGGGGGATCGGATGGGGATTCTGAAAACGGGGACCGCAACCGATTTTCGTGGGAGCTTCGCGACACGGCGAGCGAATCTTCGAAGATCGGTGGCCGTCCCCGTTCTTCTCCTCGCGGTGCTGCCCGTTTCCGGGATCGAGACCGACCAGTTCTACGCCTGGGGACGGACGATCCGCGATTCGACCGACGTCCTCAACGCCCACGTCAACGCCGGGATCGAGGACGCCCTGGAGGAGATCAACGCCGGTGCCGGCCGGGATCCCGGCGCATGCGAGGACGTCGTCGACCGGATCGCTTCCCGCTTCCGCTTCCTGCTCTTCTGGAAGCCGGAGCTGTGGGCGATGAACACCTCCCTCGTCGATCGCGTTCCCTCCTCGCCGGAAGAGGAGCTGCGATACCGCGAGGAGTATCTCTACGCGTTCGCGTCCCCCCTGGACGCCGTGCGGAGGATGCCCCCCAGCCCGACGATCGAGGCGGCGGGGGTCCGGTTCGGCACCGACAAGCTGACCCACTTCCTCTCCGAGGGATACCTCCAGCACGGCTGGCGCAGGAGCTACGTCCGGAAGGGGCTCCCGCCCGACGAGGCGGAGCGCCGGGCGATCCGGAAGGGAATGCTCGTGGAGCGGACCGTCCTCGGGACGACCTCCTCCGGAGTGTTCTCCCCGGCGGACCTCGAGGCGAACCACGCGGGCATGCGGTTCTACGACCGGCTCTGCGACGAGGCGTCGCCCGGGCTCCGCAAGACCGACGGCGGATGGCGGCTCGACCGGCCGCTCGACCTCCGGGAGTTCGTGACGCCGGAGTGGGACGAGTCCTGGCAGCCGAACGTCTTCACCGAGCGCCGCTGGCGCAGGCTGCTGCCCGCCCTGAGGGCGTACTGCCCGCTCCTCGACGATCCCGAGGTGCGCGCGCGGCGCGAGGCGTACCGGGCGCGGGACTCGGAGACGCCCACCGAGCGCGCGCTGGCCGATCTCGCGCGCAGGGGCAAGCTACCCGACCCCGCCGCCTTCTCCATCGAGAAGGTGTGCGAGAATCGGGGACGGCAACCGAATTCCGGACCCGGCCCGGACCCGGACGGTTCCCCGGAGCGAAATCGGTCGCTGTCCCCGGATTAGGAGGCGGCCCAGGCCGTGACACGGGAGGGTCCGCTCGACTCGGCGCGCTCGCGACGTCTTCTCGTCGCGCTTTGGCTCCTGCTGGTCGTCTGCCTCCTTCCCGTCCGCGAAGTGATTCCGCCGGACGAGCCGCGGTTCGCGCACCAGGCCCAGAACATGTTCGACCTCGGCGACTGGATCGTGCCGAGGATCGGCGACGTCCCCTACCCGGACAAGCCGCCCATCCTGTTCTGGGCGATCGACCTCGCTTCCCTCCCGGCCGGGCGCGTGACGGCGACGACGGCGCGCATCCCCTCCGCGATCGGCGCGCTGGTCGTGCTCCTCCTGACCGCGCGGCTCGGGCGGAGGCTCTGGGGATCCGCGGCCGTCGGCGCGGGAGGCGCTCTCGTGCTCCTCACGGGGGTCGAGTTCTTCCAGAAGGCGCAGTGGGTCTCGTGCGACATGACGATGGCGGCCTTCGCGTTCGTCGCGCTGACGCTCTGGCGCGAGGCCGCGTTCGAGGAGAGCGCGGGAGGGCGGATCGGCCCGAGGGTCCGGGTCCTCGCCGGATGGCTCGCGGCGGCCGCCGGGGTCCTGACCAAGGGGCCGCCGGCCCTCCTGTGGCCCGCGTTCTGGCTCGCCGGAGAGGCGGCCGCGAGGCGCCGCCTGCGCCCTCTCGCCAGGCTCGTCCGGCCCGAGGGGCCCCTGGCGTTCGCCCTCCTCGTCGGCGGGTGGCTCGTCGCGGCCGGCGAGAGGGTCGGCGGCGGCTACTCCTGGAACGCGATCTTCACCCAGACCGTGACCCGCTACCTGCACGCGTGGAACTCGGTCAAGCCCTGGTACTTCTATCTCTACCAGACCCCCTCGGACCTCCTGCCGTGGACCTTCCTCCTCCCGGCCGCGATCGCCTGCGCGGTGCTCGCCTGGCGCCGCCGCGAGGACTCCCCCTCCGCCCTAGCGGCCCGGGCCGCCGCGATCTTCCTCGCTCTCGGCTACCTGTTCTTCTCCGGGTCCACGGGCAAGCGCGGCGTGTACGTGATGCCCGCGTTCCCGGCGATCTCGCTTCTCGCGGCGGCCGCGTTCCTCGACGCGGGACGGCCCGGCGGGCCGCTGCGACGGGCGTGGCGCGACGTCCCGCTCGGGCTCACGGCGGCGCTCGGGCTGGCGATCGCCGCGGCGCCGCCCCTGGCCGCCGCGACCGGCGCGCTCGGGGATTCGAGGCTCCTGTCCGGCGCGATCGGCCCGCTCGAGACGGCCGCCCTCTCCGTCGCCGGCCTGGCGCTCGCGGCAGGCTCGGTGGCGGCGCTCCTCGCGTCGCGTCGCGGCCGGCCGCAGGAGGCGCTCGTGGCCGCCGCCCTCGGAGCCGCGGCGACGCTCCTGATCTCGGGGGCGGTCGGCGGGGCGGCCTGGAGCCGCTGGCAGGGGGGACGCGCCTTCGGCGCGCGGGTCGCGGAGGCCGTTCCCGCGGGGGAGCGGATCGTCGTCGAGCGGGACAAGTTCGAGCTGATCCTCTTCTACTCGGGGCGGCGCGGGACCGAGGTCGAGACGGACGAGGCGCTGCTCGGGGAGATCGAGAGCGGCCGGGCGCGCTACGCGATCCTCCGCTCAAGAACTCTGGAGAGGCTTCGGGCCGAGGCGCCCCTGGCCTCCATGGAAGAGATCTTCACCGAGCGCCTGGGCGGGTCGACCTTCACGGCGCTCGGGCCGCGCTAGATCCCGAAGAGATTCCGCGCGTTCGCGGCGGCCGCGGCGGCGAGCGATTCCGGGCACTCCCCCCGGGCCTCGGCGAGCCTCGCGAGCGTGTGGACCAGGTGGGCCGGCTCGCACCGCCGGCCCCGGACCGGAACGGGCGCGAGGTAGGGGCTGTCGGTCTCGAGCAGGATACGGTCGGACGGCGCCGCCCGGGCGGCCTCGCGGAGCCCCCCCGCGCCGGGGAAGGTGACGATCCCGTTGAAGCCGAGGTGCCAGCCGAGCGCGACGTACCGCTCCGCCTCGGCGGGACCTCCGGAGAAGCTGTGGATCGCTCCCCGGCTCCGCCCCCGGCCGGCGAGGATCGCGAGCACGTCGTCGTGCGCCTCGCGAACGTGGACGACGACCGGAAGGCCGAGCTCCTCCGCGAGGTCGAGCTGCCGCTCGAATCGCTCGGCCTGCACCGGGCGCGGGTCGAGGTCGTGGTGGTAGTCGAGGCCGCACTCCCCGAGCGCGACGAACCGGCCGGTCTCGAGGAGCTCCCGGAGCGCCGCGATCTCGTCGCCGAAGGCGTCTCCCCTCGCGTGGGCCGTGAACGGGTCGACGCCCGCGGCGCACAGGACGAACCCCGGGTGGCGCGCCGCGAGGTCGAGCCCTCTCCTCGCGTCTTCGACGCCGGTCCCGATCGTGACGGCCCCCGCCAGCCCCGCGGCGCGGGCCCGGGCGATCGCCGCGTCGACGTCGGCCTCGAAGCGCGGGTGCGTCAGGTGGCAGTGCGTGTCGATCATCGGAGGAGCGCGCGGGCGCCTACCTTCGCTTCTTCCGCATCCGGATCTCGGTGCCGCCCCGCTCGAAGCGGACCTCGTCCATCAGGCGGTGGATCAGGAAGATCCCCCGGCCGTGGGACTCGTAGATCCTCTCGCCGACGATCGGGCTCGGAAGCGTCGAGGGATCGAACCCCTCTCCGGGATCGCGCACGGCGACGAGCATCCCGTGCTCGGCCTGGCAGGCGACGCACAGTCGGATCCGCTTCGCGGGGTCGTTCCCGCAGCCGTGGACGACGGCGTTCGCGATCGCCTCGTTGAGCGCGAGCTCGACCTCGAACTCGCTCCCCGCCGCGCAGCCCGTCTCGCGCACGAGCGCCATGATCCGCTCGACGATTCCGGGAATCGCCTCGCGGTCCCCCGCCACGGTGACGTCCAGACGCAGCTGGATGTCGTCGGCGTCGAACTGGCAGGTGGATTCGAGCCCGGAGGTCATGGCCGCCGCCCCTCCCCCAGAGTGTACGCCCGAAGAGGCCCTCCGGGCGGCGGAGGGTTAGAATCGGAGGGTCCGCGGGTTCGCTCCAGGGAGGCGTCGCCATGGAAGAGATGCGGAAGAAGACGGACGCGATCCTCGCGAAGCTCAGGCAGGAGCGGGACGAGCTGGCCCTCAAGATCCACCTCGGCAAGAAGGAGGCGGCGGACGAGTGGGAGAAGCTCGAGGCCCGTCTCGCGGAGCTTCGGCGGAAGGCGGCCCCGGCGAAGGAGGTCGCGGCGGAGACCGCCAAGGAGGTCGGCGCCGCCTTCGATCTCGCGGCGGAGGAGATCCGGCGGGGCTACGAGAAGCTGCGGAAGCTCCTGTGATCCGTCGGGCGCGGGCCCGGGCTCAGCGCCCGACGTAGGGGGAGACGCCCGGATCCGGCGGCAGGATTTCTCGGGGCAGCCTGCCGGTCTGCCAGAGGACGTCGATCGGCATCCCCCCGCGTGGGTTCCAGTAGCCGCCGATCCGGAGCCACCTCGGCTTCAGCAGGCCCGCGATCCTGAGCCCGATCGCCACCGTCACGTCTTCGTGGAACCCTCGGTGGCCGCGGAAGGAAGCCAGGTAGAGCTTCAGCGACTTGCTCTCGACGATCCAGGCGCGCGGGACGTAGTCGATCACGAGGCGGGCGAAGTCCGGCTGCCCGGTGACCGGGCAGAGGCAGGTGAACTCGGGCGCCTGGAAGCGCACGAGGTAGGTTTCTCGAGGATGCGGGCTCGGCACGCGCTCGAGCGTCGCCTCCTCCGGCGACGCCGGGATCGCCGCCCGGCGGCCGAGCTGCGTCAGCGCCCCGTACCTTCCACCTCCGCCTCGTCTCGCCATCGGGGTCTCCTCGCCCTGAGATCGGGCTCCCCCATCCGGAGGCTACCGCAGCTCCGCCGTCGTCCCCTCGATCTTCGTGTACGGCAGCGAGCGTCCTCCGAGGTGCTTCGCCAGGAACTCGTCCACCCGCCCGTAGAAGTCCAGCCGGTTCTCCGGCCTCGCGAAACCGTGCCCCTCGTCCGGGTAGACCACGTAGGTCACCGGCAGCCCCTTGGCCCGCATCGCCTCGACCATCTGGTCGGCTTCGCGGATCGGGACGCGCGGGTCGTTGGCACCCTGCGCGATGATCAAGGGCGCCCGGATCTTTTCGGCGTGAAAGAGGGGCGAGACCTTCCGGTTGAACGCCTCGTCGCGCTCGACGTCGCCGATCATGAGCTCCATCTCTTTCCTTGCCGTCCCCCACTCCTCGGGCGTCGACTCCAGCAACGTCTTGAGGTTCGAGGGGCCGACGATGTCCACGCCGCAGGCGTAGAGGTCCGGCGTGAACGCGAGCCCCGCGAGCACCGCGTACCCGCCGTAGGACCCGCCGTAGATGCAGATCCTCTTCGGGTCCGCGATCCCTTCGGAGACCGCCCACTTCACGGCGTCCGTGAGGTCGTTTTGCATGGCGGCCCCCCACTGGCCGTGCCCCGCGCTCCGGAACTTCTTGCCGAAGCCGGACGACCCGCGGAAGTTCACCTGGAGCACGGCGTAGCCGCGGTTCGCGAGCCATTGCACCTCGGGGTCGTACCGCCAGTCGTCGCGGATATCGGGGCCGCCGTGCACGTCGAGGACGAGCGGGAGGCCCTTCGGCTCGGCCCCCGGCGGAAGCGTGAGATACGAGACGAGGTCGAGGCCGTCGCGCGAACGGACGATCGCCGGTTCCGTCCGGACGAGCGTGTACTTCTCGAGGTCCGGACTCATGACGAAAAGAAGCTCGGCTCGCTTCGCGTCGCGCCGCCAGAGGTACCACGAGGGGGAACGGTCGTCGGCCCGGTACAGGACGATCCAGCTCCTGTCCGCGAGGTCGCGGGACTGGATGTAGAACTCGCCGCGCTGAACCCTTGCGAGCGCCTCGAAGTCGGCCCGGACCGAGGGGTCGAGGACCGTCCACTCGTTGCGCAGGTAGTCGAACGAGACCGCCTGCACCTCCCGGGTCTTCCGGTGGAGCATCACGTCGCCGACGTCCGCCTTCGGGTTCGAGGCGACGACGGCCAGCTCCTTCCCCGTCGCCGCATCCATCTTCACGAGACTCGTCTTGTCGGACCCGAGCGACGTCTTGGCCCACAGCGCCTTCCCGTCCTTCGTGAAGGCGATCCCGCGGCCGTACTCGCCGAACGGCCAGACGGCGATCTCGCGCCAGGGCGCGTCCGCCCCGTCGCGGACCCTGAGGATCCTGGAGCCGTCTTCGGGACTCATCGCAATCGCGCCGCGGATCCGGAAGGCGTCGTCCATGATCCATCCGACGACGTCCCCGGGATTCTCCGTGTCGAGGACGACCGCCCCGGTCGTGAGATCGACGCGGTACATGTCGAACGCGCCGGGGTCGCGGAGATTGAGGCCGACGAGCATCGCGTTCGGGTGGTCCTCGTCGAGCTCGATCTCCATCACCCCGATCCCCTGGAACGGCGTCAGGTCGCGGACGATCTTGGTGTCGAGGTCGACCGAGTACACGTGCGAGTTCTCGTCCCCCCCGACGTCCTGGAAGTAGAGGACGCGCTTCCCGTCGAGGACCCACATGAATTCCCAGATACCGCGGTACGTGTCGTCAGTAATCTGGACGTCGTCGTCCTTCCCCAGGGTCTTGACCCAGACGTTCAGGATGCCCTTGTCCGACGGGGCCAGGTAGGCGAGGCGCGTGCCGTCCGGCGAGATCTGCGGGCTCCCCTTGGCCGGGTTGCCCAGTAGCTTGTCGAGGGGGATCAGCTCGGGCGCCTTCCCGGCGACGGCCGGAAAGGCGGCGGCGAGCGCCAGGACGCCGATCGCGACGAGTGCCGTGGATCTCTTTCTCATGTCCGGGCCCCTCCCCCGCCGGGCGCGGGCACGCGCGTCCGCCGGAATCGCCAGTCTCGACCGGGGCCGCCCTCGGGTCAAGGCGGACGCGGCCTACGGCCTCAAGGGGACTCTTGCAGCCGGGGCCCGCTCGGAAGGATCGCCGGCCCGGACAGGCCGAGCCGCTCGCAGAAGACGGCGTAGGCCGCCCGGCAGGCCGCGCAGAACTCGTGGTCCGCTTCGCGGACCCGCTTCGAGCAAAGATTGCACCAGGCCTCCAGGGGGCCGCCTGGCACGGGGATGCCGGGGTGATCCCACATCTTGACCCCGAAAAACTGCAAGAAACATACCGCGGGGGACGGCTATCCCCCGCGGCTTTTTTCCGACGCGCCTCCCGGACGGGAGGCAAAAACCGTCGCTCTACCCGGCAAGAACTTCCAGATTCCCCGCGGCTACCGCAACTCTCCCGTGGCTCCCTCGACCTTCGCGAACGGGAGCGAGCGGCCGCCCAGGTGCTTCGCCAGGAACTCGTCCACCCGCCCGTAGAAGTCGAGCCGGTTGTTCGGACGCCCGAACCCGTGCCCCTCGTCCGGGTAGACGACGTAGGTGACCGGCAGCCCCTTGGCCCGCATCGCCTCGACCATCTGGGTCGACTCGCGGATGTTGACGCGCGGGTCGTTGGCGCCCTGGGCGATGATCAACGGCACCCGGATCTTGTCCACGTGGAACAGGGGCGAGACCTTCCGGTTCAAGGCCTCGTCCTTCTCGACGTCGCCGATCCGGAGCACGAACTGCTTCTTGATCGGTCCCCAGTACGGCGGGATCGACTCCAGCAGGGTCTTGATGTTCGAGGGCCCCACGATGTCCACGCCGCACGTGTAGAGATCCGGCGTGAACACGAGGCCCGCGAGCGTCGCGTACCCGCCGTACGAGCCCCCGTAGATGCAGACCCTCTTCGGGTCGGCGATCCCCTCGGCGACCGCCCACTTCACGGCGTCCGTCAGGTCGTTCTGCATCGCGGCGCCCCACTCGCCGTTCCCGGCGTTCAGGAACTTCTTCCCGAAACCGGACGATGCGCGGAAATTCACCTGGAGGACGGCGTAGCCGCGGTTCGCGAGCCACTGCGCCTCGGGGTTGTACCCCCAGCCGTCCCGTGCCCAGGGGCCGCCGTGCACGTTGAGGACGAGCGGGAGGCCCTTCGGCTCGGCTCCCGGGGGAAGCGTCAGGTACGAGACCAGGTCGAAGCCGTCGCGCGACCGGATGACCTTCGGCTCCATCCGGGCCAGCGCGTACTTCTCGAGGTCCGGCTGGTTGACGAAGAGGAAGTCGGCCTGCTTGGCCTCCCTTCGCCAGAGGTACCACGCGACCGGGCCGTCGTCGGTCTGGTAGACGACGATCCAGTTCTTGTCCGCGAGATCGCGGGCGCCGACGTAGAACTCGCCGCGCCGGACCTTCGCGAGGGCCTCGAAGTCCGCCCGGATCGAGGGGTCGAGGACCGTCCACTCGTTCCGCAGGTAGTTGAACGCGACCGCCTGGATCTCGCGGGTCTTGCGGTGGATCATCACGCCGCCGATGTCGCACTTCGGGTTCGCGGCGACGACCTGGAGCTCCTGGCCCGTCGCCGCGTCCATCTTCACGAGACGCGTCGTGTCGGACCCGATCGAGGTCTCCGTCCACAGCGCCTTCCCGTCCTTCGTGAAGGCGACGGCGCCGCCCTCCTCGCCGAACGGCCAGACGGCGACCTCGCGCCAGGCGGCGTCGGCGCCGTCGCGGACCCTGAGGATGGTGCTTCCGTCCGCGGGGTTCGACGCCATCGCGCCGCGGATCCGGAACGCGTCGTCCGTGATCCAGCCGACGACGTCGCCGGGGTTCCGGGTGTCGAGGACGATCGCCCCGGTCGCCAGGTCCACGCGGTACATGTCGAACACCCGGCGGTCGCGGAGGTTGAGGCCCACGAGCATCTCGTTCGGGTGGTCCTCGTCGAGGTTGATCCCCTGCGCCCGGATCCCCTGGAACGGGGTCAGGTCTCGGACGACCTTGCTTTCGAGGTCCGTCGAATACACGTGCCAGTTCTCGTCCCCCCCGACGTCCTGGAGGTAGAGGACGTGCTTCCCGTCGTGGGCCCACATGTGGATCCGGATGCCGCGGTAGGTGTCGTTCGTGATCTGGGCGTCGTCGTCCTTCCCCAGGGTCTTGACCCAGACGTTGAGGACGCCCTTGTCCGACGGCGCCAGGTAGCTGAGCCGCGTGCCGTCCGGCGAGATCTGCGGGCCCGCCTTGACCGGGTTGCCGAAGAGCTTGTCGAGCGGGATCAGCTCGGGCGCCCCGCCGGCGACGGCCGGCAAGGCGGCGACGAGCGTCAGGAGACCGATCGCGACGAACGCCGTGAGTCTCTTTCTCATGCCGAGGTTCCTCCCCCGCCGGGCGGCGACGCGCCCGGGCCGACGCCGGTGAATACGTCTCGCGGAGCCGCCAGTTTCGATTCTCCGCGCCCCCCCTGTCAACGGCGCGGCGGGCGGCCGCGGCGGGCTTTGCGGAGGCCCCCGATCCCGTTATGCTCGGGCCGTTCCCCCACCGGAGGCCGCCATGGAAGCGCTCGAAGCGATCTCGGCCCGCCACAGCACCCGCTCGTTCCGCCCCGATCCGATTCCCCGCCCCGTGATCGAGAGGATCGTGGACGCCGCGAGGCTCGCCGCGACCTCGGGGAACGGCCAGCCCTGGGAGTTCGTGGCGGTCACGGACGCGGCGACGAGGAGCGGGTTCGCCGCCCTGGCCGATCACGGCAGGTTCCTCGCCGACGCCCCGGTGTGCGTCGCGGTC
>CAZPWK010000049.1:0-14000 GCA_964590285.1 uncultured Acidobacteriota bacterium | reverse complement strand
CTCGGCGCGACGGTGCAGGTGATCCCGCACATCACGGACCAGATCAAGGACTCGATCCTGACCGTGTCGGAGGGGAACGACGTCCAGCTCGTCGAGATCGGGGGAACCGTCGGCGACATCGAGTCGCAGCCGTTCCTCGAGGCGATCCGCCAGCTCCGGCTCGACGTGGGCCGGAGCCACGCCCTCTTCGTCCACCTCACGCTCGTCCCGTGGATCGCGGCGTCGGGAGAGCTGAAGACGAAGCCCACCCAGCACTCGGTGCGCGAGCTGCGGGCGATCGGCATCCAGCCGGACATCCTCCTCTGCCGCTGCGACCGTCCGCTCCCCTCCGACCTCAAGCGCAAGATCGCGCTGTTCTGCAACGTCTCCGAGGACGCGGTCATCACCGCGAAGGACGTCGAGTCGATCTACGAGGTGCCTCTGGCGCTGTCGAACGAGGGGATCGACGAGATCATCATGAAGCTCCTGGACCTCCCGTACCGCAAGAAGAACCTCGCCGACTGGGAGGACCTGGTCGACCGGATCCGCCATCCCGCCGACGAGGTGACGATCGGCATCGTCGGCAAGTACGTCGCGTACGAGGACTCCTACAAGTCGCTCAACGAGGCGCTCGTCCACGGCGGCACCGCGTCCCGCCTGCGGGTCCGGCTCCGGTGGATCGAGGCGGAGGAGATGACCGACGGCAAGCTCGAGTCGGAGCTCGCGGGGGTGGACGGGATCCTCGTGCCCGGGGGGTTCGGCGTGAGGGGCGTGGCGGGCATGGTCGAGGCGATCCGCTACGCGCGCGAGCGGAAGGTCCCCTTCTTCGGGATCTGCCTCGGGATGCAGACGGCGATCATCGAGTGCGCGCGCAACCTGTGCGGGCTCGAGGGCGCGGATTCGACGGAGTTCAACGACGGAACCGCGCACAAGGTCATCTTCAAGCTTCGAGATCTCCTCGGCGTCGAGGCGATGGGCGGAACGATGCGCCTCGGCGCCTACCCGGCCGACCTCGCAGAAGGATCGTTCGCCCGCGCGGCGTACGGCGCCGGCAGGGTCCAGGAGCGCCACCGGCACCGCTACGAGGTCAACCGGGAGTACGTCCCGAAGCTCGAGGCCGCGGGCCTCCGCATCGCGGGACGGTCCCCCGACGGGAAGTTCGTCGAGATCGTGGAGTTCGGGGATCACCCGTGGTTCCTCGCCTGCCAGTTCCACCCGGAGTACAAGTCCCGGCCGCTGGCGCCGCACCCCCTGTTCCGGGAGTTCGTCGCCGCGTCGTACCGCCACCGGCTGGCGCGGCGCGGGGCCGGGGGCGCCGGCGAGCCGGCGGCCGAGCCCCGGCGCTGACCGGCGGGAAGCCCTCGGGCTCGAGAGGCCGGATGCGGCTCGCCCCACGCGTGATCGTCCTGCTGCTCGCCGCGGCCGCGGCTTGCTCCGGAAGGGAGCGGTTCGCGGTCCGGCCGCCGCGGGACGCCGGATCCGCGGCGCTCGAGCTGTTCGTCCTCGCGAGGTCGGAAGCCCCGGGCGCCGAGGATCTCCGGGCGCTCCTCGACCCGGGCCTCGCAACCCGGGACCCGGGCGCGCTCGCCGCCGCGCTCCTCCCCCTCCGCGGGGCCGGGAGCCCGAGGGTCGTCTCGACCGAGGCGCTCTCCGGGAACGGCGTGACGGCGGTCGACTTCGCCGCGGACCTCCCCGGCGGGGGGACGATCCTCGGGAGCGTCCACGCGAGGCGGCTCGACGACGGGACCTTCAGGATCCTGTGGATCGCGACCCCCGGCGGGTCGTGGCCGCGTCTCGACGGCGCGTCCCGGGAGGGGCTCTCGACCTCCGGGCACGGCCGCTGAGCGTCTGCGGTATCATTCGACCGGCGTTTCCGGAGGTGCTTCCTTGGTGCGAGAAACCGCCCGAAGGGTGCTCGAGGAGGAGTCGCGCGCCGTGGCCGCCCTCGCCTCCCGGCTGGGCGAGGCGTTCGACCGCGCGGTCGAGATCGTCGTCGGCTGCCGGGGGAGGGTCGTCCTCACGGGGATGGGGAAGTCCGGGATCGTCGCGCAGAAGATCGCCGCGACCCTCGCCTCGACGGGGACCCCCGCCTACTTCATGCACCCGGCCGAGGCGATCCACGGAGATCTCGGGATGATCGTCGCCGGCGACGTCGTGGTCGCCGTGTCGAACTCGGGCGAGACCGAGGAGATCGTCCGCCTCCTCGAGGTCATTCGGCGCCTCGGCGCCTCGATCGTGGCCCTCTCCGGCGACCCCGGATCGACGCTCGCCCGGCACGCGGACGCGCACCTCGACGTGGGCGTCCGGCGCGAGGCGGGAAGCCTCGAGTTCGTCCCGACGGCCTCGACGACGGCCGCGCTCGCGATGGGGGACGCCCTGGCCGTCGCCTGCTACGAGAGCCGTGGGTTCTCGACCGGCGACTTCGCGCGCTTCCATCCGGGCGGGCGCCTCGGCCGCAGGCTGCTCACCGTGTCGGAGCTCATGCACTCGGGCGACGCCGTTCCGACCGTCCGCGCGACGTCCCCGATTTCCGACACGATCCGGGTGATGTCCGAGAAGAAGCTCGGGATGGCGTGCGTCGTCGACGACCTGGGCCGCCTCGAGGGGGTCGTGACGGACGGAGACCTCAGGCGGCTGATGCTGCGCTCGGCGGATCCCCTGCGGGCGACCGCAGCGGACGCCATGACCCGGACGCCGGCGACGATCGGGTCCGGGGGCCTGGCCACCGAGGGGCTCAAGGCGATGGAGGAGCGCCACATCACGTCGCTGCCGGTCGTCGGCGACGGCCGCGAGGTCGTCGGCGTCGTCCACCTGCACGACCTGTGGAGAACGCAGCTGTTCTGAGGGCGCGGCGCGCGCCGGGACGGGGAGCGGGGCGATGCGCGAGGTTCCGGAGTCGATCCTCGAGAGGGCCAGGAACGTTCGCCTCGTCCTGATGGACGCGGACGGCGTCCTGACCGACGGCAAGCTGCTCCAGTTCTCGGACGGCACGGAGGGGCGGGCGTTCCACGTGCGGGACGGTTACGGCGTCAAGATGGGCCAGAGGCTCGGGCTCCGCTTCGGGATCGTGTCGGGACGCGCGTCGCGGGTCGTCGAGGCGCGCGCGAGCGAGCTGGGGATCGAGGAGGTCCACCTGGGCGTTCTCGAGAAGATCGGGACGTACGAGGCGATCCGCGACCGACTCGGGCTGGGCGACGACGAGATATGCTACGTGGGCGACGACCTGGTGGACGTGCCGGTCCTCCGGCGAGTCGGCCTGGGCGTGGCCCCGGCCGACGCCTCGGAGGAGGCCCGGATGGCGGCCCGCTGGGTGACGGAGCGGCGCGGAGGCGAGGGGGCGGTGCGCGAGATCGTGACCCTCCTGCTCAAGGCGCAGGGAACGTGGGAGGGGATCTCCGGATCCCATTTCAAGGCGCGGTGAGGCGGCGATGCGGCTGCTCGTGATCGTGCTGACCATCCTCCTCCTCGTGAACATCCTCGGGTTCGTCCTGACGAACCTCGACACCCTCGTCGAGGTGACCGTCTGGGACACGCAGCATCGCGACGTCCCTCTCTTCGCGGTCGTCATGATCTCGGTCCTCGCGGGGATCGTGTACGCGGGAGTGATCGCCGTCGCCGAGGGCGCGAACCTCCGGATCGAGAACCGGCGGCTGCGGCAGGAGATCCAGAGGATCGAGACGGAGCGGAAGTACCTGGGGACCCAGAGCGCCCGGCCCCCGGCGGCGGAGCCGGACGCGATCCAGGACGAGGGCCCCGCGTCCGGAGGGGGCGCGGCGGGCCGGCCGGCCCCGGCGGGCGAGCCGCCCGCGAGCGCGCCGGTGTACGACGCCGAGGGCGAAGGCTGGCAGGACGACTCCGGGAACGGAGCCTACTCCGGCGGCCGCGCCGTCTGAGCCGGCGAGCCGGCGGCCCTTCCGGCGGGTCGGCCGGAACCGGGCCCTCGAACCCGTTCCCTCAGCGAGTCACCTCGATCAGCTGCTCGCGGAGCGCCTTTCCCCTCGCCTCGCCGATCTGCGGCCGGAGCATCTCGAACTCCCGGTCGAGGAGCCGCTCGAGGCCGAGCCAGGGCTCCTGCACGCGCTTCTCCCTCGCGATCCTCTTCAGGCTGTCCGCGTCCCAGGTCCCGTCGGGCAGGAGGCGGCTCTCGGCGAACAGCTCGTCGAACTCCTCCCCCAGACCGCCCCGGCAGGAACGGATGAAGTTGGCCGCCCCGGCGCCGATCTCGGACCGGATCGCGCGGTAGAGGACCCGGTGCCGCTGGTTGAACCGCCGGATCGCCAGGTCGAGGTCGAGAAGGTGCTCGGGCGTCCCCTCCGAGGGAGGCTCCTCCTCGGGATCCGCGGGCTCGGGAGAGACGGCCGCCGGAAGCTCCTCGGCGTCCGGCGCATCGAGGACGGCCTCTTCCGGAGCGCCCGGAAACCCCTCGGGGGAAGCGATCGGCTCCGACCCCACCGCCTCGTCCGCCGCCTCGCGGGGCCGCTCGCCGGCGACCGCCTCCTCCTGGGGCTCCGACGACGGCCCCGGCTCGAGGTGCGTTCCGGCTTCGGCCAGCTCGTACTCGGTGCGAAGCTCTTCCGCGACCTCGTCGAGCGCCGGGTCCTCCTCGGCGCCCGAGCCGGGCTCCGCGAGCTCGAACCGCGCCGCGGGACCTGCGTCGGGGCCGAGACCGAGAGCCGCCTCGACCTCGTCCCTCGACAGGAACCGGGTCGCGTCGGCGGGGGAATCCACCGGAGGCGTCTCCACGGCGGCGTCCGGCTCCGCGCTCGCGTCCTCCGGCCCGGGGGTCTCGCCGGCGTCGAGGGCGCGGGCGGCGGTCAGCCACGCCGGAGGCGGAAACGCCTCCGCCACCAGCCGCCACGGCTCCGAGACGACCTCGCCCGGGGTCCCCACCGAGGTCCCGAGCGGCATCTCCTCTCCCCGAAGGTCGGCGAGCCACGCCGGGGCGCGCACGTCCCCGCGGGCCGCGGGCTCGGCCCAACCGGACGGCGGGATCGCCCGGTCCGGGTCGACCGGGGCGGGCTCGGTTCCCTCGAAGGCCCCGAGGACCGCGGGGGTCTCGCGAGGAGACTCGGCCACCGGGATCGGGGCCGGGTCGGGCTCCGCGGGCTCCTCCTGCGCGCGCGACCTCTGCGCCTCCGCTTCCTCCGCCGGCACGTCGCGAATCGCCCCGAGCAGGCGGAGCGCCCACAGGATCTGGCAGACCCGGAAGTCCCCGAGCTTCGTCGCGCGGCACACCTCGTGGATCTTGCGGGGCTCGCCGAGCCCGGATACGACCTCCCACTCGTCGGCTCCGACGCGCATCCGGTCGAGCACCGACAGGAAGTCGGGAGTGAGCCCGACGTAGCCGCCGCGATCGGCGCCGCAACCCTCGCGGACGCGGGACCACGGCGTCACCCGCCTCAGGCCCTCGGAGACGAGGTCCTCGAGGCTCGATTCCATCACGATCTCCTCGATGGTCGGGAGCTCGCCGGAGACGAACGCATACTCCCCGTCCTCCCAGCGGAAGGTGTCGTAGACGATCTCGCCGAGCTGCTGCCGCACCACGTCGCGGAGGTCGTTCTCGTCGAGCACGCCCATCTCCAGGAGGATCGTCCCGACCCGCTTGTTGCTGAGGAGCCGGCGGGCGGTCTCCTCCCGGTCCCGCAGCGAGATGACGCCGCGGCGGAGGAGATACGCGATCAGGCCGTCGTCGATGTCGTTGCTCGTGGCGAAGATGCAGCGCCCCTCCTTGACGTGGAAGCTCCGCTCCTGGGTCCCGCGCGTCACGTGCAGGACCCCCGTCTCCCCCGCCCGGCAGAGGCGGACCAGGATCTCCGCGACCCCGTTCGCGGGGAACTTGCCCTCGACCGCGAACGCTCCGGAGGGCACGTCCGGGGCCCCCTCCGCTTCGCAGACCGCGCCCAGGACCTTGAGCGCCCAAAGCGCCTGGTGGATCTCGAAGTTCGACGCGTAGATCTCGCGGCACAGCGTCTCGACGCTGCCGGGCCCGGACTGGAGCCTCTGGAGCACGAGCCGCTCCGCCTCGTTGAGCCCGAGCCCCCCCGTGATCTCGGCCGCCGTCGGGGAGCACCGGTACCGCGTCCTCGGCCCCCCCACGCTGTGTCGGATCCGGCTGAAGGACTGGATCCTCCGGATCCCCTGGAGGAGGATCTCTCCGGTGTGCACTCCGAGCGTCACGATCTCCCGGTTGGGCAGGTCGCCTTCCTCGAAGCGGTACTCCCCGTCTTCCCATGGGAACAGGCCGGTCACGATGTCGCGGCACTGCGACGTCACGGCGACGACGAGGTCCTCCGCCCTGAGGTGGCCGCTCTCGACGAGCACGGCGCCCAGCCTCTTCCCGGGACCGAGCCCGGAGATCGCCTCCTCGAACTGGTCGAGGCGGATCAGCCCCTCGCGGAGCAGCAGCTCCCCGAGGCGGTCGTTCGGGTCGGACGAGGCCGCGAACACGATGCGACCGTCCTGGAAGTACACCCGCTTCCCGACGCCGCGGCGCTCGATGTGGAGCGTCCCGGTGACGCCTCTGCGGCACAGGAGCCACATCAGGTCCGGAACGCTCATCCCCTCGAGACGGCCGGCCACGAGACCCTCGGTTTCCCCTCGAAGACGAGTGTCGCTCATGTCGGTAGCCTTCCCCGGGCCGCGATCCGGCTTCCGGTGCGGCCGGACCGGATTTCGAAACTCGCCGTCCCCGCGGGCGGCAGCCGCCCGCGATTCCGTCCCGGCGTCAAAACTTATTCCTCGCCGGGATCAGGTCAAGTGATTGCGCCTCAGCGCGTTAATGAATGGGCGCTCCGGAGGGGGGGGTGCTCGTCGACCCGCGCCAGGAGCTCTTGCGCCGAGACGGTCGCCGTGCCGACCTTTCCGACGACGATCCCGGCCGCGTGGTTGGCGAGGACCGCCGCCGCCGGCAGGGATGCCCCGGAGGCCAGGGCCAGCGCCAGGACCGCGACGACGGTGTCCCCCGCCCCGGTCACGTCGTACACCTCGCGCGCGAAGGCAGGCACCGCGAACGGAGAGCGGCCGCGCTCGACGAGCAGCATGCCGCGCTCCCCTCGGGTGACCAGCACGGCGCCCACGTCGATCCGATCGAGGACCGATCGTGCCGCCCCGAGGCAATCCTCGTCCGAGCGGATCTCGACCGAGGCCGCCCGTCCCAGCTCGGCCTGGTTGGGGGTGACGACGGTCGCCGGCTGGTAGACCGAGAAGTCGAGACGCTTCGGGTCGACGACCGCCGGGACCCCTTTCCGCCGCGCCTCTGGCAGCACGGACGCCAAGAGCGCGCCGGCCGCGGCCCCCTTGTCGTAGTCCGACACGACCAGCGCGGCGGCGCCTTCGAGACGCTCGCCGAGGCGCGCCTCGAGAGCGCTGAGCTCCTCGGGCAGGGCGGGGTCGGAGTGCTCCCGATCGACGCGGACGACCTGCTGGGCGCGCGCGATGATGCGCGTCTTGACCGTCGTCGCGCGCCCCGCCGAGGCGACCAGCGCCGACTCGATCCCCGAGGCCTCGATCGCCGCCCGCAGCTGGTCCGCGGCGGCGTCCTCGCCGACGAGCCCGACGAGAGAGACGCGGGCGCCCAGCGCCGCCAGGTTCGCCGCGACGTTCGCCGCTCCGCCGAGGTGCACGGACTCCCGCGCGACGCGGACGACGGGAACGGGCGCCTCCGGCGAGATCCGATCGACGTCGCCCCAGATGAAACGGTCCAGCATCACGTCCCCGGCGACGACGACCCGCCGGCCGCCGAAGCGGGAGACGATCCGCCGCGCCTCTCCCGGATCCACGGCGGTCACGGCCGGCGCTCCGGCGATCCGGGCTCGACGGCCTCCTCCACCAGCAGGACGGGGATGCCGTCGCGGACCGGATAGAGGCGGCGGCAGCCGAGGCACCGGAGGCCGCCCTCCCCCGCGGCGACGGACAGGCGCGCGCGGCAGGCCGGACACACGACGATCTCGAGCAGCTCGGGTTCGATCTCCATCGGCACTCCGCCGCGCGGGACCGGCCGCGCGGGCGCCCAGTGTATACCGGGCGCGCGCCGGGGCGGCCCGTCGGATTCGATATACTGCCGGCGTGCGCCCGTTCCCGGAATCCCTGAGGCGGAGCCTCGAGAGCCACGGCGCCGGTCTCACGGTGCTCGTCCTCCGCATGGGCGCGTTCGGCGACATCCTGAGGACGCTCCCCCCGGTGCGGCTGGTCCGGTTCGCGCTCCCGGAAGCGCGGATCTTCTGGGTGGTGGACGACCGCTGGGAGCGGGCGCTCGAGCGCCACCCCGATCTCGACGGGTGCGTCGCGCTGCCGCGACGCGAGTGGGCGGATCTCTCCGGGTCCCCGTCCCGATGGCCGGCGCTCGTCGCCTCCGTCCGGCGCGTCGTCCGGGATCTGCGGGCGCTCCGCCCCGACCTCGCGCTCGACTTCCACGGCAACCTGAGGAGCGGCCTGCTCGGACGCCTCTCGGGCGCCCCCGTGAGGATCGGATACTCGGGCCACCAGCAGAAGGAGGGGAACCGGCTGTTCTCGACCCATCGCGTCCCCGCGGGCGAGAGGCGGCGGTCGAGGATGGAGCGGAACCTCGACCTCGTGCGGGCCCTCGGGATCGCCGACCGCCCTCTCCCCGGCGGCGGCATCCCGTTCGCGCGCCCGTGTCTCCGGGAGGCCCGGGACGCCGTGGCGGGGCGGATCGGCCGGGGACGACGCTACGCGCTGCTCGCGGCGGGCGCGAGCCGGGGACAGGCCTACAAGAAGCCGCCGGCGCCCCTCCTGGCGGCGGCCGCCCGCGCGCTCGAGACGCGGGGGATCGCCGCCGTCGTCGTGTGGGGGCCGGGCGAGGAGGAGGACGCCGCGGCCGTGGTCCGGGCCGCCGGGGGCGCGGCGGTCATGGCGCCGCCGACGGACCTCCGCCTGCTCGCCGCCGTCGTCCGCCGCGCCACGCTCGTCCTCTCCGGGGATAGCGGTCCGCTGCATCTCGCGTGCGCGGCGGGGCGACCCGTCGTCGCGCTGTACGGCCCCACCGACCCGGTGGTGAACGCTCCCTGGGGAGCGCCGCACGAGGTCGTCCATCCCGGGGGGCGAGCGTACACGGGCGTCAAGAGGCTGGACCGCCGGTCCGGCTTCGAGGGACTGACCGGCGAGGAGGTCGCCGCCGCGGTCCTCCGCCTCCTCGACCGGATCGAGGCCGGAAGGCCCCGCCGGGCGGTCTCGCCGGCGGGACCGGGGGGCGAGCCGTGAGCCCGGCCCCGCCGCGCGATCGGGGTCCGGCCGGGCCGATCCGGCCGGTCCGCGACCGCGCCCTGAGGGCGGGGTGGCTCCTCGCCTACGGCGGCGCCATGGGGCTCCTCGAGGCCGCGGTCGTCGTGTACCTGCGCGAGATCTACTACCCGGAGGGGTTCCGGTTCCCGATCGTCCCGATGCCGGCGCGCATCTTCGTCGTGGAGATCCTGCGCGAGGCCGCCACGCTCGCGATGATCCTGGCGGTCGCCGTGCTCGCGGCACGGAGCGCCCTCGATCGGTTCTTCGTCTTCGGGTTCCTCTTCGGCGTGTGGGACCTCGCGTACTACCTCGCCCTCCGAGTTCTCCTCGGATGGCCGGAGTCGTTGGGTACCTGGGACATCCTGTTCCTCATCCCGGTTCCCTGGCTCTCTCCCGTCGTCTATCCGGCGCTCGTCTCCGGGTTCCTGATCGCCGGCTTCGCGGTCCACGAAACCCTCGGCTGCCGCGGGCGGGGGCTTCGCCTCGGGCGGGCGGCGTGGGCGGTCGCGTCGGCGGGGGCCGCGACGATCGTGGTCTCGTTCTGCTGGCGCTTCCGGGACGTCCTGGAGCAACGGCTGCCGGGACCGTTCCCCGCCTGGATGTTCTCCGTGGGGCTCCTCCTCGCCGCGATCCCGTTCGCGCGGGCGGCGTGGAGAGGCTTTCGCGGATGACCGCTCCCGGCGCCGGCCGCCCCGGGGCCCCCTTCTCCCCTCCGGCTCATCTCCGGCGGGGGCGATGGAGCGCGATCAGGACCCGGTCGAGGGGCCGGATCGCTCGGAAGCGCGACCCGAGCGCCCGGTCGCCCGCCGCGTACAGCGAGCGCAGGAGCGCTCCCGGGTCGCGGCCGAGGGGGCCGGCCGCGCCGAAGCGCTTGAGATAGGAACGCTCGAGCCGGCGAACCGCCGCCGCGCGCTTGCAGAACCCGAGCGGTCGGGCATGGAGCCTCGCGCGATCGAGGTCGACCAGGAAGGCCTCCGGACCGGCCGGCCGGCCGCGGCGGACGAGCACGTTCCCCAGGTTGAGATCCCGGTGCTCGATCCCGGCATCGTGCGCGCGGCGCACCAGGGCGACGGCCGCGGCGAGCTCGCCCCTCTCCGGCGGCCTCCCCGAGGCGAGGCGCGTCTCGAGGTCCTCCGCGTCCGGAATCTCCTCCACCGCGAGCCAACCCCGCCAGAGCCGAATCGGCCCCTCGATCAGGAGCAGGGCGAGCGGCGCGGCGGTCGCGATCCCGCGCGCCGCCGCCGCGCGTGGCACCTCGACGTTCTCGACGAGTCGGGACGCGATCGCGAACCGGTCCCGCCAGAGGGGCGCCAGGAGGCCTCCGCGGCGCATGCGCTTCGCGACCGCGACCGGCCCGCCCGGAAATGCGATGCGCCCCCGCGCGCCTCGCCCCGGCCCCGCCCGCCCCGCGGCGACCGCCTCCTCCCACGCTCCGGGGGAGTCGAGCGCGAGCGCTCGGGCCGCCTCCTCGAGGTCGAGGCGGACGAAGAGAACGCCCTCGCCCCCCGGGACCGCCGCGAAACCCTCCGGCGCGCGGAGACGGGAAGCCCGCGTCACGGGCCGGGCTCCGTCGGTCGAGGCCTCGACGTCAGCCAGACGACCCCGACGCCGAAGAGGTAGAGCAGGATCATCGGCGCCGAGAAGACCGTCATCGTCAGCATGTCCCCGGTCGGGGTCAGCACGGCCGCCGAGACGAAGATGGCCAGGACGGCGAGCCGGAAGTGGCGCAGGAGGAGACCGGGGGTCACGACGCCGATCTTCCCGAGGAAGAACAGGGCGACCGGGAGCTCGAACACCAGCCCCATGGCGACGAGCACCCGGGTCTCGAACCGGAACGCCGACTCCAGGGTGAGCGCCGCCCTGAAGCCGGAGCCGAGCTCGATCAGCCACTTCGCCGCGATCGGCGTCGCGACGTAGTAGCCGAACGCCCCCCCGAGCACGAAGAACAGCGAGCCGAAGAAGAGAAACGCCACTCCGACGAGGCGCTCGCGCCGGTAGAGTCCCGGCGCGACGAAGCCCCAGATCTCGTGGAGGATGAACGGCGACGCGACGAACAGCGCGGCCACGGCCGACGCCTTCATGTACACGAGGAACGGCTCGGTCAGGTGGATGAACACGATGTCGCCGCCGTCGAAGAGGTGTCGCTGGATCGGGCGCAGGAGGAACTCGACGATCCGCGCGCTGAAGGTCCAGCAGACGGCCAGCACGACCACGTAGACGACGGCGGCCCGGAACAGGCGCCTCCGGAGCTCGTCGAGGTGCTCCAGGAACGTCATCGTCCCCTGCCGGCTAGCCGAGCGGCGGGCCATCGCGGCTCGGCAGGGACGCGGACCCGTCCGTCGACGAGCCGTCGTCGTCCTCGAAGGGCGTGGGCGCCCGCCTCGACGCCGCGGGCCGTCCTTCCGGCCCGAGAGCCGGCCGTTCGGCCCCGGGCTCCCCCGCCCCGTACGGCCCGGGATCCGGCGCGGCGGGAGCGACCGGAGCGCCCAGGCGCCCGAAGACGGAGGTCTCCCGGGCGACGGCGCCCGCTTCTCTCCCCGCGGCCTTCAACCCTTCCCCCGCCTCCTGGATCTTCTCGAGCTCGACCTCCCGCTCCAGCGTGGCGCGGAACTCGGCGGTCGCCTTTCGGAACTCGCCGACCGTCCGCCCGAGCGCGCGGCCGATCTCCGGGATCTTCCGGGGCCCGAACAGGAGGAGGGCCAGGACGAGAATGAGGATCAGCTCGGGCCCGCCCAGCGATCCGAACATCGACCGGACCTCTTCCCGGAATCGCGCCCCCTCGCGCTTTTCGAGGCTACTTCGCGCGGGCTAGGGTGTCAACCGCGTCCGGCCGCGGTTGCCCGCGACGCGGGCCAGCCCCTATAATCGAATGCCGCGTCACCCGGAGACCCGAGCGATGTTCCGTGCCCTTCGCAGGCCTTTGCCGGCGGCCCTTCTGGTCGTCGCGGCCTCCGCCGCCGCCGGGGGGCTCCTCGCGGACCGGGCCGACGCGTCGGGAGACCGGGCCGACGTCCTGCTCCGGTCCTTCGGCCGCGCGATCGCGATCGTCGAGGACAACTACGTCGGAAAGGTCGAGCCGAAGGACCTCGTCGAGGAAGCGGTCCAGGGCATGCTGCGGACCCTGGATCCCCACAGCAACTACCTCGACAGGACCGCCTTCGACGAGATGAAGGACGAGCAGCGGGGGAAGTTCCACGGGCTCGGCATCCAGATCAACAAGCCCGGCGGGGCCCTGACGGTCATCGCTCCGATCGACGGGACCCCGGCGAGCCGGGCCGGCTTGCAGGCGGGCGACCTGATCGAGAAGATCGACGGCGAGGAGACGATGCGCCTCACCGTCCAGGAGTGCGTCCGGCGGCTGAAGGGCGAGAAGGGGACGAAGGTCACGATCACGATCCGGCGACCGGGCGACGAAGGCCCGTTCGACGTCACGCTCGTGCGGGACGAGATCCCGACCTTCAGCATCCCGCTCGCCCACATGATCCGTCCCGGCGTCGGGTTCGTCCGGATCTCGAACTTCACGTCGACGACCGCGACCGAATTGGACGCGGACATCCGCAAGCTCCGCGAGCAGGGGATGACCCGGCTCCTGCTCGACCTCCGGCGCAACCCCGGCGGCCTCCTCGAGCAGGCGGTCCAGGTGGCGGAGCGGTTCGTGCCCGCGGGCACGATGATCGTGTACACCCGGGGACGGGTCCCGGGCTCCCACCAGGACTACTTCGCGGCGACGGAAGTGGACCGCGTGACCGAGCCCCTCGTCGTTCTCGTGGACCACGCGTCGGCCTCCGCCAGCGAGATCGTGTCGGGCGCCATCCAGGACCACGACCGGGGGCTGGTCGTCGGCGAGACGACGTTCGGGAAGGGGCTCGTCCAGCGCGTGATCCCCCTCCGGGGCGGCGGAGCGGTCGCGCTGACGACCGCGCAGTACTTCACGCCGTCGGGAAGGCTCATCCAGCGCGACTACTCGGACCTCGAGGACTACTTCCTCGGCGCCGGAGAGGAGGACGAGGAGGAGGCCCCGCCCGAGGTCGACCGCTCCGACTCCGAGATCCGCCGCACCGACTCGGGGCGCGTCGTTTACGGCGGGGGTGGGATCACCCCCGACTACGTCGTGCGGGCCCAGCGCGCGTCGTCCTACGTCTCCCGGCTCATCCGCGAGAACCTCCTGTTCGACTTCTCCGTCCGGTGGTCGCAGGCGCATCCCGGCCTCGAGCCGGACTTCCAGGTGGACGCCCCGCTCCTCGAGGAGCTGGAGCGGTACCTCGAGGAGCGCGGCGTGCCCGTGGGCGAGCCCTTCGAGGCCGACCGTCCGGTGATCTCGATGCGGCTCCGCGCCCAGATCCACCGGGTCCGATGGGGCCCCGAGGCCGAGAACCGGGTCTTCGCCGATTCGGACCCGCAGATCCAGAAGGCGCTGACGCTGTTCGAGGAGGCCGCGAGGCTGGCCCGGGAGGGCGATCGCGCCCGGACCGAGCGCGGGGAAGCGACGACCGCCTCGAACGCCCTCTGACCCCTCCGCCCCCCCGACCGGGCCGGGGTCGCGCCGCCGCGGCCCGCGCCCCGGGTCCTTGACAGCCCGCGGAAGCGGATCGTATAGTACGAGCACTCGCACGGGGCGAGTGCCAGACGATGGCCTTAAGTTACTTATATAAAAAGAGTTGACCGAAAGGAGGTTGCAGATGAAGGTGAAGCCCCTGTACGCCCGGGTCCTCGTGAAGCGGATCGAGGAGAAGGAGCAGAAGCGCGGAGGCATCATCATCCCCGACACCGCCAAGGAGAAG
>CAZPWK010000048.1:4748-14090 GCA_964590285.1 uncultured Acidobacteriota bacterium | reverse complement strand
GTCGGGGCGTGGCGCAGCCTGGTAGCGCACTTGCTTGGGGTGCAAGTGGTCGCTGGTTCAAATCCAGTCGCCCCGACCAAACGCGGGCCGCGCTCGCCGTCCCGGGGGGAGAGGCGGCGCCCGGGCCGCTCTTCGCGGCGTTGCATCCTCCTCACCAACGACGACGGGTACGACGCTCCGGGCCTCGCCGCGCTCGTCCGGGCGATGCGCGGGCTGGGGCGGATCGTGGTCGTCGCCCCGGACCGAGAGCGGAGCGGCGCAGGCCACGCTCTGACGCTCGGGCGCCCGTTGCGGGTGCGGCAGACCGGGGAGGACCGGTACCGGGTGGACGGGACGCCGACCGACTGCGTTCACCTCGGGGTCTTCCACCTCACGGGGGGACGGGCGCCCGACCTGGTGGCGTCGGGGATCAACCGGGGCCTCAACGTCGGGGACGACGTCACGTATTCCGGCACGGTCGCCGGGGCGCTCGAGGGAACGCTGCTCCACATCCCGTCGATCGCGGTGTCGGTGGCGACGGACGAGGAGGGCCGCGCCCGATTCGAGCACGCGGCCCGCTTCGCCCGGCGGCTCGCCGAGGCGGTGCTCGATCGGGGACTCCCCGCGGGCGTCTTCCTGAACGCGAACGTTCCCTCGGGGCGGCCGAGAGGCGTCCGAGTCACGCGCCAGGGCACCCGCTCCTACCGAGCGGCGATCGTCGAACGCCTCGACCCCTCGGGGCGGCCGTACTTCTGGATCGCCGGCGCCGAGACGACGCCGGCCGGCGAGCCGGACGGGGACCACGTCGCCCTCCGCGACCGGCGGATCTCGATCACGCCGCTGCACGCGAACCTCACGCACGCGCCGTCGCTCGAGGTCGTCGCGGGATGGCACCTGGACGTCTCCTGAAGGAGCGAGATGACGGAGACGCACGGCCGGCGCCGCATGCTGCGCGCGCTCGAGGAAAGGGGAATCGCGAGCCGACGCGTGCTCGACGCGATGGCCCGGGTGCCCCGCGAGGCGTTCGTGGACGAGGCGCTCCGCTCCGAGGCGTACTCGGACGCGGCGCTCCCGATCGGGGAGCGCCAGACGATCTCTCAGCCCTGGATCGTCGCGCGGATGGCGGAGCTCCTGGAGCCGGACGGCGCGGGGCGTGCTCTCGAGATCGGGACCGGGTCGGGCTATCAGGCGGCGGTCCTGGCCCGCCTGTTCGAGCAGGTGTACTCCGTGGAGCGGTTCCCCTCGCTGTCGAAGCGGGCCCGCGAGACGATCCGGACCCTCGGCATCGAGAACGTGCACTTCAAGATCTTCGACGGGTCGTACGGGTGGAGCGAGTTCGCCCCCTACCGGGGGATCGTCGTGGCGGCGGCCGCCCCCGAGGTCCCGCCTCCGCTCTTCGAGCAGCTCGACGAGGGGGGGCGCCTCGTCGTTCCGGTCGGGGGGGCTCCGGGAGCGGCCGGCGCGGCGCCGGAGGAGCAGGTGCTCGTCCGGGTCGTTCGCCAGGGCGACGAGGAGAGGAGGGAGGAGCACGGGCGGTGCCGATTCGTCCCCCTCGTGGGCCGTTTCGGCTGGAGCCGATGAGGGCGGGGACCGCGCCAGCCGCCGCCGTTGCACCCGGCTGCCGCCCTTGCTACCATTCGCCGGACTCGGAGGTCGGGGCGTAGCGCAGCCTGGTAGCGCACCTGGTTCGGGACCAGGGGGTCCCGCGTTCAAATCGCGGCGCCCCGACCAAATCGTTCCCTCTCGCGGAAGCGGCCGATCGGGGGCCGGCGGGGCGCGGCGGCGAGGACGCTTATGGCCGAGCGCGGCGGCGACCGGCGGGCGGTTCGGGTTCGCGTCGGCGGCCGCGTCCAGGGAGTGGGGTTTCGCTGGTTCGTTCTGCGCGCCGCGGAGACGGAGGGAGTGGCCGGCTGGGTGCGGAATCGCGACGACGGCGACGTCGAGATCGTCGCGGAAGGCCCCCCCGGTTCGCTCGCGGCGTTCCTCGACGCGGTGCGCACGGGGCCGGCCGGGGCTCGCGTCGCGCGGTTCGAGGCGCGCGAGATCGAGCCGGACGCAGCGGAGCGACGGTTTCGGGTGATCCCCTGAGGCGCGGGCTCTGGGAGCCGCGGAGAGGCGATGCAGGCGAGCGATCTGAAGCGGATCATCCGGGAGATCCCCGACTTCCCGAAGCCGGGCATCAATTTCTACGACCTGACCCCGCTCTTCCGGGACGCGAGGGCGTTCGCCGCGGTCGTGGACCGGCTCGTGGAGCGCTACCGCGGGGTCCGCATCGACGCGATCGCGGGGGTCGAGTCCCGAGGGTTCCTCCTCGCCGGCGCCGTCGCGAGAGGCCTCGACCTCGGCGTCGTGCTCGTGCGGAAGGCCGGGAAGCTCCCCGGGAAGACCGAGGCCGAGCCCTACGCCCTCGAGTACGGGACGGGGCAGGTGGAGGTTCATCGCGACGCCGTGTCCCCGGGCGAGCGGGTTCTCGTCCTCGACGACCTGCTCGCGACCGGCGGGACGGCGGGCGCCGCGGGGCGGCTCGTCGAGCGGCTCGGAGGCGTCGTCGAGGGGTACGCGTTCCTGGTCGAGCTCTCGTTCCTCTCGGGGCGCGGGAGGCTCGGCGACGCGAGCGTCTTCAGCCTGATCCAGTATGCTTGAGGCGCGCGAGAGGCGCGGAGGAGAGGGCCTGTAGCTCAGTTCGGATAGAGCAGGAGTTTCCTAAACTCAAGGTCGGGGGTTCAAGTCCCTCCAGGCCCACCAGCCGGGGTCGGGGGCGTGCCGACGGCGGGGACGGCGATGCCGCCCCCGGGTCGCCCCGGGTTCCGCTTCGGAGTTGCGCATGGCGGACAGGATCTCAAGGAAGAGCATCAAGCAGGACGAGTTTCTGGAGGTCGCGTCCGACGCGGGCGCCTGGGTGGAGAGGCACTGGCGCACCGCTGCGGCCGTCGTCGTCGCCGCCTTCGTCCTCGTCCTGCTGGTCGCGGCCTGGAGCTGGTGGACCGGGCGGCGATCCGCCGAGGTGTCGCGTCTTCTCGGAGAGGGGCTTCGCATGTACGCGGGTGCCCCCGGGACCGCCGGCGCCCCGGGATCGCCCGCGTACGCCGAGGCTCTGGCGGTCTTCGAGGAGGCGGCGAGGAGGGGGGGAAGCGCTCCGGCCGGCCAGGTGGCGGCGTACTACCGGGGAGCGGCGCTCCTCCGGCTCGGGCGGGCCGCGGAGGCGGTCCCCGTGCTCGAGGCGGTCGCGGCCGGAGGGGCGGAGCGCGCGGTGACCGACGGTGCGCGGGCGCTCCTCGCGGAGGCGTACGCCGCTTCGGGGCAGCTCGACAAGGCGGAGGCGGCCTATCGCGTCCTCGCCGATGCCGCGGGCGGTGCGTTCCCGCCGGACGTCGCGCTGCTCCAGCTCGCGGGGCTCCTGGAGGAGCGGGGGCGCGTTCGCGAGGCCCGCCAGACGCTCCAGGAGATCGTCGCGAAGCACCCGAAGGGGGGCGCGGCGGGCGAGGCGCGGGCTCGTCTCCAGGCGGCTCCCTGAAGCGCCCCGACCCCCGGGCGCGAGACGGCGCGGGTCAGAACGGGACGTCGTCCTCGCCGAAGCCGGGGTCGGGCTCCGCCGCCTCTTCTCCGGGGGACGCGGGGGCGGCCGCCGGGCGGTCCTCGGGTCGCCCCAGCAGCTGGAGACGCTGCGCGCGGACCTCGGTCGTCTGCCGCTTGTTCCCCTCGCGGTCGGTCCACTCGCGCGTCTGGAGCGAGCCCTCGATGTAGACCTGCCGTCCCTTGCGAAGGTACTGCGAGGCGATCTCCGCCTGCTTGCCCCAGACGACGATCCGGTGCCACTCGGTCCGCTCCTTCTTCTCGCCCGAGGGGTCCGTCCACCGGTCCGTCGTGGCCATCGTGAAGTTCGAGACCGGAGTCCCGCCCTGGGTGTACCGGGTCTCCGGATCCCGACCGAGGTTGCCGATGAGGATGACCTTGTTCACACTGGCCATGTCGAGCTCCCTGTGCGAGGAGGCCGTTCTCGCTCGCGAGGCGCCGCCCGCTCCCGGACTGCGGCCTCGCGGCCCCGCCGGGACTCCGTCGTCGCGGGGCGCGCGCGAACTCTAGACGCAGCGGGGGGCGCGGGTCAAGGCGCCCTCGAGACTTGAGCCCGCCGCGCCGATCTGACAGAATCCGCCCGCCGTGCCGGTCCTCCGATGAGAGAGAAGAAGAGCCTCCTGCGAAGCGCGGGCGCCGTCGGCGCCGCGACGCTGATCAGCCGCGTCCTCGGGCTCGTCCGGGAGATGGTGCAGGCCTACTTCTTCGGGGCCGGGATGCTGGTCGACGCGTTCAACGCGGCGTTTCGGATCCCCAACCTCCTGCGCGACCTCTTCGCCGAGGGAGCGCTCTCGTCGGCCTTCGTCCCGACCTTCACGGCGGAGCGCGAGCGCAGGGGAGAGGCGGCGGCCTGGAGGCTCGGCAACCGGGTCATGACGGCGCTCGCGATCGTGCTCGGCGCGCTGGCGCTCCTGATCGCGGCGTTCGCGCCGGCGATCCTGCGGGTCTACGTGCCGGGCTTCGGCCCCGAGAAGTTGGCGCTCGCGGTGACGATGACGCGGGTCCTCTCCGCCTTCCTCGCCTTCGTCGCCCTCGCGGCCGTGGCGATGGGGATGCTGAATACGTGCGGGCGCTTCTTCGTGCCGGCCCTCGCGCCCGCCTGGTTCAACGTCGCCGCCATCGCCGGCGTGCTCGCGCTCGTCCCGCTCTTCCGCGCGGTCGGGATCCCGCCGATCCACTCCCTCGCGGTCGGCGCCATGGTCGGCGGGATGCTGCAGCTCCTCGTCCAGGTCCCCGCGCTCCGACGGGAAGGGTTCCGGTTCCGCCCCGAGGTCGCGTTCTCGGACCCCGGAGTCCGCCGCGTCGCGAAGCTCATGCTGCCCGCGACCTTCGGCCTGGCCGCGACGCAGATCAACATCCTCGTGGACACGATCCTCGCGTCCTCGTACGGCGACGGCCCGATCGCCTGGCTGCAGTACGCCTTCCGCCTGATCCTCCTCCCGATCGGCCTGTTCGGCGTCGCCCTGGCCACCGCGAACCTCGCCCGCGTGTCGCGGGACGCGGCCAGGCAGGACACCGGAGCGATGCGGGACAACCTGGCGTCCTCGCTCCGGGCCGCCGCGCTCCTGACGCTGCCGGCGAGCGCGGGGCTCGTCGCGCTCCGGACGCCGATCGTCCGGGTCCTGTTCGAGCACGGGCGGTTCGGCCCCGAGGACACGGAGATGACGGCCGGCGCGCTCCTCTGCTACGCCGTCGGCCTCTACGCGTACTCCGTCACGAAGATCCAGGTGCCGACCTACTACGCGCTCGGCGACACGCGCCTCCCGGTGGGAGCGTCGGCGGCGGCGGTGGCGCTCAAGATCGCGGCGAACTTCGCTCTCCTCGCGCTCCTTCCGCGGTTCGGCGTCGCGGCGTTCCTCGGGCTGGCGGTCTCGACGTCGCTGGCGGCGTGGACGAACTTCCTGATCCTGCAGCGCGGCCTGCGCCGGAGGATCGGGACGTTCCGGGGACACGGCGTTCTCCCGACGACGCTCCAGGTGGCGGCGCTCTCGGTCCTGATGGGGTTCGCCTGCGCATCCCTGCACGCGTTCCTGGAACGCACCGCTCCCGGAGGGGGGATCGGGGGGGAGGTCGGGCGGCTGGCCCTTGCCATCGGCGCGGGCGTCGCGATCGTGGCCGCGGGCGCCTTCGCGCTCAAGATTCCCGAGGCGAGGACGATCGCCTCGAGGCTCGCCTCTCGGGCGGCGCGACCGGGAGGGCCGCGGCCGTGAAGGTCCTGCTGCAGCGGGTCTCGCGCGCCGCCGTGCGCGTGAACGGCGTCCCCGTTTCGTCGATCGGGCGCGGCGTGCTCGCGCTCGTCGGCGTGGAGGCGGGCGACCGCGACGCCGACGCCTCGTACCTGGCCGACAAGACGGCGGAGCTCCGGATCTTCTCCGACGACCGCGGCAAGATGAACCTCGGCCTGCTCGAGGTTCGGGGCGAGGCGCTCGTCGTGTCCCAGTTCACCCTCGCCGCCAGCACGCGTCGTGGGCGCCGCCCCTCCTTCTCCTCCGCCGCGGCGCCCGAGGAGGCGGAGCGGCTCTATCGCGCGTACGCCGAGCGCCTGGCGTCGCGGGGCGTTCGGGTGGAGACCGGGAGATTCCAGGAGACGATGGAGGTCGAGCTGGTCAACGAGGGACCCGTGACGGTTCTCCTCGATCCGCGTCCCGACCCGGAGCGGCCATGACGCGGCGGGAGCCGCGCGGCCCGGAGGCGCCCCGCCGGAGCCCCTGGATCGAGGCGTATCAGGATCACCTGGCGGCCGAGCGCGGGCTCGCCCCGAACACGCTGGCCGCCTACCGGAGGGACCTGGAGACGCTGGCGGAAGGGCTGGGCCCGGGGTGCGCGGTCGAGCGCGCGAGCAAGGCCGATCTCCTCCGGATCCTGAGGAGGATGCGCGTCGAGGGCCGGTCTCCACGGTCGGTGGCGCGATGGATCGCGGCGGTGCGGGGGTTCTTCGCGTGGCTCCTGTCCGAGGAGGCGGTCCGCGAGGACCCGACCGCCCACCTCGAGGCGCCCCGCACGTGGAGGACGCTCCCGAGGGTCCTGGGCTCCCGCGACGTCGAGGCGCTCCTGGCCTGCCCGGACCGCGGCGACTCCCGAGGCCTGCGCGACGCCGCGATGATGGAGGTGCTCTACGCGACGGGGCTCCGAGTCAGCGAGCTCGTCGGCCTCCGCCTCGGGGACCTCCACCTCGACGCGGGCTACCTGCGGTGCCTCGGCAAGGGCTCCAAGGAGCGCGTCGTGCCGCTGGGAGGGGAGGCGGACCACGCGCTCCAGCGGTATCTCGCCACGGGGAGGCCGGCGCTTCTCGGGGCGCGCCGGAACGACGTCCTCTTCGTCAATCATCGGGGCGGGGGGATGACCCGCCAGGGGTTCTGGAAGATCCTCAAGGCCTACGGAAAGCGAGCGGGGATCCGCGCCTCGCTCTCGCCGCACACGCTCCGGCACTCGTTCGCGACCCACCTGCTCGAGCACGGAGCGGACCTCCGGTCGGTCCAGGTCCTCCTCGGGCACGCCGACATCTCGACGACGCAGATCTACACGCACGTGAACCGGGAGCGCCTGAAGCGGCTGTACCAGAGCCATCATCCCAGGGCATGAGAGCGGGGTCCCGGTTGAGTTCCGCCCGGCCGGGGGCTACGCTCTCGGCGTGATCCTCGTCACGACCCACGAGACGGCGGATTTCGACTGCGCGGCGGGGGTGCTGGCGGCGGCGCTGCTCCATCCCGGAGCCGTCGTCTCCTTTCCGGGGGCGAAGTCGCCCGGCGTCAAGGCCTACCTCGACGCCGAGGCGGGCCTCCTCGCGGAAGTTCGTCCCCGGGACGTTCCCCTGGATCGGGTGCGCACGCTCGTCCTCGTGGACACCGTGTCGGGAGATCGCATCGGCGGCTTCCGCGACCTCCTGGCGCCCGGGCGCGGGGTCGAGATCGTCTGCTACGACCACCATCCGGGGGGAACGCCCCCCGCGGGCGCAGCGGTCCACTTCCGGAGGACCGGGGCGGTCAGTTCGCTGATGAGCCTTCTGCTCCGGGAGCGCGGGATCGAGCCCACCCCGTCCCAGGCGACGTTCCTCCTGCTCGGCATCCACGAGGACACCGGCGGGTTTCTCCACGCCGGAACGGCGGCGGAGGACTTCGAGGCCGCGTCTTGGCTCGTCGAGCGCGGGGCGAGCCCCGCGAGGGTGTCGAGGGCCCTGGCCCGCGGCCTGACGCCCGACCAGGTCGATCTCTATCACGCACTCCTGCACGACGCCCGGCCCCACCGGATCCGGGGACAGGAGGTCGTCGTCGCCGCGGTCGCGACGGACCGTTTCGTTCCGGACGCCTCGGTCGTCGTCCAGCAGGCGGTGCAGACGCTGTCGGCCGAACGCGTCGCGGCGCTCATCGCGATGGACGACCGGATCGTGCTCATCGTGCGCAGCCGGACCGAGGACCTCGACGCCTCCCGGGTGGCCGCCGCCCTGGGCGGAGGGGGGCATCCGGCCGCCGCCTCGGCGATCCTCCGAGGGCGGACCCTCGTGGAAGCCAGGGACGAGCTTCTCGAGGTCCTCCGGGAGAGCGTCGTCCCCACCGTCCGCGCGGCGGACCTCGTCACCCCGATCCTCTGCGCCGTTCCCGCCTCGGCGACGGTGCGGGAGGCCGTGGGCCTCATGAACCGGCACCGCGTGGACGCCCTCCCGATCACCGAGCGCGGCGCGGCGGTGGGCACGATCACGCGGCAGGTCGCCGACGCCGCGCTCCACCACGGGCTGGCGGAGCGGAGCGTGCGGGACCTGGTGTCCGCGGGGATCGAGATCGTGCCTCCCGAGGCGGACCTCGACACGCTGCAGAGAAGGCTCCTCGGAAGGAACGTCCGGTTCGTGCTGGTCGGGGACGGGCCGTCCCAGATCGCCGGCATGGTCACGCGCACCGCGCTTTTGCGGCGGCTGTACGAGGGGCGGGAGGGGACGCGGCTCGCCGACTCTCCGAAGGGGCCGGAGGCGGGGCTCGACCTCGCGCCCGCGATCGAGAAGCGGCTCGCGGGGCCGGCCGTGCGGGTGCTGCGGGCGCTCTCGGAGTCGTCCGCGAACGCCGGGACGAAGGCCTACCTCGTCGGGGGCGTCGTCCGCGACCTCCTGCTGCGGCGCGAGAACCACGATCTCGACGTCGTCGTCGAGGGGGACGCCGCCGCGCTCGCGCGCGATCTCCACGGGCGTCTCGGAGGGCGTCTCCGGCTGCACGACGCCTTCCAGACGGCCGCGCTGATCCTCGAGGACGGCCTGCGCGTCGACCTCGCCACGGCGCGCACCGAGCACTACGCCCGCCCCGGCGCCCTGCCCGAGGTCTCTCCCGGGGGGCTCCGGCAGGACCTGTTCCGGCGGGACTTCACGGTGAACGCCCTCGCGATCGGGCTGAGCGGGGGCGATTTCGGGAAGCTCACCGACTTCTTCGGAGGGAGGAGGGACCTCCTCGAGGGGAAGATCCGCGTCCTCCACGGCCTGTCGTTCATCGAGGATCCCACGCGGGCGCTCCGCGCCGTGCGGTTCGCGGTGCGCCTGGATTTCGAGATCGCCCGCGAGACCGAGCACCTGATCCGCGTCGCGGCCAGGGAGAAGGTCTTCGACCGCCTCTCGCCCCTGCGGCTCCGGAGGGAGATCGAGCTGCTGCTGAGCGAGAGGCCGCTCGTCCGCGCGGTCCGGATGCTGGCCGAGTTCCGCCTCGTGCCCGTGCTGCATCCCGACCTCAAGGTGACGCGGCGCACCTACGCGCGGCTCGCCCGGGCGGAGGAGGCGCTGGCCTGGTACCGGCTGCTGTACCGGGAAGAGAAGCT
>CAZPWK010000048.1:0-4738 GCA_964590285.1 uncultured Acidobacteriota bacterium | reverse complement strand
GGCGTGGACGGTCGCGCTCGGAGTCCTGGCCGAGGACCTCTCGGGCGCGGCGCGCGCGGGCCTCCTCGAGCGACTGCGCCCCGCGCGGCGCGCGCGGGCGCTCCTCGAGGACTCGACGGAGCGCGTCCGCTCGATCGGCGCGCGGCTGGCGCGGAAGGCGAGGCCGGCGAGCGCGATCCACGACGCCTGCAGGGGGCAACCGGTGGAGATCCTGCTGCTCGTCATGGCGCTCACCGGCCGAGAGGAGACGCAGCGCGCGGTTTCGCACTACCTCTCGAGGCTCCGCGACGTCCGCCCGGACATCGGAGGAGAGGATCTCCTGGAGGCCGGAGTGGCCCGGGGGCCGGACGTCGCCCGGGGCCTCGAGGCGGCGCTGCGAGCGAAGATCGACGGCGCCGCCCCCGGGCGCGAGGAGCAGCTCGCGGCGGCGCTCCGGGCGATCCGAGCTTGACATCGGCCTCGGGAGTCGTCTATTTGTGACCGGTCCGGACAAGGGCCGCGGGGTGCGGCTCCGGGGAAACGATGGCGGAGCAGGAGAACTTCGAGGAAGCGATCCTCGATCTCGAGCGGCGGATCGAGTCGCTCTCCGGCATGGGGGAGGATCTCGGCATCCGGCGCCAGCGCGAGAAGCTCGAGCGCGAGCTCGAGGCGACGAGGGCGCGCGTCTTCGCCTCGCTCACCCCCTGGCAGAAGGCCCTCGTGGCCCGCCACCCGCGGAGGCCCTACACCCTCGACTACGTCCACCACCTCGTCGAGGGGTTCGTCGAGATCCACGGCGACCGGCGCTACGCGGACGACCCCGCGATCGTCGCCGGGCTCGGCCTCTTTCGCGGCGAGCCGGTGGCGGTGATCGGCCATCAGAAGGGGCGCGACACGAAGGAGAAGATCCACAGGAACTTCGGAATGCCCCGGCCCGAGGGGTACCGCAAGGCGCTTCGGCTGATGCGGCTCGCGGAGAAGTTCGGCCGGCCGATCCTGACGTTCATCGACACCCCCGGGGCCTATCCCGGGATCGGCGCGGAGGAGCGGGGCCAGGCCGAGGCGATCGCGCACAACCTGCGCGAGATGGCGAAGCTGCGGGTGCCCGTCATCGTCACCGTCACGGGGGAGGGGGGGAGCGGCGGCGCGCTCGCCATCGGCGTGGGGAACCGCGTCAACATCCTGGAGTTCGCGGTGTACTCCGTCATCAGCCCCGAAGGATGCGCCGCGATCCTGTGGCGCGACGCGTCGCGCAACCGGGAGGCGGCGCTCGCCATGCGGATCACCGCTCCGGACCTTCTGGCGCTCGACATCGTGGACGAGATCGTTCCCGAGGTGCCGGGAGGAGCCCACGCCGATCCCCCGCGCCAGGCGGCGATCGTCGGAGACGTGATCGCCCGGCAGCTGCAGGAGATGCGCGCGCTCGACGGCGAGGGGCTGATCGCCCAGCGGTACGAGCGGTTTCGCAAGCTCGGCCGCTTCACGGAGACCGGCGCCTGAGGGGCGCGGAGAGCCACGCGCTCAGCCGCGGGACCGCCGCTTCACGTCCTCCCAGATCCGGTCCATCCGAGGCAGCCCGGCGCTCTCCAACGGCACGCCCCGGCGCGCGAGCTCCGCCTCGACCTCCGCGAATCGCCCCGCGAACTTCCGGTTCGCGCGGTCTAGCGCCTCCTCGGGATCCACTCCGAGCCGGCGCCCGAGGTTGGCCGCGGCGAACAGCAGATCGCCGAGCTCTTCCCGGATCGGCTCGCGCTCGCCGAGCTCGACCGCGCGGCGGAGCTCCCCGGCCTCTTCCTCGATCTTGTCCAGGACGCCCCCGTCGTCGGGCCAATCGAAACCGACCCGGGCGGCCTTGGTCGAGAGGCGCTGCGCCTTCAGGAGCGCGGGGAGCGCGCGGGGGACGCCCGCCAGAACCGACGCGCCCGATCTCCCCTCCGGCTCCTTCTCCCGGTCCTTCTCCTTCTCCTCCCGCTTGATCTCCTCCCAACGGCGAAGGACCTCTCCCGTCGTGTCCGCGCGGCCGTCCGCGAAGACGTGCGGGTGGCGGCGGAGCATCTTCTCCCCGATGCTCCGGACGACGTCGGTCGCGGAGAAGGCGCCCTCCTCCGCGGCCAGCCGGGAGAGGAAGACCACCTGGAAGAGGAGATCCCCCAGCTCCTCGCGGAGCGCCCGCCGGTCGCCCTGGTCGAGCGCCTCGACGACCTCGTAGCATTCCTCCAGGAGGTAGCCCCGGAGCGAGTCGTACGTCTGCTCGCGATCCCAGGGGCACCCCCCCGGGTCTCGCAGCCGGTCCATGATCGCCACCAGGTCCTCGAACGTGTCGGTGCGCATCGTCGTCGAGCCCCCGCCTTGACGGGGCCGGAACGCCGGCCCCATCTTGGATCGCGTCCGCGCCGTGCGGCGCACGGACGTCGCGCCGGAGAAACCGATTGAAGGCCGAAGAACGGGGATGGTACCATCCGCCGGCGCTGCGACGCGCCCGGGGGCGGGGCCGCGGGAGGGAGGAAGCGATGGGCGACCGAGGCCGGGCGGAGGATCGGGGCGGGAAGCCGGGGCAGGCGTTCAAGGTCAACGACCGGCGCAAGTTCACTGCCGACGGGGAGTTGCGGGAGGATCGGCCCGCGGAGGCCGAGGAGATTCCCGCCGCTTCCCCCGCGGACCCCGCCGGCTCGGAGGAAGTCGGTGCGAGCGGCGGGTTCGAGCGCCGGCCGGTGGAGGAGCCCCCGGGCGTCGATCTGACGATGCTGGTGAGCGCGATGGCGCAGCAGGCGCTCCTCTTTCTCGGGGAGATCCCGCATCCGGGGACCGGGAAGCCGGAGGTCGACCCCGAGCAGGCGCGGCTCCAGATCGACATGCTCGAGCTCCTGCGGGTGAAGTGCCGGGGAAACATGACGACCCAGGAGGAGGCCCTGCTCGACCAGGCCCTGTACCAGCTCCGAATGCTCTTCGTGGCCCGAGCCCAAAGAAACCCTTGAACTGCAGCGGCATCGGCTCCGTCCCGGCTCCCGGGCGCGGGAGCCTCGGGCCTGCCGCCGGAGTGGCCCGTTGCGCGCGTTGACGTTCCTCTCCTTCTCCGTCGCCCTCGCTCTCCTCGCGGCGCCTTCGCCCGCGGCCGAACTCGACCGCGGGGTGATCCGGCTGGAGGCCGCCGCGCCCGAGGCCGAGTCCCCCGAGGCGGGCGGCGGAGAGGCCCCCCGCGCCTTCGACTTCGAGTCGTTCCAGGCGCGCCTCGAGGCGCTCTGGTTCGAGAGGAAGGCGCTCCTCGCCGAGGGTCGCGAGGCCGACGCCGCGCGGCAGGCCGACCTGATGCGGGCGTTCTGCGCCGAGGAGGGAGTGCAGCGGGTCCAGACCTTCGCATCGGCCCTCGTCGCGGAGGCGAAGCGCAATCTCGAGGAGGGGAGCTACGAGAAGGCGCTCCGCTCGCTCGACCTGGCCGAGGTTTTCGACCCCGGCCGCGCCCAGACCCGGATGGCGCGGGCCGCGGTGTTCTGGAAGTCCGGAGGGGGCGTCGTGTCGGCGGCCGTGGAGTGGGGCCGAGCCGTTCGCGCGAGGATCCTGGCGTCCTGGCGGGATCTCACCCTGGTCAACGACGCCGCGTTTCGCGTCCTGATCGCGCTGTTCGGGTGCGTCGCCCTGTTCGGCGTGCTGTGCGTGGTGCGCCACCAGGTTCCGATCCGGCACGAGATCGAGGAAGCCCTCGCCGCGCGGGGACTCGACCGCTGGTCCCTGCCCGTGGGCTGGGCGACGCTCCTGGCGCCGCTCCTGACGTGGTTTGCGGCGGGGTGGGCCGTCCTGTACTGGATCCCGCTGACGTTCCGGCAGATGCGGCGCGCGGAGCGCGCCCTGGCGGCGGCGCTCCTCCTGCTCGTGGCGGTCGCGGTCCCCGGCTACCGCCTCGCGGTCGGCTTCTACGGAGTCAGCGCGGACCCGCTGGTCCGGACGACGACGGCGGCCGCGTCCGGAGTGTACGACCCCGAGCGCGTCGTGGAGATGCAGCGATTGGTCGAGACGCACCCGGAGGAGGCGATCTACCGCTTCCTGCTGGCGGGGCTTCACAAGAACGGCCGCTTCTTCGATGCGGCCCACGAGCAGTACAAGAAGGTGCTGGCTCTCGAGCCCTCGTCGTTCCCCGCCCACGTGAACCTCGGCAACATCTTCTTCCAGACCGGGCAGTACGCCGAGGCCTCGACCTACTACCGGAAGGCGCTCTCCGAGCGGCCGGATTCGGTGCTGGCCCTCCACAATCTCCACCTCGCGCAGTCGGAGTCGTTCGATTTCCGCGGCGCCGAGGCCTCGCTGAACCGCGCCCGGGAGATCGACGCCGGGGAGATCGCCGCCCTCCTGTCGAGGAAGGGCGCCGGCGAGCGGCCGGGGGTCGTCGACGCCAGGGTCGGGACCGGCTCGATCCTGAAGGCGACGCTCGGGGGCTCGAAGCTGGGCGGTTGGCTCAAGAGCGGACGCAACTCGAGCCCCGCCCTCGACGTCGCCCGCGAGTTCGCCAACCCGGTGACCCTGGTCGCCGCCCTCGCCCTGCTGGCCTCCGCGATCGCCCTCGGGTCCGTCGGAGCGAGGCGCCCCGCCTCGCGCTGCTCGCGCTGCGGAAGGCCGTTCTGCCCCCGGTGCAAGAGCGGCCGGGAGTCCCACGACTACTGCTCGCAGTGCCTGCACCTGTTCGTGCTCGGAGACGGACTGGCGCCGGAGACGAAGACGCGCAAGCTCTACGAGATCTGCGACGTGGTCATCGACAACGGCGGTTCCG
>CAZPWK010000047.1:0-14149 GCA_964590285.1 uncultured Acidobacteriota bacterium | reverse complement strand
GGTATCGGGGCCCGACCCGGTGCTTCTCCTCCGGGTACTGGATCGTGTCCTTCCTGCGGAAGATGTGACGGAACGTGACGGAGAGCCCCTCCGCCACGCTCGGCAGGTAGAGCCGGTCCCAGAGAGTCAACTTCCTCGGGCGCTTGACCTTCATCTCGGTCTCCGGACCCCCTCGCGCACGCCCCGGGGGGCCTCCGCGCGGATCTTATCCCTCCCGGGTCTTCCGGGGTAGCCGGTCCCGGAGGATCTGCGCGACGTCCCGCACGGCGAGCGTCTCCCCCAGGCCGAGGTCGGCCGCCCCGTCCGCGATCATGGTCAGGCAGAAGGGGCAGGCCACGGCGACGACGCCCGCCCCCGTCGCGGCCGCCTCGGCCGTGCGCTCGTCGGCGACCTTCGTCCCGATCCTCTCCTCCATCCACATCCGCGCCCCGCCCGCGCCGCAGCAGAACCCGTTCTCGCGGCTCCTCGGCATCTCGACCAGCTCCAGGCCGGGCGCGGCGCGGAGTGCGTCCCGCGGCGCGTCGTACACGCCGTTGTGGCGGCCGAGGTAGCACGAGTCGTGGAACGCGACGGAGAGCGAGGAGCCAGGCTCGAGCCGCAGCCTCCCCTCGGCGAGGAGGCGCGCGAGGAGCTCGCTGTGGTGGACCACCTCGTACCGGCCCCCGAGCTGCGGATACTCGTTGCGGAGCGTGTTGAAGCAGTGGGGGCAGGCGGTGACGATGCGGCGAACCCCGTAGCGGTTCAGCGTCTCGACGTTCTGCGCGGCGAGGGTCTGGAACAGGTACTCGTTCCCCGCGCGTCGGGCGAAGTCCCCGGTGCAGGTTTCCTCGGGGCCGAGGATCGCGATCCGGACCCCCGCGGCCGCGAGAAGCTCCGCGGTCGCGCGGACCACCTTCCGGTTCCGGTCGTCGAAGGAGCCGGCGCAGCCGACCCAGAACAGGTACTCCACCTCGCCGGGGCCGTCGGCCATCGACGGGATGCCGAGGCCCTCCGCCCAGTCCGCCCGGGTCGAGGGATCGACCCCCCACGGGTTCCCGGCCTTCTCGAGGTTCTTGAACGCCGATGCCATCTCGTGCGGGAAGGAGCCGTCCTCGAGGACGAGCTTCCGCCTCATCTCGACGATCCGGTCGATGAACTCGATGAAGAGCGGGCACGCCTCCTCGCACGCCCGGCAGGTCGTGCAGGACCACAGGGCGTCCTCGCCGATCGTGCGCCCCGGGAGCACGGGCGGCTCCCATCCTTCCGGGCGCTCGCTCCGGCCGAGCAGGTCGGGAAGGGCTGGGACGAGGGCGGCGCGCATCTCCTCGTTGATCCTCTTCGGGCTCAGCGGCTTTCCCGTGGCGTGGGCCGGGCAGGCCTCCTCGCAGCGGCCGCACTCCGTGCACGAGTAGACGTCGAGCAGGTCCTTCCAGCGGAGGTCGGTGAAGGTCGTGGCGCCGAAGCGCTCCGAGCTCTCGAGGTCCATCGGCGGGAGCGACCCGGAGTCCAGGCGGCGGAACAGGACCGACGGAAACGACGTCACGACATGGAAGTGCTTCGACGCGGGAAGGTACGCGAGAAAGAAGAGCAGGGAGGCCAGGTGGAGCCACCAGGCCCCGGAGTGCAGCCGCTCGAGCGCCGGGAGCCCCGCCCCGGCGAACGCGGGGGCGAGCGCGAGCCCCGCGAGCGAGACGTAGCCCCCCGCGCTCCCCTCCGCGGCGGTCTCGACGCCGGCGATCCAGAGGTCCGTGAGCATGAGCACGGCGATCAGCGAAAGGATCAGACCCGCGTCCCGCGACCGCGTCAGCCTCTCCGGCCGGACGACGAGACGCCGGTGGGCCGCCGCGGCGACCGCGACGAGGACGGCGACCTCGAACAGGTCGCGAGCCGCCACGTAGGCCGTGCCCAGGGCCGACCCGGGGCCCAGGAGCGGGAGGTGCCAGCCCGGCGCGAACCCCCGGCCGACGAAGTGGACCGAGTTGACCGCGACCGCGAGGAACCCCCAGAAGATCGTCGCGTGCATGACGCCCGCGCCGAGGTGGGCCCGGGCGAGGATCCGCTTCTGCCCCACGAAGTAGGTGAAAATGCCGCGGATCCGCTCTCCCCAACGGTCGGTCCGGTCCGAGCGGCGGGCCGCGAGCAGGAGCGCGATCCGCGCCTCGAGGAGATGGGCGAAGGCCCCGAGAGAGACCAGGAGCGCGGCGACGAAGAGCGCGAAGCGAAGGGGCGTTCCGGTCGGGTTCAAGGTGTCTCCGGCGCGAGGCGCGAATCCTATCACAACGCGGGCCCGAGGCCCGAGCGCGGCGACGGCTCAGGCGCCGGGGACGGGGCGGAGCGCGATCCGGTCGGCCCGCGGGTTCACGCGCTCGATCCGGAGCCGGATCCGATCTCCGGGCCGGACTCCGGCCAGCCCGGCCAGCGGCTCCTCGAGCAGGGTCTCGACGAGCACCACGACCGGCCTCGGCTCGACCTCGACGACGACCGCGTCCACCTCGGCGCCCACCGATCCCTCGAGGTACCGGAGCAGCCAGTAGCGATCCGCGGCCCGTTCCGCCCGGCGCCCGTCGGCCTCCGCGGCCTCGGTCGTCGCCGCGATCCGCCGGAGCGACTCGAGATCGTACGGGGGCGGCAGGCCCGCGAGGGCCGCGACGATCTGCCGGTGGGTCACGAGGTCCTGGAAGCGCCGGAGCGGCGACGTCGCCTGGGCGTACGCGGGCAGGCCGAGCGCGAAGTGAGGCCCGGGCGAGACGCCGACCTCCCCCCGGCGCAGGGACCTGCGCAGCGCGCGGGCGGCCGCGAAGTCCTCCGAGGAGGCGGCCGCCGCCGCGAGCGGCCGGTCCGGGGGAGGCTGGCGCCGGTAGATCGCCGGGACCGAGCGTCCGGCGCAGAACCGGGCGGCGACCGCCCCGGCGAGGACCATCGCCTCCGACACGAGCCGCCTCGACGGGGAGTCGGGGTCGATGCGGACGAGCGCGATCCGGCCGTCGTCGAGGACCCGCGGCTCGACCTCGGGCGCCGGGATGCGGACCGCGCCCGCTGCCGCGCGCCGCCCCTCGAGGAGCGCGGCGGCCCGCTCCAGCGAGCGCAGGAGCGCGGCATGGGGCCCTCCTTCCCGGCCGATGGCCGCGTCGGCCGCCTCGTACGTCAGCCGGGCGACGGAGCGGACGACCGACCGGACGACCTCGTGGGAGGAGATCTCTCCGTCGGCGTCGAGCGCCACGAGGAAGCTCAGGGCGGGGCGGTCCTCCCCCTCGGCGAGGCTCGCGGCCCCCTCGGAGATCGCCTCGGGAATCATCGGCAGCCGAGACTCGGGGAAGTACCTCGTCGCCGCGCGCGCGAACGCCTCCCGGTCGACCGGATCGTCCTTCTCGACGTAGGCCGCGGGGTCCGCGACGTGGACGCCGAGCCGGACCCCGCCCCCCGGCCGGGGCTCGATCGACAGCGCGTCGTCGATCTCGCGCGTTTGCGGGGCGTCGATCGAGACGACGTCGAGCCCGGTCAGGTCGCTCCGCCCGTCGCGCGAGAACCCCCGCGAGACGGCGGCGCGCGCCGACTCGACGACTTCGCGGGGAAACTCCGTCCTCATCCGGTAGCGCAGCACCTCGAGATTCTCGTCGTCGCTCGAGAAGCGGCCGGCGCGCCGGAGGAGGAGGAACGCCCCTTCCCGGGACCGGTCGTGGCGGACGCCGGCGGCCAGCAGCGCCTGCTCCGCCGCGCCCCGGCTCGCCTCGGACGCGTCGGGTCCGAGGATCGCCGTCTCCTCGAGCGCCTCGAGAAAGCGCCGCTCCTCGGGATTGTCCGAAGGCGCGAACCGCCCGCCGCGCGCCGCCTCGGCGAGGGCCTCGAGCGCCCGGCGCCGGTCCTCGTCCCTGCGGGCGACCCTTTCGCGCTGGGTGAGGATCTCGTGGAGCGCCTCGGGCGCTCTCGCCTCCCAGACGTCCCCCCGTCGCTGGAAGCGCGCCCCCTCGGCCGAGAGCGCCCGGAAGAGAGCCGCCCGCGCCGCCCCGGATCGATCGCCGATCGCCAGATCGGCGAGCTCGGCGTCGTCGAGCGTTCCCCCCGAACCGACGACCAGATCCCACAGGAGGGGAACGTCGACCCGCTCCGCGAGCGCCACGACGTGCGACTCCGCCGCTTCCGCCCTCCGTCCCGCGGCCTTCCGGTCGTCCGGACCGGCGCCCGGGACGCGCCCGCTCCGCTCGACCTCGAAGACGATGCGACCCTCGGTGATCCGCTCCTCCCGTCCTCCCGGCACGATCACCCGGACCCGCTGCTTCTCCTCGCCCGCGACGACTCCCAGGGCGAGGGCGCCGTCCTGCCGGAACGCGACGATCGAGCCGGGCACCGCCACGGCTCACAGGCTCCGCAGCAGCTCGGCGACTCCCCTCGCGAGCCCCCTCAGGTCCTTCGCCTCGACGACCGTGTCCACGTGCGGGAGGTAGTCCTCCATCGCGGAGTCGGCCGTGCCCCAGCGGGAGCGGGGCTCCGGGTTGAGCCAGAGGACGGCGCGACAGCGGCGGGAGATCTCCTCGAGCGCCCAGGGGAGCGGATCGAAGCGGTTCGTGCGCGCATCGCCGAGCACGACGAGGACCGTGTCGCGACCCGAGGGCCTGAGGGGGTTCTCGAGCAGCGCGTGGAGCGTCCGCCCGTAATCGCTCGGCGCCTGCGGGTCGAGCCCGGGGAGCGAATCGATCAGGTCGGCGAACGGGACCCCCGACGACTCGACGCCCTCGGCGCGCCGGCGCGTCCTCGGCCGGGCCGGCCGTCCCGGGGGCCCCGCCGTCCGCTCGCCGGCCTCCGCCCCCCCGGGCGCGCGAGCGAGCCAGCGCGCGACCGCGCCGGTGGCGTCCACGGGGCGATCGACGAACGCGATCACGCGGACGCGGCGTCCCGGAGACAGGAACGCGGAGACGATCCGGAGGAAGTAGGCCGTCGCGCGCGCGACGGAGTGCGAGACGTCGACGAGGAGCACGACCTTCGGTTTCCCGGGCCGGGGCCTTCGGCGCGGGAGGACGAACGGCACGCCGCCGCTCGAGACGTTCTCCCGGAACACCCTTCGCATCCACGGACGGCCGCCCGGCGAGCGACCGAAACGCCTCCGCTTCCGGAGGCGGATCTCCTCGACGATCTTCGGGACGAGGGCCGCGAGCCTCCGCTCCTCCTCGGTGGACATCGGCCGCGCAAGCGGCGCGCGGAGGGGATCCCGAGGATCGGCGGCGGGGCCCCGGTCCGCGGAATCCCGGTCGAGCCGGACCCGGCGCAGCCTCCCCTCGCGCCGCGTCTCGCCGACCGCCGCGACCGAGAGGGCCCGCCGCGCCCGGTCCCGGGCCTCGCCGGCGGGACGCGGCCGCGGAGAGGGATCTCCCTTCGGACGGGGCGCCCGGCCCTCCCGCGCGCGCTCGGGGGCGTGGGGCGCGGGACGCGCCCCCGATCCCGACGCGCGGGCGCCGCCCTCTCCGGCGCCCGGCGCGGCCTCCCGCTTCCCGGATCGGCCCCGACGCGGCGCCGCGAAGAAGCGATCGAACAGGCGGTCGAACGCCTCGGACTGCCGCCGTCCCTTGGCGAGGGTCGCCCGGAGCGCGGAGCGGAACCGGGCGCGGTCCGAGAGCCCCACCGCGCCGAGGGCGCGGGACGCGTCGAGCGTCTCCGCGGGGGAGACGGCCACCCCCTCCTCCCGGAGCGCGTCGACGAAGCGCGCAAGCGCCCGGATCATCCGCGGAAGCGGGACGGGTCGGCGAGGACGCGCTCGACGTCCTCGCGGTTCTTGAGGAGGGCGCCGAGCGTGCGGCGGAGGGCCGAGGCGGACAGGCTCTCGGCGCCGACGGCGACGAGCGCGAGCGCCCAGTCCACGACCTCGGCGACGGCGGGGGCCTTCTTCAGGTCCGCCTTCCGCAGCGACTCCGCGAAGCGCACGAGCCTCTCGGTGAGGGCCGCGGAGAGCCCAGGTACGCGGCTCTCCACGATCGCGATCTCGTCCTCGAAGGACGGATAGTCCACGTACAGGTACAGGCACCGGCGCCGGAGCGCCCCGGACAGGTCCCGGCTGTCGTTGCTGGTCAGGACGACGCGCGGCCGGTGCCGGGCCCGGACCGTGCCGAGCTCCGGGATCGACACCTGGTAGTCCGACAACACCTCGAGGAGGAACGCCTCGAACTCCTCGTCGGACCGGTCCACCTCGTCGACGAGCAGGACGACGGGGCGCTCCGCGGTGATCGCGGCGAGCAACGGCCTCGGCAGGAGGAAATCCCGTGAGAAGAACTCGTCCGCCTCGCCTCGCAGCACGGCCAGCGCACCCTTGAGGTCCGGGGCCGAGGCGAGCCTCTCCCCCATCTTGTCCCGGAGGAGCTGGGCGTACAGCATCTGCTTGCCGTACGACCACTCGTAGAGCGCCTTGGCCTCGTCGAGCCCCTCGTAGCACTGGAGCCGCACGAGGTCCGCGCCGTGGAACTCCGCCCAGAGCTTGCCGATCTCGGTCTTCCCGACTCCCGGAGGGCCCTCGAGCAGGAGGGGCTTGCCGAGCGCGTCCGAGAGATAGAGCGCCGTCGCGACCTCGCCCGTGCAGACGAATCCGCGCGCACGGAACGCCTCCTCGACCGACTCCGGCGTCACGGGAACGGGATCGCGCATCGAGGGGAGTATAGCGCGCCGGCGCGGCGCCGCCCTCAGCGGAAGGGATCGGCGAGGCCCGCGAGGACCGGCGCCGGATCGATCCCCTTCGACAGGACGAGGATGCGAAACGCCCGCCCCATGCCGCCGGGGTGGATCAGCTGCATCGCCCGGAGCCGCGCGCGGACCCTCTCCGGGCGGCCCCAGGCCGACGGGTCGTCCTCCTCGAACGACCGGAGGATCCCGTTCGCGATCAGGAAGCGGTCCTGCGTGGTCAGCCCGAGAACGGCCAGGCCGAGCCGCCCGGCCTCGTCCTCGAGCTGCGTGAAGTTGACGTGGGCGGTGAGGTCCTGCTCCCCGACTCGATCGAGGACCTCCTCGCTCGTCGTATGGCGTCGGTAGGCGAGGAGCGTGCCCCGGCGCCTCGCCGGGCCGTAGAGGTCCCTCGCGCGGTCGCCGTAGTCCACGATCACGAGGAAGCCCCGGTCGAGAACCCCCGCCATCCGAGCGAGGAGCCCGGCGGCGGCGGGGGCGACCTCTCCCTCGTCCCCCTCGCACGGCGCGGCGCCGTACCGGGCCGCGATGCCGGCCGCCGAGTCGGTCGGCGGGAGCTCCCGCTCCTCCAGCGACCCGTCGGCGCCCAAGCCGACGAAGACCTCGACGAGCCGCCCCCCGCGTCGTCGGAGCCGGTGCACCGGAAGCGCGTCGAAGAGCTCGACCGCCACCGCGCATCCGGTCCGCCCGCCGCCGACGTCTTCCGGAGCGAGCACGTCCGCCTCCGGGACGTTCCGGCGGGCGGCCTCGCGCATCGCGGGGCTCGCGTCCACGAGCGCGCAGGCGAGCCGCGCCGCGAAGCCCGGATCGAGGGCCCGGGATCCGTCGAGCAGGTCGCGGGCGAGCAGGCCTCGGCCGGCGCCGAACTCCACCACCGAGAAGACCGGAGGTCTTCCGAGGACGACGTCCATCTCCAGGAGCTGCCGGGCGAGACTCTCCCCGAAGGCCGTCCCCACGTCGCTCGCCGTGAAAAAGTCCCCCCCCGCGCCGAGCCGCGCGGGGCCCCGGGCGTAATAGCCTCCCTCCGGATCGTGGAGCGCGAGGTCCATGAACCGGGCGAACGGGATCGGCCCCCTCGCGCGGATCTCGGACCGGATCCGATCCAGAAGGGCCGGTCGCCGCCCTGGAGGGCTCCCGTTCACGCTTCAGGCGACCGAAGCGGCCAGTTCGGAGGCGCTCTTCTCCCCGCGCGCGATCTTCCGCTGGATCTCCAGGACCGCCTCGATCAGCCCTTCCGGACGCGGAGGGCAGCCGCTCAGGTAGACGTCCACCGGGATGATCTCGTCCACGCCCTGCACGACCGCGTAGGACCGGTACATGCCGCCGGTGGAAGCGCACGCCCCCATCGCGATCACCCAGCGCGGATCCGGCATCTGCTCGTAGATCCGCTTCACGGCGGGGGCCATCTTCTTCGTGACGGTGCCGGAGACGACCATCAGGTCGGCCTGTCTCGGAGAGAACCGCAGGGCCTCCGCGCCGAACCGGGCGAGGTCGTACCGCGGACCGACCGTCGCCATCAGCTCGATGGCGCAGCACGCGAGCCCCATCGGCATCGGCCACAGCGAGTTCTTGCGGGCCCAGGCGACGAAGTCCTGGATCCGCGTCGTGTACACCGACTGCTCGTCTTCGCTCCACGATGCGGGACGCTCGTGAAGGACGAGAAGCGATTCTCCGTCCGCCATCGTTCCCTCCCGCCGCTCGATGCGCGCGCCGGAGCGGAGGCGGATGGTACCACAGCCCCCTCCCGCCGCCCCGGCGGCGTCCCCGCCGCGCCTCACGCCCCCCGGCCCTCCCAGGGAGCGTCGTCCGCGGCGCGGCGGCGGCGCGCGACCGGGCCCCCTTCCTCGCCCCACCAGGCGACCGCCGGCTCGCCGGCCTTCCAGCGAAGCCACACGCGGCGTCCCCCGAGCCGGGCGGGGAAGTCGATCGTTCCCCCGAACGGGTCCCGGACGACCGCTCCGGCGGCCCGGATCGCCTCGCGGACGTCGTGGAGGCGCAGGAGCAGGCCGAAGTACTGCCGCCGCACCGGCTCCTCGGGTGACCCCGCGGCGGGCCGCAGGCGGCTCATCGCCCGGAGCACGCGCCGCATCTCGCGCAAGGCAGGCCGGAGGGCGTCGAGGGTCTCGGTCGCGGTTCGGGGAGTGAAGAGCCGGTCGCTCATCGTCCCTCTCGGTGGAGGCGGCGGGCCGGCGCACGGTAGCCGGGCCCGCGGACCGGGTCAAGCCCCGCGCCGCGACGGGTTCCGGGAGGGGAACTTCGGTTGACGCCCCCACCCCCCTCCGCTACAGTTCCCGCTCAGGCGCGGGAGAGCGCAAGGCTCGCGGCCCCGAGGGCTTCGGCGGATGCCGCCGCCGCGGTCGCGCCGCCCGGAGCCGCCCCGGAGATCCAAGGGTGAGCGAACAGGAGAGGAGTTTCGACGTCACGGTGCTCGGCGCCGGACCCGGGGGCTACGTGGCCGCGATCCGGGCGGCCCAGCTCGGCCTCAAGACCGCGGTCGTGGAGCCGGCGCCCCTGCCGGGAGGGACGTGCCTGCACTGGGGCTGCATCCCCACGAAGGCGCTGCTCCGGACCGCCGAGGTCCTCGAGACCGTGCGCCGAGCTTCCGCGTACGGCGTGAAGGTCTCCCCTCCCGAGCTCGACCTCGCCGCGGCGCAGAGGTTCAAGAGCAAGACCGTCCTCGCGAACGCCAAGGGGGTCGAGTATCTCCTCCGCAAGAACGGCGTGACCGCGCTCCGCGGGCGCGGGCGGCTGGCCGGGCGCGGGAAGGTGGAGGTCACGCCCCCGGACGGCGCCCCGTTCGTCGTCTCGACGCGCCACACCGTCCTCGCCACCGGGTCGGCGATTCGAGGCCTGCCCGGGATCGAGTTCGACGGGAAGCGCGTGATCCACTCGGACCACGCCCTGGCCCTGACCGAGGTCCCGTCCTCCCTCGCCGTGCTCGGCGCCGGGGCGGTCGGCGTGGAGTTCGCCTCGATCTACGCGAGCTTCGGGGCGAAGGTGACGATCCTCGAGATCCTCCCGAGGCTCGTCCCGCTCGAGGACGCCTCCCTGGGAGAGGAGCTCGAGAAGGCGTTCCGGAAGCGCGGGATCGAGACCCACGTGGGGACGAAGGTCGAGCGCGTCGTTCCCGGCGAGCGGGGGATCCGCATCGAGGCCTCGCGGGACGGACGGCCGGTCTCGATCGAGGCCGAGACGCTGCTCGTCGCCGTCGGCCGCAGGCCGGTCACCGAGGATCTCGGTCTCGAGGGGACGGGCGTCCGCCTCGACCGCGGGTTCGTCGAGACCGACGAGCGGATGCGCACCGGGGAGCCGGGCGTGTACGCGGTCGGCGACATCGTCAAGACCCCCGCCCTCGCGCACGTCGCCTCCCACGAAGGGATCGTCGCCGTCGAGGATGCGGCCGGGGCGCGCCCGCGCCCGGTCGACTACGACCGGATCCCCTCCTGCACGTACTGCGATCCCGAGGTCGCCTCGGTCGGGCTCTCCGAGGAGGAGGCCCGCCGCCGCGGCCACGACGTCGTCGTCGGCACGTTCCCGTTCTCGGCCGTCGGCAAGGCCAAGGTCCTGAACGACACCCGCGGCTTCGTGAAGATCGTCGCCGAGAGGAAGTACGACGAGGTCCTGGGAGTCCACATCCTTGGCCCCCATGCCACGGAGCTCGTCGCCGAGGCGACCGCGGCGCTCTCCCTCGAGGCGACCGCCGAGTCCCTCTTCCACGTCGTGCACGCGCACCCGACACTCGCGGAGGCGATGGGAGAGGCCGCTCTCGCGGCGCACGGGCGGAGCCTCCACATCTGACGCGCCGGGCGCCCGGCGCGGGCCGGAAGGAGACAGATCGATGCGCGTCGACGTCGTGATGCCGCAGATGGGAGAGTCGATCGCCGAGGGCACGATCACCCGCTGGATCAAGAAGCCCGGCGACGCGGTCCGGCGAGACGAGCCGCTCTTCGAGATCTCGACCGACAAGGTGGACGCCGAGATCCCGGCTCCGGCCGACGGGACGCTCGTCGAGATCCGGCACGGGGAGGGCGCGACGGTCCCGGTGAACGACGTCGTCGCCGTTCTCGAGACCGGGGCGGGCGCCTCGATCGCGCCGGGCGCCCCGGCGTCCCCCGGCGCCGAGCCGCCGCCCGCTCCGGCCGCGGGCGCGCCCCCGGCGCCCGGGCCGGGCGCGGAGCGTCCGGCCGCTCCCGGCGTCTTCGTCTCCCCCGTCGTGCGCCGGATCGCGGAGGAGCGCGGCGTCGACCCCTCCGCCGTCCGCGGGACCGGCGCCGGCGGCCGCGTCACGAAGAAGGACATCCTGGCCCATCTCGAATCCGCGCCGCCGCCCGCGGCGGCCCCCCGCTCTTCCCCCCCATCGGCGCCGCCGCCGGCGCCGGAGTTCCCGCCCGGCGAGCGGATCGAGCGCGTGCCGATGTCCGCGATGCGGAGGAAGATCGCGGAGCACATGGTGGAGTCGCGCCGGACCTCGGCCCACGTCCACTCGGTCTTCGAGGCCGACATGAGCCGCGTGACCCGCCTGCGGGAGACCCACGTCGCCGCGTACCAGGAGCGCCACGGCGTCCGGCTCACCTTCATGCCGTTCTTCATCAAGGCGGCGTGCGACGCCTTGCGGGCCTTCCCGATCGTCAACGCGGCGGTCGAGGGCGGCGACCTCGTGTACCACAAGGACCTCAACGTCGGGATCGCCGTGGCGCTGGACTGGGGCCTCATCGTCCCCGTGATCCGCAGCGCGGACGAGCTGTCGATCGCGGGGCTCGCGAGGAAGGTCAACGACCTCGCCGATCGCGCGCGCGCGAAGAAGCTCGATCCGGACGAGGTGCACGGGGGAACGTTCACGATCACGAACTTCGGGATCTACGGCGGCCTCTTCGGCCTCCCGATCATCCACCAGCCCCAGGTCGCGATTCTCGGGACCGGAGGGATCCAGAAGCGTCCCGTCGTGGTGGACGACGCGATCGCGATCCGGCCGATGGCGTACCTCGCCCTGGGGTTCGATCATCGAGTCGTCGACGGCGCGGTCGCGGACCGCTTCCTCGCGGCCGTGAAGCGCTCGCTCGAGGGGTTCGACGAGTCGCTTCTCTGACCGGGGCGGCGGGGCGGGCGGCATGATCGCGCGATGGCTGGGCACCGTCCCCTACGACGACGCGGCGGCGCTCCAGGAGTCCCTCGTCGAGGCCCGGCGACGGGGGGACGCCCCCGACACGCTGCTCCTCCTCGAGCACCCGCCGGTCATCACCCTCGGCCGGGGTTCCCGGCCCGGGAACGTGCTCGCGGACGAAGGGAGGAGGCGCGCCCTCGGCGTCGAGATCCGGGAATGCGGGCGCGGAGGCGACGTCACGTTCCACGGCCCAGGCCAGCTGGTCGGCTACCCCGTCCTCGAGCTTCCCGAGGGGAGGCGCGACGCCCACCGCTACCTCAGGGACCTCGAGGAGGCGCTGATCCGGGTCGCGTCCGACTTCGGGGTGCGTGCGGGGCGCGTCGAGGGCCTCACGGGGGTCTGGGCGGGCGGCCGCAAGCTCGCCGCGATCGGCGTGAGGATCTCGAGCCGCTGGATCACGTCCCACGGATTCGCGCTCAACGTGAGCACCGACCTCTCGTGGTTTCGCACGATCGTGCCGTGCGGGATCCGCGACCGCGGGGTCACCTCCCTGCTCGAGCGGACCGGAGCGAGATTCGAGGTCCGGGACGTGGCCGCGCGAGCCGCGGACCGGCTCGAGGAGGCGCTCGGCGGCGGGGCGCCGCGGCCCGGGACGCCGCTGGCGCGGCCCGCGGGGATGCCGCTATCCTGACCGGCCGGCGGCCGCCCGAGCGGCGCGCCTCCCGGGGGACACGGAATGACGTCTCGGCCTCGCCCTTCCCGCCCCGACTGGCTGCGGATCCGGCTCCGGACGGACGAGGAGTTCCGCCGCGTCCGCTCGATGGTCGGAGAGCTCCGGCTGCACACCGTCTGCACCGAGGCGCGCTGCCCGAACATCTACGAGTGCTGGAACGCGGGCACGGCGACCTTCCTGATCCTGGGGGACGTCTGCACGCGGGCCTGCGGCTTCTGCGGCGTCCGGAGCGGACGTCCGGAGCCCGGCACGAGCCCCACCGAGCCCGCCGATGTCGCGGAGGCCGTGGCGAGGCTGGGCCTCCGGCACGCCGTCGTGACGAGCGTGGACCGGGACGACCTCCCGGACGGGGGGGCGGGACACTTCCGGGACGTCGTGCGGGCGGTCCGGGAGCGCGTCCCGGAGTGCGCGGTCGAGGTCCTGACGCCGGACTTCCGGGACAGGCCCGGCGCGCTCGAGACCGTGCTCGGCGCGGGCCCCCGCGTCTTCGGCCACAACGTCGAGACGGTTCCCCGCCTCTACACGACGGCCCGGAAGGGATCGAGCTACGAGGTCTCCCTGCGGCTGCTCGCGGCGGCGGCCGGGCGGCGGGACGCGGGAATGAAGTCCCTGCGCGTGAAGTCGAGCCTCATGCTCGGACTCGGGGAGACCGACGCGGAGGTGGTCGAGACGCTGCGGGACCTCCGCCGGGCGGGGGTGGACGTCGTCACGCTGGGCCAGTACCTGCAACCGACGCGACGGCACCTGCCGGTCGAGCGCCTCGTGCCGCCGGAGCAGTTCGGCGCGCTTCGCGAGGTCGCCCGGTCGCTCGGGTTCCTCCACGTCGAGGCGGGACCCCTCGTGCGGTCCTCCTACCACGCCGAGCGCCACGGCCCGCCGGCCGTCGAGTCCGGCTCCTGACGACGCCGGCTCGCAGCGCCCCGCCTCGTCTCAGCGCGGCTCGGGGACCGCGGGAGGAGCGCCCGAGGGGAAGCGCGTGCCCAGGGGCTTCCCGGCGAGAAGCAGCTCGACGTCCTCGACGAGGGCCTGGACGTCGTCCGGCGTCGCCCCGACGTACTTGCGCACGATCTTCCCGTCGCCGCCGACGAGGAACGTCGTGGGATAGACGCTGACGCCACCCCAGCTCGCGACCGTGTCGGCGCCGGCATCGATCACGGGGTAGGTGACCCCCGCCCGATCGAGGAACGCCTTCGAGGCCTCCGGGCTCTCCCGCCCGATCTCGACGCCGACCACCCCGAGGCCGGCGTCCCGCTTCGAGCGGTAGAGCTCCGCCAGGACCGGCATCTCGTCCTTGCAGGGCACGCACCACACCGCCCAGAAGTTGACGATCGTCACGCGACGATCGCTCCAGACCGCGCGGAAGCGGCCTCCGTCGAGCGTCTCGCCGCGAACGGCGGGAGCCGGGTCTCCCGGGGCGAGAGCGAGCGGGGGCACCCTTCCCGCCCTGGCGGCGGGTCGGGACGCCGGTGCCGCCAGGCACGGCAGGCCGGCGAGGAGCGCCGCGATCGAAAGGAAGCCTCGGAGTCTCCGGAATCGCACCGGCATGCCTCCCCGCGCGAGCCGACAGGGCCGCGCGACGGATCCGGATCGGCGGTCCGCGACCGAAGGCGTGGAGCGGGAAACGGGACTCGAACCCGCGACCCCGACCTTGGCAAGGTCGTGCTCTACCAACTGAG
>CAZPWK010000046.1:0-14155 GCA_964590285.1 uncultured Acidobacteriota bacterium | reverse complement strand
TCGAGAGCATCGGATTTGGGTTGCTGTCCTCCGGGGAGAGTGAGCAGCGTCCGAGGCATCGATGCCGGCTCCCGATTTCGCCGAAACGGTTCTCGATCCTTCCGCCCCGCGGGCCGCGCCCGCAGTCCACCGTGTCGACCATACCCCCACCGAAGAAAGGCTGTCAAGCGGAAAATACAAGATGTTGAACGGCGGGCAAGACGATCCCCAGCATCTAGCGGTCGGACGCGCGGGAAGCGCGAACGCGTCCGGTGCCGTGCGGGTCGAAGTCGACTCGATGGCGGCGGGCGGCAGGGGGGTCGGCCGGGTCGGGGGCCGGGTCTGGCTCGTCGAGGGGGCGGTCGCCGGGGACTCCGTCCTCGCGGCTCCCCTCAGGGAGCGCCGTGCGGTCGTCGAGGCGATCGCGGTCGCGGTCGTGTCCCCCTCGAGCGACCGGAGGCCTCCCGCCTGCCCGATCCAGGGGAGGTGCGGCGGCTGCCCCTGGATGGCGCTCGAGGAGGAATCTCAGAGGAGGTGGAAGCGGCGCATCCTCTCCGACTGCCTCGCCAGGATCGGGGGCTTCCGGGAGCCGCAGGTCCTGGAGGCGCTGTCCGCCGGCCCGGCCACCGCGTACCGGAGCCGGATCGAGGTGGTCTTCGGTTCCGTCGGAGGGCGGAGGGTCCTCGGCTACCACGCCAGGACGGCGCCGGGCGCCCTCGTCGACGTCGAACGCTGTCTGCTCGCGGGCGACGAGGTCAACGCGCTACTCGGGACCGCGAGGGAGTTCTTCCTCACGGGACCGGGAGCGCGAGACGCCGCCCTCGAGGGCGGGCGCGCGCCGGTTCGGCTCGTCCTGAGGCGGTCGAGGTCCTCGCGGGAGAGCCTCGTCGTCCTGCGCGACGCCGGCGGGTCGTTCCCTTCGGCCGCGGGCTTCGCGCGCACGGTCGTCGAGCGGCACCGGGACGTCGCGGGGGTCGTCCGGGTCTCGGGGCCGCCCGGCCGGCGGGGCGGATCGACCGCCACGGTCCTCGCCGGGAAGGGGTGGATCGAGGAGACGCTCGGGGGGATCGCGTTCCGGGTTCCTGCCGACTCGTTCTTCCAGGTCAATCCGGCCGCCGCCGAGCAGCTCGTCCGGCTCGTCCTCGAGTGCGCCGGTCCGCGGGCGGGAACGGCCCTCGACCTCTACGCCGGGGTCGGAGTCTTCGCTCTGGCGCTGGCCCGGGCGGGGTGGCGCGTGGCCGCCGTCGAGGCGAACCGCGACGCCGTCGAGAGCGGTCGACTGGCGGCGGCCGCGCTCGGCCTCGCGCCGGCCGCGCGATTCGTCGTTGCGGGGGTCGCCGACCATCTGGCGTCCTCCCGCGCGGATCGCGAGCCGCCGGACCTCGTCGTCCTCGACCCGCCGCGGTCGGGATTCGAGCGGGGGGTCGCGGCCCGGATCGGCGGCCTCGGGGCCGCCCGCGTCGCGCTCGTCTCCTGCGACCCGGCGACGCTCGCCCGCGACGCCCGCGCCCTGGCCGCCGCGGGCTACGCGCTGCGGCGCGTCGCGCCGGTGGACCTCTTTCCCCAGACGGCCCACGTCGAGGCGGTCGCGGCGATGGAGCGGGCGGATCTCCCGGTCTAGAAGGGAAGGGGAGCGCCGGCGACCGACGCGAGGAGGCTCTCCGCGAGAAGGCTCCGGCCCAGGTTGAGGCGGAGGTCGTCCCGCAGCCGCTCGGCGCACCGGACGAGATCCGCCGCGCGCGCGAGGCCGATCCGCTCGCCGAGCGCGCCGATCCGCCGGGAGAGGTCGGCGTGGACGAGGACGTCGGCGGGGGAGCCCGCGGCGAGCCTCGACGCGTCGCGGAGCAGCGACTCGGCGAGATCGAGCACCTCGAGGAACGACTCCTCGGTCTCGCCCGCGCACGAGGCGGCGAGGGAGGGGATGCGCGCCAGGTCCTCGGGCCTTCCGGAGGAGGCGGCCTCGAGGGCGAGCAGGACCTCCTCTCGGCGCGCCCGGCGCGCGTCCTGCGCGTCCCGGTCGAGCTCGAGCGCGATCCTGGGCCTCCCCTCGGCGAGCGCAGCGCGCTCCCGGGCCTCCTCGGGGCCGGTGCCGCGGGCGACGAGGAGCTCCGCGAGCGCCGGGGACGTCATCGCGCGGAAGCGCACGGCGAGACAGCGGGACCGCACGGTGGGGAGGAGCGCGTGGGGGCGCGACGTCACGAGGACGATCGTCGCGCGGCCCGGCGGCTCCTCGAGGGTCTTGAGCAGGGCGTTCTGCGCCGCGACGGTCATCCGGTCCGCCGGGTCGATCACGAAGACGCGCGCCTTCCCCTCCCGGGGGGCGAACGACGCGTGCTCGGCCATCTCGCGGATCTGGTCCACCGCGATCACGCGCCGGACCTCCTTGCCGTCGGCCTCGCCCTCCTCCTCGCCTTCCTCCCCCTCCTCGGCGGGGGCGGCCCCGTCCTTCCTCGGGAGCCTCGAGATCCGGATCACGTCGGGGTGGAGGCTCCTCGGGACCTTGCGGCAGGGCCCGCAGGCCCCGCAGGCGTCCGGTCCCCCGGCCTCGCACTGGATCGCCGCGGCGAGCGCCAGGGCGGCGTCCGCCTTGCCGGTTCCCTCGGCCCCCTGGAAGAGGAGCGCGTGCGGCAGCCGGTCCGCGGCCAGGGCGCGGAGAAGGAGGCCCGTCGCGGCGTCCTGGCCCGGGACGTCCGCGAGCTTCACGGGCGGGGCTCCGCGAGGGAGGGGAAGAGGTCGGCGAGGGCGAGGATCACGCGGGCCTCGACCTCTTCCTCGCTCCCCATCCCGTGGACGATCCGGAACCGGGACGGGCTCGCGGCGGCGAGGGCGAGGTACGCCCGGCGCACGGACTCGTGGAAGGCGACGTCCTCGTCCTCGAACCGCCCCTCCGATCGAGCCGTCCCGAGGCTCCGGTTCCGCTCCCGCGCCCTCGCGAGGCTCTCGGCGGGGTCCGCGTCGAGGAGGACCGTCCGGAGAGGCCTCCGGTCGAGGGGCGGCTCTCGGTGGAGGCGCTCGACCGCCTCGGCGCCGAGGCCGCGGGCGGCCCCCTGGTAGGCGAGCGTCGCGTCGAGGTACCGGTCGCAGAGGACCACGCGTCCGGCGTCGAGGGCGGGCTCGACGACCTCCGTCAGGTGCTGCGCCCGGTCCGCGGTGTAGAGGAGCAGCTCGACGAGGGGAGAGGGCGGGGCCGCGCCGGGGTCGAGGAGCGCCGAGCGGAGCCTCCGGCCGAGCGCGGTCCCTCCCGGCTCGCGCGTGACGAGCGCCGCGATCCCGGCCGTCTCGAGGCGTCTCGCGAGGCGGCGGATCTGCGTGGACTTCCCCGAACCCTCGATCCCCTCGAAGGTCAGGAACATCCCTCCGGGCCGGGGTCGAGGCGGGCTCATGGCGCGGAGAGGCCCCCGGCGTCGAAGAACACGACGGCCGCGGCGCGGTCCCTTGCGATCTGGTCGGCGAGCTCTTCGGCGCCCGAGAAGCGCTTCTCGTCCCGGAGCCTCGCGAGGAAGCGGACCTCGACGCGCTCGCCGATCAGGTCCTCGTCGAAGTCGATCAGGTGCGTCTCGACGACGAGCCGGTCCCCGCCGAAGGTCGGGCGCATCCCGACGTTCGTCAGCGAGGGATGGCGCGAGGAAAGGGTCAGCGCCTCCGTGACGTAGACGCCGCGCCGGGGGAGCATCTCGTTCTCGGGGTCGAGGTTCGCGGTCGGGAAGTCGAAGGTCCGCCCCCGTCCCTCGCCGCGCACGACCTCGCCGGTCAGCGCGAAGGGGCGGCCGAGCATGCGGCGCGCCCGCTCGACCTCTCCGTCCTCGACGGCGCGCCGGATGGCGGACGACGACACCGGCTCGCCTCCCGCGACGACCTGGGAGATCCCGACGATCTGGACCCCGGCCTCGGCGCCGAGTCGGCACAGCAGGTCGAGGTTCCCGGCGCGGTCCCGGCCGAACCGGAAGCTCTCTCCGACGTGGATCGCCCCCGCGCGGAGGCGCCCGAGGAGGTACGCGCGGAAGAACTCCTCGGCGCTCAGCGCGGCCATCTCGGCGTCGAACCCGAGGATCAGCACGCCGTCCACGCCCGCGTCCTCCAGGGCGTCCAGCTTCTGCCGGCGCGTCTGGAGGAGCCTCGGGCGGCGCGCCGGAGCGACGACCGACAGCGGGTGCGGGTCGAACGTGACGACGAGCGACGCGAGGCCGAGCCCGCGCGCGGCGCCGGTCAACGACGCGAGGATCGCCCGGTGGCCGAGGTGCACGCCGTCGTAGTTCCCGACGCTCGCGACCGACGGCGCGGCGTCGGCCGGGTAACGCTCCATTCCGTTCCAGACGATCATGCGAGCCCCAGCGCGCCGGGCAGGAAGCGGGCGGCGGCCTGGAGGACGAGGTTCCCGTAGATTCCCGCCATCAGGTCGTCGGCCATGATGCCCGCGCCTCCCGGCAGCCGCTCGAGGGAGCGGGCCGGGAACGGCTTGAGGATATCGAAGACGCGGAACAACAGGAAGCCGCACGCGAGGACCGCGGGCGTCGGAGGCAGGAACAGGAGCGTCATGGTCTGGCCGGCGACCTCGTCGACGACGACGAGCCCCGGGTCGTCCGCACCTGCGTGGCGGGCCGCGACCCCGGCCGCCCACGTCCCCGCCGCCGCGACGACCGCGAGCGCCGCCGCGAGCGCCCACCCCGAGGCCGCGTCTCCGACGATCCAGGCGAGGGCGACGCCGGGAAGCGACCCGACGGTGCCGGGGGCGACCGGAGCGTAGCCGAGACCCCCCGCCGTCGCGAGGAGAAGGGCGGGGCGGATCGCGCGCCCTCGCGGGGGGACGGCGTCAGGACGCATCGAGGATCCTCCCGACCAGATCGTAGCCCGCCGTGCCCGTGATCTCGACCCGCGCGAACGCTCCGGGCGGCGCCGCGCCGTCGTTCAGGAGGACCTGGCCGTCGACGTCGGGGGCCTGCAGCGCGGTCCGGCCCACGAGCAGGCGATCGGTCTCCGGGTGGGCCCCCTCGACCAGCACCTCGACGACGCGGCCGACGCGGCTCTCGAGGGCGCGCAGGGCGATCCTCTGCTGCGCCTCCATGAGGCGCGCCCGCCGCTCCTCCTTCCGCTCCACGGGAACGTCGTCCGCCGCCTCGAACGCGCGGGTCCCCTCCTCGTGGGAGTAGGAGAAGACCCCGACCTGGTCGAGCCGGGCGGCCTCGACGAACCCGAGGAGCGCCTCGAACTCCGCTTCCGTCTCTCCCGGGAAGCCCACGAGGAACGTCGTCCGGATCGCAACCGAGGGCATCGCGCCTCGCACGCGCTCGAGGAGCGCGAGGTGCGACGCGGCCGAGCCCCCCCTCCCCATCCTCCGGAGCGTCGCCGGGTGCGCGTGCTGGAGCGGCACGTCCACGTACGGGACGACGCGGGGGAGGCGCGCCATCGTCTCGACGAGCCTCCGGTCGACCGCGCCCGGGTGGAGGTAGAGCGCGCGTACCCAGCGGAGCCCCGGGACGCCGTCGAGCGCCTCGAGCAGCTCCGGCAGGAGGCGGCCGCCCCCGAGGTCCCGACCGTACCCGCTCGTGTCCTGGGAGACGAGGTTGATCTCTCGCACCCCCGTCGCCGCGAGGCGCGAGGCCTCGGCCACGACGTCGGCGACCGGCCGCGAGCGGAACCGTCCGCGGATCGACGGGATCGCGCAGAACGCGCAGGCGTGGTCGCACCCCTCGGCCACCTTCACGAACGCGGTCCAGGGGGGCGTCGCGAGGCGCCTCGGCGTCCGGTGGTCGTAGAGGTACGTCGACGGCGCGAGGGGGCCCCCGCCCGATACCGCCGTCGCCGCGGCGCCGGGCCGGGGGGGCGCCGGGGCGACGCGATCCGCCACGCTCGACAGCTCGTCGAGACCGATCCAGGCGTCGACCTCCGGGAGGCTCTCCCGCATCTCGCCCGGGTAGCGCTGCACGAGGCACCCCGCGACGACGAGCCTCCGGATCCGCCCGGCCGCCTTGAGCTCCGCGGCCTCGAGGATCGCCCGCACGGACTCCTCCCGCGCGGCCTCGATGAAGCCGCACGTGTTGACGACGACGACGTCGGCCTCGCCCGGGTCGCGGACGAGGACCGCCCCCGCCCGGTCGAGGCGACCGAGCATCACCTCGGTGTCCACCAGGTTCTTGGCGCACCCGAGGCTCACGAAGGCGACGCGGGGGGCGGCCGCGGGAGGGGGCTCCGGCTTCGTCACGGGTAGAGGCGGTGGATCTGGCGTGGGTAGGGGATCGCGTCCCGGAGGTGCGGCACTCCCGAGATCCAGGTCACGCACCGCTCGACGCCCATCCCGAAGCCCGAGTGCGGCACCGTCCCGTACTTCCGGATGTCCAGGTACCACTGGAAGGCCTCGACCGGCAGGCCGTGCTCGCGGATGCGCGAGAGGAGCAGGTCGTGATCGTGGATGCGCTCCGACCCGCCGATGATCTCGCCGTACCCCTCGGGCGCGAGCACGTCCACGCAGAGCGCGCGGCCCGGGTCGGCCGCGTCCGGCTGCATGTAGAACGCCTTGATCGCCGCGGGCCAGTGGGTCACCATCACCGGCCGGTCGGCGCCCTCGGTCAGGAGCGTCTCGTCGAAGGCGCCGAAGTCGTTCCCGCGGACGAACGGCGGGGCGCCGGCGGCGGCCATCCTCGCCTGGGACTCGGGCGTCGTCAGGATCCGGGCGGCCTCGTCGTAGGCGAGGCGCGGGAACGGCGGCCTCACCGACTCGAGCTTCGCGGTGTCCCTCTCCAGGTGCTTCAGGTCCTCGCGGCAGCGGTCGAGGGCCCGGGCCACCACGTAGCTCACGAACTCCTCGGCGAGCTCGAGGAGCCCCGGGAACTCCAGGAAGGCCACCTCGGGCTCGACCATCCAGAATTCGGTCAGGTGGCGGCGGGTCTTCGACTTCTCCGCGCGGAACGTCGGTCCCATGCAGTACACGCGGCCGAACGCCATGCAGGCGGGCTCGAGGTAGAGCTGGCCGGACTGCGTGAGATACGCCTTCTTCCCGAAGTAGTCGGTCTCGAAGAGGGTCGTCGTGCCCTCGCACGCCGCCGGGGTCAGGACGGGGGAGTCGATCAGGACGAATCGCCGCTCGTGGAAGAAGTCGCGGCACGCCCGGACGACCTCGCTGCGGACGCGCAGGATCGCGTGGGGCGTGCGGGACCGGAGGTGGAGGTGGCGGTGGTCGAACAGGAACTCGACGCCGTGCTCCTTCGGCTGGATCGGGAACTCCGCCGCCTCGTGGATCACCCGGAGGTCCTCGATCCCGAGCTCGAACCCCCCGGGGGCGCGGTCGTCCCGGCGGACGCGGCCCGCCACGGCGATCGAGGACTCGAGGGGGATCCGGTCGCAGCTCTCGAACAGGTCCGCGGGGGTGTCCCGCACGAAGGCGACGCACTGCAGGATCCCCGTGCCGTCCCGCAGCACAAGGAACTTGACCTTGCCCGAGGAGCGCTTCCGGCAGAGCCACCCCTTCAGGGTCACTCGCTCGCCGACGTGCTCCCCGAGCTCCTCCACGTAGACGAAGTCCCTCGCCACGCGAGTCTCACCTTTCCGCCTCTTCCTGCTTGGTCTTGGCGGCCTCGGCGATGATCTTCTCCTGGATGTGGGCCGGCACCTCCTCGTAGTGGTCGAACTCCATCGTGTAGGTGCCGCGGTCCGACGTGATCGACTTCAGGGTCGAGGCGTACGTCAGCATCTCGGCGAGCGGGACGGACGCCCGGATCATCTGGTAGTGCCCCTCCGAGTCCATTCCCTGGGGCTTCCCCCGGCGGGACGAGAGGTCCCCCATGATGTCCCCCATGTACTCCTCGGGAGCCGTGATCTCGACGGAGTAGATCGGCTCGAGGATCGTCGGCCTCGCCTCCTCCATCGCCGCCTTGAACGCGAGCGACCCGGCGATCTTGAACGCGAGCTCCGACGAGTCCACCGAGTGATACGAGCCGTCGGTCAGGGTCACGCGGAAGTCGACCACCGGGCACCCGGCGAGCCAGCCGCGCGCGGCGGCCTCGACGATCCCCTTCTCGACGGCCGGGCGGAAGTTCTGCGGGATCGAGCCGCCGAAGATCTTGTCCGCGAACTCGAACCCGGCGCCCCGGGGGAGCGGCTCGATCTCGATCCAGCAGTCGCCGAACTGCCCCCGGCCGCCGGTCTGCTTCTTGTGGCGGCCCTGGACCGGCCCGACCTTCCTCTTGATCGTCTCGAGGTAGGGGACCTTCGGCTGCCGCAGCTGGGCGTCCACGCCGAACTTCTTCCGCATCTTCGCGATCGCGACCTCGACGTGCACCTGCCCGCTCCCGGACAGGAGCATCTGGTGCGTCTGCGAGTCGCGCCCGACCCGGAGCACCGGGTCCTCCTCGGTGAGGCGGAGCAGCGCGGAGGAGATCTTCTCCTCGTCCCCCTTCGACTTCGGCTCGAGGGCGAAGGAGATCGCCGGGGCGGGGAAGGCGATCGGCGGGTACTCGACCGGGTGCGCGGGATCGGCGAGCGTGTCGTTGGTCCGCGTCTCCCTGAGCTTCGCCACCACGCCGAGGTCGCCGGCCCTGAGCTCCGGCACCGGGAGGAGCTGCTTCCCCTGGAGGACGGAGACGGTCCCCAGCCGCTCCGACGTCCCGTTCTTCACGTTCACGACCGGGGAGTCGCCCTTGAGGGTCCCGGTGCACACGCGGAAGAGGGACAGGCGGCCGGCGTACGGATCGGCGATCGTCTTGAAGACGAAGGCCGATACCGGCTCCCTCGCGCAGACCGGGCGAACGATTTCGGCCGTCTCGCCGGGCTTCGTCCCGACCGCGCCGCCGCGCTCGCCGGGGGCGGGGAGGACGTCCACCGCGAGGTCGAGCAGACTCGAGGCGCCGATCGCGTGGATCGCGCTGGCGCAGACGACGGGGAAGATCTTCCGCGCGAGGACCGCCCTCTTGAGCCCCCCGCGGAGCCTGTCGTCCTCGAGGTCGCCCTTCTCGAAGAAGATCTCCATGAGGGAGTCGTCGCTCTCGGCGACCATCTCGACCAGCTTCGAGCGAAGCTCCTTCGCCCGGTCGAGGAGCGCGGGCGGGACGTCCCCCGCGGACCCCTTGCCCGAGCCGTCCTTCGGGAAGACGTGCGCCCGCATCGCCACGAGGTCGACGATCCCCTCGAACCCGGCCTCCTCGCCGATCGGGATCTGGATCGGGACGGCCGAGCGGCCGAAGCGCGCGTGGACGGCCTCGAGGGTCCGGTCGAAGGAGCTGCGCTCGCGGTCGAGCTTGTTGATCACGAAGACGACCGGGAGCCCGTACTCCTGGGAGAACTTGAACGTCCGCTCCGTGATCACCTGGACGCCGGCGACCCCCTCGACGAGCAGGAGCGCCGCGTCGGCGACGGCGAGCGCCGACTTCGCGTCGGCGACGAACGCCGCGTACCCGGGCGTGTCCAGGAGATTGACCTTGCGGTCCTTCCACTCGAGGTGGGCGAGCGCGGTCTGGAGCGAGATCTTCCTCTCGATCTCCTCCTCGTCGAAGTCCGTGACGGTGGTCCCCTCGTCCACGCGGCCGAAGCGGTTCACGGCGCCCGCGACGAAGAGCATCGCCGAGGCGAGCGACGTCTTGCCCGAATCCCCGTGACCGATCAGGGCGACGTTGCGGATGTCGGGAGTGTCGAAGACCTTCATCGAAACGCTCCTTGGCCAGCCCGCGGACCTTCCCGGCGCCTCGGGAGGCGCGACGAAGCGGGAAATATACCATAGCGCCGGTAAGAGGCTCCATTTCGGGGAGTTGGCGCGCGCCGCCCCGCACCGTGCTATAGTCCAACGCCACGTTCCCGCGGAGGTCTCCGCATGCCCATCTCGTCGAAGATCGCGCGCCAGATGGAGGAGGCCTCGTGGATCCGGAAGATGTTCGAGGAGGGAGTGCGACTCGCGAAGCAGGTCGGCGCGGGCGGCATTCACGACTTCACGCTCGGCAATCCGGACCTCGAGCCGCCCCCCGAGTTCGTCGCGAGCCTCCGGGACCTGGTCGTCCGGCCGCGGGCCGGGATGCACCGGTACATGCCGAACGCCGGGTTCCCCGACGTGCGGGAGGCCGTCGCGAAGTGGGTCCGGGAGGAGTCGGGCGTCGACGTCGGCGGGAAGCACGTGATCCTCGCGGTCGGCGCGGGCGGCGGGCTGAACGTCGTCCTCAAGACCCTGCTCGACCCGGGGGACGAGGTCGTCGTCTTCGCCCCGTTCTTCCCCGAGTACGCCTTCTACGTGGACAACCACGGGGGCGTCCTCGTGGTCGTCGAGACGGACGACCGGTTCCGCATCGACCTCGACCGTCTCGATGCGGCGATCGGGCCGAGGACCAAGGCGGTCTTCGTCAACTCCCCGAACAACCCGACGGGCGCGGTCTACGACGCGGCGACGCTCGCGCGGCTCGGCGAGTTCCTCGCGGACCGATCCCGCAGGCTCGGGCGCCCGATCTACCTGGTCAGCGACGACCCGTACAAGAAGATCCTCTTCGACGGCGCGACGTACTCCCACGTGTTCCGGCACTACGAGAACTCGATCGCGGTGTACTCGCACAGCAAGGACCTGGGACTCGCGGGGGAGCGGATCGGGCACGTGGCGGTCCATCCGGCCGCCGACTCCGCCGAGGCGCTCGTCGCCGGGATGACGTTCAGCATCCGGGTGCTCGGGTTCGTGAACGCCCCGGGCCTCATGCAGCTCGCGATCCGCGACGTCCTGCGCGCCTCGATCGATCCCCGCGTGTACCAGAGGCGCCGAGACGTCCTGTACGGGGCGCTCGGGGAGCTCGGCTTCGAGTGCGTGAAGCCGCGCGGAGCGTTCTACCTCTTCCCGAGGTCGCTCGAGCCGGACGACCGGCGGTTCGCGCAGGCGTGCCTCCGGCAGAACATCCTGGTCGTCCCCGGGGTGGGCTTCGGGCGCTCGGGGCACTTCCGGATCTCCCTGACGGCCTCCGACGCCGCGATCGAGGCCTCGCTCCCGGCGTGGCGCGAGGTCGCGAGGGCCTACTCGATCGCCTGACGCGCCCCCTCGCGGGTCGTCCGCCCGGCCGCCGCTTCGAGGCTTGACCCCTGCCGGGGCGGAACCTACGTTTCCCGTCCGGGCCCCGCCGCGGGGCCGGGACGGGGGTACGCGTTGATCGTCGTCTGTCCATCCTGCGGCACGCCGTTCCGCCATCCGGCCGCCGCGGGCCCGCCCGCCCAGCGCGGCCGGTGCTCGCGCTGCTCGAGCACGTTCCCCCTCGCGACCCGGCCGAGCTATCGCGTGGAGCCGGCGGTCGCCGGCGCGTGGGGCCGGGACGCCTCCGCGGGCGAGGCCGTCTCGGCGCCGCCGCCCTTCGCGGCGGGCGTGCCGAGGCCCGAGGCCCCCGCGGGCCGTCCCCGGCGCCGGGGAGCGCCGGCCCTCGCCTTCGGCATGGACGACCCGGCGCTCCTCCCGAACCTCGGCGACACCGCGCTCGACGCCGGCTCGTCGAGGCCGCGCCCGGCGCTGACGTACTGGGTCGTCGCGGACGAGCGGCGGGAGGGGGCTCCCCCTCCGCGGCGGAGCCGGCCGGCCGGCCCGCAGGCGGGGCGCCCCGAGGGCGCTCTCGTGCTCGCGGCCGCCACCGTTCTCGGCGCGATCTCGTTCGCGTCGACGGGGGTCGGGGTCGCGGCCTGGGGCGGGTGGCCCCCGGCCGCGGCGGCGCTCTCGGGCGCGGCGGCGGGGTCGCTCCTGGCGTGGGGAATCCTCGGATGGAAAGTCCGGCGGTCCTGACCTCCGCCTCTCCCCGTGGGGACGGGGCGCCCGCGGCGAGCCTCTGCCCGCGGTGCGGAGAGCCGATGGGGCCGCTCCCCCCGGTCGAGACCGCGACGCTCGGCGGCGGCCCGGTCGCGCGATGCAGCCGCTGCGGCACCCGGAGCCTCGGGTCCGGCGCGCTCCGGGAGATGATCTTCACGTGCGCGTCGTGCGGGCTGCCGTTCGGGGCCGCCCGGATCCTGCCGCGCACCGAGCACCTGTGCCCGAGCTGCCGCTCGGGGATCGTCCCGGAGAGCCTGCCGGACGAGCGCAGGTCCGCCGAGACCGAGACCGGGATCCGAGCGGCGCTCGCCTCGCGATGGAGGTTCGTGACCTCGCCCGGGCTGTCGGCCTACCTCGATCGGATCGCGCGGCAGGTGGCGGGGCGGATCGAGGGGGCGCCGCGGGACGTCGGGGTGGTCCTCGTGGACGACCCGCGCCTGCGCACGCTCGCCCTGCCGTCGGGCACGCTTCTCGTCAGCCTCGGCGCGCTCGGGTTCCTCGAGGACGAGGCGGAGCTCGCCTTCCTGCTCGGGCACGAGATCGCCCACGCGGCCTCCGCCGACGCGGCGGTGCGCGTGTCGAGGCTCGGTCTCGGGGCCTCGGGGCGGGAGGCCTCCGCGGCCGGCGGCGCCGGCTGGACCGGGGCGGCGATGGACCTGGTCCGCCTCGGCTACGGCCGCAGGCGCGAGCGCGACGCCGACCTCCGCGCGATCGAGGCGCTCCTCGCGCTCCGGTACGACCCGGCGTCCGCGCTCCGCTGGCTCGGCCGGCTCGGCCGGGCGGTCGATCGAGGCGCTCCGGAGGTCGCCGAGATCGCGACCGCCCATCCCGCCGCCGCGGACCGGGTGCGCCGCCTCGAGAAGGCGCTCTACGGGCGCATCCAGGACGATCTCGTTCCGCGCGTCAACCGCGAGGTCTTCCGCCGGGCCGCGGGCCCGTCGGTCCTCTCGGACAGGATGATGCCGATCGCCTTCGAGGAGACCCGGCCGGACCTCCCCGGCGATTCCCCGGCGCCCGGCCGCCGCGGCGGGTCGCGTCTCGCCCTCGCCGCGGTCTTCGTCGCCGCCCTCGGCCTGGCCGCGCTCGCGCTCTTCCTCGTCTCGCGGTAGCCCGCCTCGACCCCGGCGACCCGACGCGGTACGATTCTCCGCTCACCCGGTTTCGAATCCTAGGGATCGTCGGCGCGCGAGGCGGCCGGATCCCCGCCGGGAACGTCGCGGCGATCCTCGTCGCCGCGAGAGGGGACGCTCGGTGCGCCACTCCACGACGGCGGGGTCCCAGGACTCGTCGGGGCCGCATCTCGGCGCCCACATGTCGATCGCCGGGGGGATGGAGCGGGCGGTGGAGCGGGCCGTCGCGGTCGAGGCGCGGGCCCTCCAGGTCTTCGTCAAGTCGTCGAACCGGTGGGACGCGCGCCCCTTCGCCGAGGGGGAGACCGCCCGCTTCCGCGAGGCGGCGCGCGCCGCCGGGATCTCCGGCCGCACGGTCGCCCACGCGTCGTATCTCGTCAACCTCGCGTCGCCCGACGAGGGGCTCTGGCGCCGCTCGATCGCCTCGCTGGCCGAGGAGATCGGCCGGTGCGCGGAGCTCCGGATCCCGTACCTGGTCGTCCATCCCGGATCCCACGTCGGCTCGGGGGAGCGGGAGGGTCTCCGGCGCGTGGCGCGGGCGCTCGACCTGCTGCTCGGCCCGCGCGGGGGCGCCCCGCGCGGCTTCCGCCTCCTCCTGGAGACGACGGCGGGGCAGGGGTCGAGCCTCGGGTGCCGCTTCGAGCACCTCGCGCGGATCCTGGCGGACGCCCGCTCCGCGGGGCGCCTCGGCGTCTGCCTCGACACGTGCCACGTCTTCGCCGCGGGCTACGAGATCCGGGACTCGAGGTCGTACGCGGAGACGATGCGCGCGCTCGATCGGACGGTCGGGCTCGGCCGCGTGCTCGCCCTCCACCTGAACGACTCGAAGGGCGAGCTGGGAAGCCGCCTCGACCGCCACGAGCACGTCGGGAGGGGGAGGCTCGGTCTGGAGCCGTTCCGCCTGATCCTCAACGACCGCCGCCTCCGCGGCAGGCCGATGCTCCTCGAGACGCCCAAGGGGGAAGACCTCGAGGAAGACCGGCGGAACCTCGCGGTGCTCCGGGCGATGGTCGGGCGTTGAAGGTCTCGGACTTCGACTACGACCTGCCGGAGGGGCGGATCGCGCAGGAGCCCCTCCCGAGGCGCGATGCCTCGCGCCTCCTCGCGCTCGACCGGGAGACGGGCGCCCTCGCGCACCTGGGCTTCTCGGACCTCCCGCGGCTCCTCCGCGCGGGGGACCTCCTGGTGCTCAACGACACGAGGGTCGTGCCCGCGCGGCTCCGGGGGAGGAAGGAAACCGGGGGGGCGGTCGAGGCGCTGCTGCTCGAGCGCGAGGGGGGGGATCGGGAGGCTCCGGTCCACC
>CAZPWK010000045.1:0-14175 GCA_964590285.1 uncultured Acidobacteriota bacterium | reverse complement strand
CGGTTCAGGCCGTCCACGACGGAGTGGCGGCAGCCGTAGATGTTGTCGAACTTGCTCTTCGTGACCGAGTCGTTGACGTTGATCGCCGGAAAGAGGAGGGTCCCGGCCTGCTGCATCTGGTACAGCCGGTTCACCCCCGTCGTCGTCTCCTCGCTGACCCCCCGGATCTCGGCGGCCACGCGCGACCAGTGGCGCGGTTGCTCGCGGAGCAGCCGCCGGAGCAGGTCGAGCACCACCCCCCACTCCTCCGGATCGGCCGCCGGGTCGAAGGCCGGCACGGACCCCTTCCGCTCGAACTCGACTCCCCTGTGGACGAGGAGCGTCGCGTCGCCGCCGTCGTCGATGATGGACGTCGGCCCCGAGCCGTCCGGCCAGACGAGCGCCTCGCGCGTGCACCACCAGTACTCCCCGAGGGTCTCCTCCTTCCACGCGAACACGGGGATCCCGCGGGGGCTTGCCGGGCTCCCCCCCGTCTCCGCCCGCCCGACGACCACCGCCGCCGCCGCGTGATCCTGGGTCGAGAAGATGTTGCACGAGGCCCACCGCACGTCCGCGCCGAGATCGGCGAGCGTCTCGATCAGGACCGCCGTCTGGACGGTCATGTGGAGGCTCCCGGTGATGCGGGCGCGAGCGAGCGGAATCTTCCCTCGGTAGCGCGCGCGGACCGCCATCAGCCCCGGCATCTCCTGCTCCGCGAGCCGGATCTCCTTCCTGCCGAGCTCCCAGAGCCCCGTGTCCTTGACGCGGAACGGCGGCCGGCCCGCCCTCGCCGCCAGGTCGAACGGATGCGCTCCCAAGGTGACCTCCGTCTTCATCGCCTAGAATCCTCCCGCGGGGCTTCCGGACCGTGCGCCCGGGACCCTTCGGGGCATTATGGCACCCCGCGCCCCAGCCGTCCCGCCGTCCGAGGAGATCCTTGAGGGAGGCGAGGCCACCCCAGGCGGGGGCTCTTCGCCCAAGGATCAGAACGCGAGCTTCATCCCGATCTGGTACTGCCTTCCGATCGAGAGGAACGCCTCGTTCGTCCCGTTGACCTGGCGCCCCAGGCCGAAGTCGTGGTTGTAGATCTGGTAGCGGCGATCGTTCATGAGGTTGAAGATCTCGATCGACGCCTGGAGGCTCCTGCCGCCGGGAAGCGCCCACTCGCGATCCACCTTGACGTTCAGCTCCAGGACCGGCCGGTTCCGCCGGTCGTTCCGCTGCCCCGTCGGATAGCGGATCCTCTGGCGCACCGCGTTCGAGGCGAGGTCGACGAAGGTCGGGGATACGCTGTCGTAGGTTCCCCCCATCTCGAGGATCGAGTACGGCAGTCCCGATTCCCAGCTGCCGGTCGCCCCGAGGCGGTAGCCCCACGGCGTGATCGTCGCCGCGCCGACCTTGACGACGTGGCGCTGGTCGTAGGACAGGTAGCCCCGCTCCGCGTCCAGGATCGAGCGGTCGTCTCCCAGGGGCGAAAGCCACTCCTCGGCGTCCCCGATCGCCTTCGAGTACGTGTAGGAGGCGTGCAGCTGCCAGCCGCGGTACTGGCGCCGGATCAGGTCGAGGACCCAGCCGTCGTACGCGGCCGAGTTGAAGTTCCCCACCACGTAGACCGCCCCCCAGGCCGGGTTGTACGTGTAGCTGTCCGGGTAGCCGTCGGGACCGTGAAGGATCGTCACGTCCTCCTCGGTGAAGCCCTCCCGCACGATCACTTCGCCGTCGCAGTCGTCGATCTTCCCGTCCGGCTTCGAGAAGTCGATCCACGGCTGGTCGGGGCTGAACTGGACCAGGCACGTGCCGTGATCGTACACGTAGTGGTTGATGTCCGTCGTCTGGAGCTGGTCCCGGAAACGGCGCCGCACCCACGTGAGCCGGAGCGACGTCTCGGGAAGGATCTCGCGCTCGAAGGCCAGCGTCGTCTCGTCCTGGTACGGGGTCCCGAGACCCCGGTCCACGACCTGAACGCTCGCCGCCGGGTTCAGCCCCGCGTCGAACCGCACGTCCTGCCAGGTCGTCGGCTCCTTCGCGAGCCGCCAACCAGTCAGCGCCGTCGTCGTCGTCGCGGGGCCGATCTCCATCGCGGCGACGCCGAGGTAGATCGTCCCGTAGTAACGGCCCGCGGTCGCGGCGATCTTGGTCCGGCCGTCGCCCCCGGGGTCCCACGCGACCGAGAGGCGCGGCGCGACGTTGGTGTTCGCGAGGTCGACGTTTTCCGCCCTTCTCTTGTGCCACCACTCGATGCTCGACACCGCGATCGTGGACATCCGGGCGTACACCTCGTCCACCCGCAGTCCGAGGACGTCCGCCATCTGCCACGCGAACTCATCGAGGTTCTCGTACGCCGTGAAGACCTGCCTGGCGGTCAGCATGCGGGCGTAGGGCGAGTCGTCGGGGAGCAGCCGGGCGAACTCCGCGGCCTCCGCCGCGGGGTCGAACGGCTGGAATCCGACCGAGCGGATCTGCTCGTGGTCGAGGCGGGCGCCGAGCGTCACCGTCAGGTTCGGGAGGGGCTTCAGCATGTCCTCGGCGTAGAGGCCGACGTTGCTGCCCAGGACCCTCGAATGCGTCTCCGAGGGAACCGCGATCGTGGCGTCCCACCAGGCGACCTCGATCGGCCACACCCGGCCGTTCTCGTCTTCCCACGGCTGTCGCACGACGAAGAACTCCAGCGACGGCGCTCGCTCGAGACGGCGGAAGTAGCGCTCGTTCTCCGAGACCAGGCCGAGGCGGAACTGGTGCGAGGCGCCTAGGAGGCGGGGGACGAACAGCGTCGCCTGGCTCTTCACGGTCAGCCGCTGGCGGTAGTCCCGCTGGCGGATCGGGTAGGAGCCCGAGGTCCGGTTCGTGTTCAGGCTGAGACACTGCCCGTCGGCCAGCGCCGGGTAGAGGTACTCCCCCGTCTGGGGGTCGCGGAGGTCGGCGACGCAGTCGTTCACGACGCCTTCGTTCATCGGGAGGATCCCCTCCCTCCCCTCCTGCCACGACACCAGGCTGTCCACGAGCGCCGACGGGGACACCGGCGCGGTCCAGTGGAGCGTGTACGTCGGGCCGCCGGTCTCGAGGCGCACGCTCGCGGACTCGGGCGTCCACACGTTCACCCCGAGGTTCCCGAGCACCATCGGGTCCTGGCTGAACTGGAACGCGAGCTTGTTCCGCGGCGACGCCTGCCAGGTGACCTGGTCGGCCGAGACCGTCTGGTCCCGCGTCGTCACCGCCGCCATCCCGAAGGCGCTGATCGGCTCCTCCACGCGGATCCACTCGTGGGACAGCCGGTACCACAGCCGGTCCTTCACGATCGGTCCGGACACCTGGACCGACGGCATCCACCACTGATACCCGGCCTGCGGCACGCCGGCCGAGTCGGTCGCGCTCCTCGGGTCCAGCCGGTCCGACCGCCACAGGAAGCTCGCCCGGCCCTCGAACTCGTTCGAGCCCTGCCTCTGGATGATGCTCGCGAATCCGCCCTGCGCGCGCGAGTACTCGACCCCCGCCCCGGCCGTCAGGATCTCGATCTCCTCGATCGAGTCCGGGTTGACGAAGCTCATCCACTCCCCGGTCAGCGGATCCTGGTTGCTGATCCCGCCCACCTGCGTCCGGAAGTCCGTCGCCCTCGCCCCGTGCACGTTCGGGTTCCCGTCGCGGTCCGCGTCCTGCACCCCGGCCGCCAGCCGCAGGACGTCCTGGTAGAAGCGGCCCATCACCGGAAGGTCCTCGATGAAGTCGCCCCCGAACCGCGTCACCGTCTCCGGACGGTCCAGCTCCACCGCGTCCGTGCGGCTCGTCAGCGTCACCTTCTCCGTGAACGACGGCGCCAGCCGCACCGGCAGCCTCGTCACCTGCCCGGAGCGGACCCGGATCCCCGCGATCTCCTGGCGCGCGTAGCCCGCGTGCGCGACCGTCACCGCGTAGGCCGATCCGGCGCGGAGGACCGGGAAGTACGCCATCCCCTGGGCGTCCGTCGCGACGGTCGTCGCCGCCACGTGCCGCTCCGCGCTGGAGAGCGTGACCTCGACCCCGGGCACCGGTCTCTTGCCGCCCGGGTCGAAGACCAGGACCTGGATCCCTCCCGTCTGCGCCCGCGCCGGCGCCGGCGCCGAGACCGCGGCGAGCCCCAGGGCGCACAGGACCGCCGCGCGCCTCCAGGAGACGCCGGGCATCCGCAGGCGAGTGGCGGGCGCGCGCATCGTTCCGCTCCGTCAAGAGCCCGCTCGGGCGTCGAGGCCTACTCGTACCGCAGCGCCTCGATCGGATCCAGGTTCGCGGCGCGAAGCGCCGGGTAGATCCCGGACGCCAGCCCCACGGCCACGGAGACGCCCGTGGAGAGCACGACCGAGAAGACCGTGACGACGGTCGGCCACTCCGCCCAGACCGCGACGATCCCGGCGATCGTGACGCCGACGACGATCCCGGCGAGGCCGCCCAGCAGGCTGATCGAGAACGACTCCACGATGAACTGGTTCCGGATGTCGGCGCGCCGGGCTCCGACCGCCCGTCTCACGCCGATCTCCCGCGTCCTCTCGAGCACGGTCGCCAGCATGATGTTCATGATCCCGATCCCGCCCACGAGGAGCGAGATCCCCGCGATGCACCCCATCACGACGTTGAAGAGGCGCTGCGTCCTCCGGCTCTGCTCGAGGAGCGCCTCGGGCACGACGATCTCGAAGTCGTCCTCGCCGCCGTGCAGGCGTTCGAGGAGCGCCCGGACCAGGTCGGACGCGCGGCTCGGGGCGACCGACGCGTCGAGCCGCACCACGATCTCGTCGAGGGGAGACGCGAGCGGATCGCGGTCGAGCTTGCGGATCGCGGTCGTCACCGGCAGGTAGATCTCGCGCGCGGTCGAGCCGACGGCGACCCCCTGGAAGGAGGACGCCCCGCCGCTCGGCTCGAGCACGCCGACCACCTCGAACCACACGTCGTTGATCTTCACCTCCCGCCCGACCGCGGGGCCGTAGCCGAACAGGTCCCGCCTCGTGTCCGGCCCGACGACGCACACCTGCGCGTGGGCGCTCTCGTCGAGGGCGTCGAGAAAGCGCCCCTCGGCGGTCCGGAGGCGGGCCAGCTCGGCCTGCCGGAACGAGACCCCGTGCACTTTGGCCTCCGCCTTGCCGGCGGCCGTTAGGATCTTGTACGGCTCGATCTCGACGCGCGGCGCGACGAGTTCCACGCCGGGCACGGCCTCGAGGATCCCCTGGGCGTCGCGGGACGAGAGGCCCGGCGATTTCTTGCGGACCTCGGCGAGATCCTCCGGCTTGAGGTCCTTCGACCGCACCAGGATGTTCCGCAGCCCCAGGCGGTCGATCATCTCCATCGCCTGCCGCTCCGCGCCGCTGCCGATCGAGAGCATGGCGATCACCGCCCCCACGCCGAAGATCATCCCGAGCATGGTGAGCGCCGACCGGAGCTTGTGCGCCTCCAGGTTCTCGCGCGCGGTGTGGAAGGCCTCGCCCGCGGTCATCTCGAGGCTCCTGGGGCGGGCATCGCATTCTCGGTCCCCCCCCCGGGGGGCGCGGCCGCGCCGGCCGGCCGCCCCGGAGCCCGGAGCGCTACGACGTCGCCCGGCGAGAGGCGCTTGTCGATCACGACCCGCCCGCTGGCCGCGGGACCGAGGACGACCTCGACCGGCTCGAAGCCCCAGCCGGACCGGCGATGGACGATCTTCTTCCCGTCCTTCTCGAACACCGCCTCGCGCGGCACGGCGATGGCGTCCTTCCTCCCGTCGAGCGTCAGGACCGCGCGGACCCGCTGGCCGGGCTTCATGACCCCCGGGTCCGTCCTCTCGAGCGCGAGCGTGACCCCGAAGTACTGGACCGGGACCCAGCTCACGCGCGGCTTCGCCAGCGCGTCCACGGCGTCGACGGTCGCCGCGAAGTCCCGGTCGGGCCTGGACTCGACGACGACCCGGGCGGGAACGCCGACGGCCAGCCCCCCGGCGTCGGCCTCGAGGACGTAGACCCGCGCCTTCATCGCGCCGAGATCCGGGATCTCGGCGATCGGCTGCCCCTGCCAGACGGTGTCGCCCACCTTCGCGGTGCCGCGCCAGTCGCGCTTGAGCACGAAGATGCCGTCGTGGGGCGCTCGGACCTCGAGCGCCAGGAGCCCGGTCCTCGCCTCGTCGATCTTGAGGTCCGCCTTCCGGCGGTCGATCGCGATCAGGTCGAGGTCCACGCGAGTCAGGTCGTCGCGGATCTTCCGGACCGCCTCCGCGTTCTCCTTGCGCTCGGCGGCGAGCCCCTCGTCGATCTGCGACTCGATGATGTCGACGCGGGAGAAGATGACCGGGTCCTTGCTCTGGAACTCCCGCGCGTATCGCAGCTCCAGGTCGGCGACCTCGGCGTCGCGCGCCAGGTTGCGGGAGGTCCCCTCCCCCTCGGCGCGCCTCCCCTGCGTCTTGTTGACGGCGGACTGCCTCTCGGCCTCTCCGTCCACCAGGCTCTTCTCCATCTCGGTCGGGTCGAACCGGATGACGACGTCGCCCTCCCGCACGCGGCTCCCGTCCGGGGCGAGCCAGGCGATCTTCAGGGGGCCGCTCGCCTCCATCGGAGCGTTCAGGGGGGTCGCCCGGACCGCCTCGAGGTTCCCCTCCGCCTCGACCCGGCGCCCGAAATCCGACCGGACGACCTCGAGGACCGGCACGCCGCCGCCGCCGCCGAGCCCGCGGACGAGCGGCAGCGCCGCCGCCGCCGCTCCGAGCAGGACGGCGCCGGCCGCGAGGGCCCTCGCGCGGCTCACGCGTCCTTCCTCGGGTCGCGCCTCGCGACCTCGTCCCCCTCGCGGAGCCCTTCGAGCACCTCGACCGCCCTGTCGTTGCGCCGGCCCAGGCGGAGCGGGACCGTCTCGAACCCGAGGACCGTCCGGCGGAAGGCGACCGGCCCTTCCTCGGCCGGGAACACCGCCTCGAGCGGGACGACGACGGCCCCCGCGATCCTTCCGGTCTCCACCGTCCCGCGGAACCGCATGCCGGGCCGCATCCGCAGCGTGTCGGTCCGGTCGAGCGACACGTCGAGGCGGACCACGCGGAGCGGGTTCTGGCGCGACTTCCGCTGGACGGTCTTCCAGATCGAGGAGACCCGGCCCTCGAACTCGAGGTCCGGGTGGGCGTCGAGGCGGAGGACGACCTTCTGCCCCTCCTCGACCCGGCCGGCGTCGGCCTCGTCCACCTCGCCGCTCGCGGCCATCCTCCGGAGATCCGGGATCTCCAGGACCTTCTCGCCGCGCCAGCAGTTGTCGCCGACCTTCTTCTTCTCCTCCCGCCAGTCGGACACGTAGACCACCGTGCCGTCGCGGGGAGCGGTCACGGACATCGCCTCGATCGCCTTCCGGATCTCCCGGACCCGCTGCTCGGCCCGGTCGCGACGGCTCGCGAGCGACCGGAGCCGGGCGGCGTCGGCGCGCGAGGCCGCCTCCGCCCTTCGCCTCAGGTACTCGATCTCGCGCCGGGACAGCTCGAGATCGAGCCTCGCCTGCCGGAGCTCGAGCGCGGAGGCCAGCTCCTCCGGGCGCTCCACCTTGAGCGCGGCCTTCCGCTCGCGGGCCTCGGCCTCGGCCCAGCGGAGGCTCTCCTGGCGACGCCTCAGCTCGACGTCCACCTGCTTCTTCTCCATCTGCTTCGTGGCCGAAGCCGCCTCGACGAGCTTCTGCTCGAGCTCGCGATCGAGGTCGCTCGCGTCGAAGTCGAGGACCGGCTCTCCCTTCCGGACCTCCGAGCCCTCGGGGGCCAGCCGCGAGATCTTGTAGTTCCAGACCTGCTGGATCTGGGGCGGGCCCAGCAGGCTCGAGTCGACGGCCCGGAGCGTGCCGGCGACCTCGACGCCGAGCACGAGGTCCTCCCTGCGCACGGGGGCCCAGTCCGCGCCCTCCGTCCTCGCGCCGGTCCGCGCCATGCCCCAGACCGCGGCCGCGCCGAGGAGGACGACCGCGGCGAGGGCCGCGCGGCGCGAGCGGAGGGCCGGAGGGATCCTCACGCCGGCCCCCCCAGGCGGTCGCCCTCCTCGAGGCCTTCCTCGACGACGCACTCCGCCGCGCCGCAGGGGCCGAGACGCACCTCGACGTCTCCTCCCCCCTCGAGCCGGGCGCGGGGAGGCGAGACGCCGAGGTCGAGCCCCGCGCGCGGCGCGAGCAGCGCGTCCGGGATCCGGGCGGTCTCGACCTCGACCCGGACCGACATGCCGGGCCGCATCCGCGCCGGGTCGGTCCGGTCCAGATCCAGGAGCACCCGGAACGCGCGCCGGAGCGAGCGGCGGCTCGGCTCCTGCGCCACGGGGGTCAGCTCGACGATCCTTCCGGGGAAGACGACGCCGGGGTACATGTCGAGGACGCAGCTCGCCGCCATCCCGACGGCGACCCGGCCGTCGTCCACGTCCGAGAGTCGGGCCTCGACGCGCATCGCGGAGAGGTCCGGGATCTGCATCAGGGCGATCCCCGGATAGGCCGTGTCACCGACCTCGAACTTGCGGTCCTCCCAGGGGTTCTCGGCGACGACGAGGATGCCGCCGCGCGGGGCGGAGAGCGCGAGGGCGTCGATCGCCGCCTCCGCGAGGCGGATCTCCCGGCGGGCCTTCTCGACCGAGATCCTGCGGTTCTCGAGGTCGGCGAGCGCGGAGGCGCGCTGCGCGGCGAGATCCTCCCCCGCCTTCTGGAACTCCGTCTCCGCGCGCCGGAGGGCCAGCTGCCGCTCCTGGTACCTTCGCCGGTCGGAGAGCTCCTCCGGCACCGTCGCCTCGATCCGCGCCTTCTCGAGCGCCACGCGGCGCTCCTCGAGCGCGAAGATCCGGTCCTCCTCCTGGGCCTGGGCGTCGGACTCGGCCTGCGCGAGATCGCTCTCCGCCTCCGCGAGGGAGAGCCGCTTCTCCTCGAGGTCGCTCGCGAAGGCGCTGTTGTCGAACTCGAGCACCTTCTGGCCGGCCTTCACCTCGGCCCCGTCCTTCTCCATCCAGCGGATCGCGACCAGCCAGACCGGGGTCCTGGGCGCGACGATGTCGTCGGCCTTGACGGCCTGGAGCTCTCCCGTCAGGAGGAACCGGTCGCGGAACTCGCCCCTCCGGACGACGAGGTCGCGGGCCGGGTCGGGGGAGTCCCCGAATGCGGGAGACACCGGCGCCTCTCCGCCGGGGCAACCGGCGAGAAAAGCGAGAAGCGCGAGCGTGCGTATCGCGATCGTCGAGGAGCGCATCGTTCGAAGAAATCCGACCGAGCGGCCAGTATCCCGTAGCCGCCGCCGGGCGTCAACGGAGGGCCGGGACCCTCGGGCCGCCGCGCCGCCTGGCCCCAGAACCGCCGGGGGGGGTCTCGCGTACCACCTTCCGGCGGCGCCGTCCGGGCCGAAATCCACGGAGGGACCGATGGGCAAGCTGGTGCGGATCCTCTTCCTCCTCGCGCTTCTCTGCGGGGCGGCGATCGGGGCCTACGCGTGGCTGCGCGGTCGCGACTCCGGGGCCGACGGGATCAAGCTCGTCGACGTCGCCCGGGGGGCGATCACGGAGAAGGCGGTCGCGGTCGGCCAGATCGAGCCCCGGCTCAAGTTCCACGTCAAGTCGAAGGTCTCGGGAATCGTCAAGCGGTGCAGCGCCGAGGTCGGCCAGGCGGTCGCCCCCGGGGACCCGCTCTTCGAGATCGTCCCCGACCCGACCCCCGCGGAGCTGATCGAGGCGGAGCGATGGGTCGAGGTGGCCCAGGCGGCGTTCAACCGCGCCAAGGCCCACTTCGCCCGCTCAGAAGAGCTGTCCCGCACCGGCGTGATCTCGCACGGGGACCTGGACGCCCGCCGCGAGGCGTTCGACTCCGCCAGGATCACGCTCGCCCAGGCGAAGGACAGCCTGGAGCTGATCCGGAAGGGGCGGGTCACCGGCGGGGGCGCCGCGATGGAGACGGTCGTCCGCGCGCCGGCCGGCGGCACGCTCCTCGAGCGCCTGGTCAACCCCGGCGACCCGGTCGTGCCGCTGACCTCGTACCAGGCCGGCACCGAGCTCGCGACGATCGCCGACATGTCGGACCTCGTGTTCAAGGGGACCGTGGACGAGATCGACGTCGGGAAGCTCGCCGTCGGCCTCCCGGTCCGGTTCCGCATCGGCGCCCTCCCCGAGGCGACGGTCACCGGCCGCCTGAGCCGCATCGCCCCGCAGGCCAAGGAGAAGGACAACGCGAAGCTGTTCGAGGTCGAGATCGAGCTGGATCCCTCGGCCGGGACGGTGCTGCGCGCCGGGTACTCCGCGAACGCGGACGTCGTCATCCGGGAGAAGCAGGAGGTGCTCCTCGTGCCGGAGCGGCTCGTGACCTTCGAGGACGGCGGGAAGAAGGCCTTCGTCGAGCTCCCGGGGATCGGCCCGAAGGACCCGCCGAAGAGGGCCGAGATCCGGACCGGACTCTCGGACGGGCTGAACGTCGAGGTGCTCGACGGGCTGAAGGAGGGGGACAAGGTCGTCGAGCGCCCGCCCCGAGAGATCCAGGGCTGAGGGGAAACCATGGGCCTCCCCGCCTCCCTCCGGCAGCTCTCCCGCGACCTGCGGAGCCAGAAGCTCAGGTCGTTCTTCACCGCCTTCGGGATCGTCTGGGGGACGGTGGCCGTCAGCCTCCTCCTCGCCTTCGGCCAGGGGATGCACGAGCAGCTCGGCAGGAGCGCCGCCGGCCTCGGCGAGAACATCGTGATCGCGTGGCCCTCCCTGACGTCGAAGCCCTTCGAGGGGCTCGGCAAGGGCCGCCGGATCCGCCTCGACGAGGAGGACATCGAGATGCTGCGGTCGAGGGCGACCGGCCTCCTCGGCGTCTCGGGGGAGTACGCCTCGACCCTGAAGCTCGTGTACGGGACCCGGACGCTCGCCGTGGACGTCTCGGGGGTCTCGCCGATCTTCGGCGAGATGCGCAACCTGGTCCCCGCCGCCGGCGGGAGGTTCGTCAACGACCTCGACGAGCGCGACCAGAGGCGCAGCCTGTTCCTCGGCGACGAGCTGGCGAAGGACCTCTTCGGCTCGACCGACCCGGTCGGGAAGACGGTGCAGCTCGGGGGGTCCCCCTTCCAGATCGTCGGCGTGCTGAAGAAGAAGGCGCAGGACTCGAGCTACAGCGGGAGGGACGAGGGGAAGGCGTTCGCGCCGGCCTCGACGATGCGCGCCCTGACCGGGCAGCGCTACGTCAACAACTTCATCTTCAAGGCGACGACGAACGCGGGCACGGAGCGCCTCAAGACGGACGTGCGCCGGGTCCTCGCGGCGAGGCACCGGTTCGACCCCGAGGACAAGGAGGCCCTCTCGCTCTGGGACACGACCGAGATGCTGCAGTTCTTCGACACCTTCATGCTGGCCTTCCGCCTCTTCCTCGGGATCGTCGGCTCGCTCACGCTCGTCGTCGGCGGGATCGGCGTGTCGAACATCATGAACGTCGTCGTCGAGGAGCGGACGCGGGAGATCGGGATCAAGATGGCCCTCGGCGCGAGGCCGTCCTCGATCCTGGGGCAGTTCCTCCTGGAGACGATCGTCCTGACCGTCGGGGGGGGCGCGGTCGGTCTCGCCGTCTCCGCGGCGATCTGCGCTGCGTTTCCCGAGCGCTTCGTCGAGTTCGTCGGGCGGCCGGAGTTGTCCCCTCTCGTGACCGCGACGACGGCGGGGCTTCTGGGCGTGGTCGCGCTCCTCGCGGGTTACTTCCCGGCGCGCGACGCTTCCCGCCTCGACCCGGTCGTCGCGATGAAGACGTGAGGCGAAGGGCATGGATCGTCCCAGGATCGGACTCGTCTTCCGCCTCTTCGCGCGGGCCTCGCGCATCCAGCGGAAGCGCGCCCTCCTGACCGTCATGGCGATCGCGTGGGGGTCGCTCGCGCTCCTGCTCCTCCTCGCGTTCGGCGAGGGGCTCAAGCGGCAGCTGGTCAAGGCGCGGGCCGGCACGGGAACCGACCTGGCGATCGTCTGGCCGGGCGAGACCGGGAAGCCGTGGCGCGGCCTCCCGCCGGGCCGGCCGATCCGGGCGCGGCTCGAGGACGTCGAGCTCGTGCGCCGGCGGGTCCCGGGCCTCAGGACCTGCGTCGGCGAGATGACGAACTGGCGCGCGAGCCTGACGAACGGCACGAAGACCGTGAACTCGCGGGTGACCGGCGCGCACTTCGAGTACGGCGAGATCCGGAACCACATCGCCCAGGCGGGAGGCCGGTTCCTCGACGCGAAGGACGAGAGCGAGCGGCGCCGCGTCATCTTCCTGGGCGACGAGCTGGCGAAGGACCTGTACGGCGACGAGCAGCCGGTCGGGCGCCCGCTGCTGGTGGACGGGACCCCCTACACCGTCGTCGGCGTGATGAAGAAGAAGCTCCAGATGGGGATGTACGGCGGGCCGGACGCGGACCACGCCATGATCCCGATCACGACTTTCAAGGCGCAGTACGGGCACGAGTACCTGACGATCGTCCTGCTGAAGTCGGAGCGGTCGGAGGACATGCCCGCCGTCCTCAAGGGGTTCCGCGAGGTCCTCGGGGCGAGGCTCGGCTTCGACCCGACCGACGAGCGGGCCTTCGGGATCTGGGACACGACCGGGAACGCCGACGTCATTCGCAACATCGCGATCGGCATCCAGCTCTTCCTCGGCATCATCGGAGCGCTGACGCTCCTGATCGGCGGGGTCGGCGTCGCGAACATCATGTACGCGACGGTCAAGGAGAGGACGCGCGAGATCGGCGTCCGGATGGCGCTCGGGGCGAGGCCCGGCTGGATCACGGGACCGATCGTCCTCGAGGCGCTGACCTACACGCTCGTCGGCGGGCTCCTCGGGATGCTGGCGGCGGTCGTCGTCGTCACGCTCCTCGGGATGGTCCCCGTCGAGGGGAACCAGGCGCTCGAGTTCCTGGGGAAGCCGACGCTCTCGGTCCCGATCGGGATCGCGACCGCCTCGATCCTCGGGCTCGTCGGCCTCCTCGCCGGGTACTTCCCCGCGCGGCGCGCCGCCTCGATCGATCCCGCGGAGACGCTCAGATACGAGTGAGAACGGAGCCTCTCATGCACGTGTTCCGGAGACGAAACGGCAAGGGAAACGGCGACGGCGGCCCGGTGATCCGCATGACGGGGATCTCGAAGGTCTACGACACCGGCAAGGTCCGGGTCGAGGCGCTCCGGGGGATCGACCTCGCGGTCGGCCCGGGGGAGTTCGTCGCGATCGTCGGCCCGTCGGGATCGGGGAAGTCCACGCTCATGAACCTGATCGGCTGCCTCGACACCCCGACGGGAGGCGAGTACGAGCTCCTGGGAGAGCCGGTCAAGGGCCTCGACCGCAACCGGCTGTCCGCGGTGCGGAACCGCCGCGTCGGCTTCGTGTTCCAGAACTTCAACCTCCTCCCGCAGATCAGCGCCTACGAGAACGTCGAATTGCCGCTCCTGTTCGGAAGCGTCCCCGCGAGGGAGCGGAGGCGCAGGGCGGAGGAGGTCCTCGCCCGCGTCGGGCTCGAGGACCGGATGGAGCACAAGCCCACCGAGCTTTCGGGCGGGCAGATGCAGCGCGTCGCGATCGCCCGGGCGCTGGCGATGGACCCGGCGATCCTCCTGGCGGACGAGCCGACCGGAAACCTCGACTCGACCTCGGGCGGCGACATCATGGCCCTCTTCGAGGACCTCTGGCGCCAGGGCCGCACCGTCGTGGTGATCACCCACGACGCCGCCCTGTCCCGCCGCGCGAGCCGCGTCGTCGAGATCCGCGACGGGCGGATCACGAGGGACACCGGCGCCCCCGCCCCGGGAGGGAGTGCGCGGGAGGCCGGCCCGGCATAGACTCGGGGCGATGCGCCGCCGATTCCGGTCCGCCGCCGCCTCGCTCCTTGTGGCCGGGACGCTCGCCGCCCCCGCCCTCGCCGGGAAGTCCGCCGACGTCCGCACCGGCTCGTTCCGCGACCTCAGCGAGGGGGTCGCCGCCTACCAGCGGGGCGACTTCGCGGTGGCGGTCGAGAAGCTCGAGGCCGCGGCCGGCGCGGCCCTCAACTCGTTCCGGGCCCACTACTACCTCGGGCTGGCGCTCAACGCGGCCCGGCGCTTCCCGGAGGCGGTCGCGGCGCTCGAGGTCGCCCTGGACCTCGATCCGTCGGAGGTCAACGCCCACGTCGCCTTGGGCGACGCGTGGCTCCGGCGCGGAGACGCCGACGAGGCGCTCGCCGCGTACGTCCGGGCGCTCAAGCTCCGCAGCGAGTACGCGCCGGCGCTCGACGGGATCGCGCGGACGTACGAGAGCAAGGCCGAC
>CAZPWK010000044.1:0-14478 GCA_964590285.1 uncultured Acidobacteriota bacterium | reverse complement strand
CGGATCCGCGAGAAGCTCCTCGTCCCCGACCCCGACCGGATCTTCTACGTCAAGCGCGCCCTCGAGCTCGGCTGGCCCCACGACGAGATCTTCCGCGCGACCGGGATCGACCCCTGGTTCCTCGACCAGCTCCGGCAGATCGTCGACCTCGAGGCGAAGCTGGCCGACGGCCTGGGCGGGGCGCTGGACGCGGCGGCCGCGGGGCGGGACGCTCCCCTGCTCGCGGAGGCCAAGAGGATGGGGTTCTCGGACGCGCGGCTCGGCCAGCTCGCGGGAAGGGGCGAGGCCGAGGTACGGGCCGCGAGGAAGTCGGCGGGGATCGTGCCGGTCTACAAGCGGGTCGACACCTGCTCGGCGGAGTTCGAGTCGCACACGCCGTACCTCTACTCGACCTACGAGCGGGAGTGCGAGGCCGAGCCGACCGCCCGGAAGAAGGTCGTCATCCTCGGCAGCGGACCCAACCGGATCGGGCAGGGGATCGAGTTCGACTACTGCTGCTGCCACGCCTCCTTCGCGTTCCGGGAGGAGGGGTACGAGACCGTCATGGTCAACTGCAACCCGGAGACGGTCTCCACCGACTACGACACCTCGGACCGGCTCTACTTCGAGCCGCTCTCCCTCGAGGACGTCCTGAACGTCCTCGAGAAGGAGAGGCCGGAGGGGGTCGTCGTCCAGTTCGGCGGCCAGACCCCCCTGCGCCTCTCGGTCCCCCTTCACGAGGCCGGCTTCCGGATCCTCGGGACGAGCCCCGACGCGACCGACGTCGCGGAGGACCGCAAGCGGTTCAAGGCGCTCCTCGACGGCCTCGGGATCCCCCAGCCGGAGAGCGGGACCGCGACGTCGCTGGAAGAGGCGAAGCGGGTGGCCGAGAGGATCGGCTACCCGGTCCTGGTGCGCCCCTCGTACGTCCTCGGCGGTCGGGCCATGGCGATCGTCTACGACGCGAGCCGCCTCGAGGAGTACGTGCGGGAGGCGGTGCGCGCCTCGCCCGAGCACCCGATCCTCGTCGACCGGTTCCTCGAGGACGCCTTCGAGGTGGACGTGGACGCGCTCGGCGACGGCGAGCGCGTCGTGATCGGCGGGATCCTCCAGCACATCGAGGAGGCGGGGATCCACTCCGGCGACTCGGCGATGGTCCTGCCGACCTGGAAGATCGCGCCGCCGCACCTGGAGACGATCCGCGCCCACACGCGGCGGCTCGGGCTCGCCCTCGGGGTGCGGGGGCTGATGAACGTCCAGTACGCGATCAAGGACGACGTCGTCTACGTCCTCGAGGTGAACCCGCGCGCCTCGCGCACGACCCCGTTCGTCAGCAAGGCGACCGGCGTCCCCCTGGCCAAGGCGGCGGCCCGCGTCATGGCCGGCCGGTCGCTGGCGGAGCAGGGGCTGACCCGGGACCTCGAGGTCCGGCGGATCTTCGTCAAGGAGTCGGTCTTCCCGTTCCTCAAGTTCCCGGGGGCGGACATCCTGCTCGGTCCCGAGATGAAGTCCACCGGCGAGGTGATGGGGATCTCGAGCGACTTCGGGATCGCGTTCGCGAAGTCGCAGCAGGCGGCCGGGTACTCGATCCCGACCTCGGGCACGGTCTTCGTGTCGGTCAACGACCACGACAAGGCGGGGATGCTGCCGCACGCGAGGGCGCTCCGCGAGATGGGGTTCCACGTCCTCGCCACGCGCGGCACCGCCGAGTACCTGGGCGCGCACGGGGTGCCGGCCGAGAGGGTCTTCAAGGTCCACGAGGGCCGGCCCAACGTCGTGGACCACATCCGGGACGGACGGATCCGGATCGTCTTCAACACGCCCTTGGGGCGAGAGTCGTTCTACGACGAGGGGGCGATCCGCAAGAGCGCGACGCTCCACAACGTGCTCGTCGTCACGACGCTGACCGCGGCCGCGGCCACCGTGCAGGCCGTCCGCGCCCTGCGCGAGCGCGCGGTGGACGTCCTTTCGCTGCAGGAGATCCACGCGGGAGGCGGCGGGGCTACGAGCCGAACACCGTGATGGTGACCGGGCGGGAGCGGAGGCTGCCCGCGACCGCCTGGATCCGGTGCGTTCCGGGCTCGAGCCTCCACCGGCCCGAGTAGGGGGCCCGGGAGCGGGCCAGCTCCCGCCCGTCCACGATCCAGACGACCTCGAGGGGCGCCCCGAGGACGCTGCAGCGCAGCTCCAGGGACTGGAATTCCCGCGGCAGGTCGGGCACCAGCAGGAACGCGTCGCCGTCGCTCGGCGAGAGGACGGCGATCGGAGCGCCGTCCGTGGGATCGACGCCGAGGCGCGCTCCGCCGCTCCCGCGCGAGGCGCGAGGCGCCTCCTCCGGTGCCGCCGGTCCCTCCATCCCCTCGGAGGCGGCCCAGGCGCGGTAGAGAGGAGGGAACCGCACCGCCGAACTCCCGTCGGGGCGCAGGACGTGCCAGTCGCACGACTCCGACGGAACGCTTCCCGCGCGGAAGAGCTCCGGGACCGTGCGCGGGCACGCGAGGGTCGGCGCCTTGCCGGAGATCGCGCAGACCCGGGCCCGCTCCATCCCCTCGGGGACCTCGCCCGACGCCCGAGCGGCCGCGGCGCTTCCCTCGGACCGGTGAATCTCCGCCCACGCGAGCATCGCCTCGCGCCAGACCGATCCCGCCCCGGCGACGCCGGACACGTTCCCCATGGCGGAGCGGTCGAAGTTCCCGCACCAGACGCCCACGACGACCTCGCCGTTCCCGCCGATGCACCAGTTGTCGCGGAACCCCTCGCTGGTTCCGGTCTTCACCGCCGCGGCAAACGGAAGCCGCAGCACGCTCCACGCGCCGAACGCAGGGGCCCTCGCGTCCGGGTCGGACAGGATGTCCGCGACCTGCGCCGCGGCCTCCCCGGAGCAGACGCGGCGCGAGGCCGGAGGCCCGGGGCGCAGGACCGGGTCGCCGGCGGCGTCGAGCGCCGCCCGCCACGGCGACGCCGGCCGCCACTCCCCTCCCCGAAGCAGCGCGGCGTAGGCGAGGACCAGCTCGTCGAGACGGACCTCTCCGGCCCCGAGCGTCAGCCCGAGCCCGTAGTGATCGGGGCCCCGGTCGAGCGTCGTGATCCCCGCGCTCCGGAGGGTTTCGAGGAGCGCCGCCGGCCCGATCTCGCTCAGGAGGAACGCGGCGGGGACGTTCACGGAGCAGGCCAGCGCCGTCCGGGCCAGGAGCGGCCCGTGGAAGCGCTCGTCGTAGTTCTTCGGCGCCCAGGTCCCGCCTCCGGAGACGAACGCGTGGGGCAGATCGGGCAGCACCGTCGCCGGCGTGAAACCACGGTCGAACGCCGCGGCGTACGTGAAGGGCTTGAGGGCGGAGCCGGGCTGCCGGAGCGCCCGCGTGCCGTCGATGGCGCCTCCGGGCAGGCCGGCGGGGACCCCGGACCCCTCGATCGCGATCCACTCGCCGCGGGGAACGTCCAGCACGGCCACCGCCATCTGGCCGATCCCGTGATCCGCCAGCTCGTCGAGGCGCCGCCGCACGATCACCTCGAGCCGCGACTGGAGCTCCGGGTCGAGCGCGGTCTCGATCCGGGCGACCCGGGCCGGAAGCTCCCCGATCTCGTCGAGGACGCGGGACAGGAAGTGGGGAGCCCGCGTGCGGAAGGGATCGGGCGCGAGCACGACCGGCTCCGACAGGGCCGCCCGACGGGAAGCGTCGTCCAGGAGCCCGAGCGAGGCCATCCGGCCCAGAATCCGGTCCCTCCTCGACCGGAGCGCCTCGGGTCTCTTCCACGGGTTCACCGTCGAGGGCGAGCGCGGCACGGCGGCGAGAAGCGCGGCCTCCGCGGGGGAGAGCTGCGAAACGGGCTTGCCGAGATACGCGCGGGAGGCGGCCTCGAACCCCAGGATCCGGTTCCCCATCGGAACGCGCGACAGGTAGGCGGCGAGGATCTCGTCCTTCCCCCGCCCGATCTCGAGCCGGATCGCGAGGAGGCACTGCTCGACCTTGGCGCCGAGGCCGCGGGGCCTCGGGACGAGGAGACGCGCCAGCTGCATCGTCAGCGTCGAGCCGCCGGAGACGACGCGGCGCTCCCGGAGGTTCTGCCACGCCGCCCGCGCGAGCGCCAGCGGGTCCACGCCGTGGTGCTCGTGGAACCTTCGGTCCTCGGCCGCGAGGACCGCGTGCAGGAGGTGAGGGGAGACGAGGGCGATCTCCACCGGGCGATGGCGGGTGCCGTCCTTCGCCGGGAGAGCGCGAAGGAGCCCGCCGTGGCGGTCCACGATCTCGACCGAGGGCTCCGGGGTCCGCGCGAGAAGCGGACCCGGATCGGGAACGGCCAGCCACACGACGCCCGCGCCCGCGGCGAGAAGCGCTCCCGCGGCCACGAACGCGAGCGGCAGGAGACGGCGCAACCGGTCAGTCCCTCTTCGCGAAGACCTCGAACGACGCCGCCGCCGAGGTCCCGAAGACCTCCGGCGCGTACATCTCCTCGACGCGCGCGGGGGCGACGGCGAACGAGCCCGGCGTCGTCGCGCGAGCCTTGACGCGATGGACGATCCGCCCGGGGGGGAGCTCGGTCGCGTAGAGCATCAGCCGGTCGTCCCGCGCCTCGACGTGGTCGAACCCCGGCCTCCACCAGAGCCGTTCCTCGTCGGTCTCGCCCTCCTCCGAGCGCTCGACCCGCCCGCGCGAGCCCGTCGCGGCGAGAGACGCGTCGAGCAGCTCGATCCCGGCCGGGATCGGGACCTCGACGGCGACGAACCGTCTCGTCGCCGTCGCGGAGACCGCGATCTCGACGGTCAGGTCGGCCCCGGCGCCGATCCCCTCGACGGGCCGGCCGCTCCCGTCGAGGAACTGGCGCTCGACCGAGATCCCCTGCGAGATCGGGGGCCTCGGCCTCTTCGGAGCGTACGAGAGCAGCGCCGCGGCGTGAACGGCTCCCGTCCCGTCCACGGTCATCTCGAGGGGAAGATTCCCGGAGCCGGCCTCGCCCGCGAGGGCCTGGAGCCGGCGCATCGAGACCGCGGCGGCGGCCTCCCCCTGCTCCCTTCCCTCGAAGCGCCTCTCGACGATCTTCCGGCCCGCGAGCGACGCGGCCGCGGTCCGCGGTCCGGCGTCCGCGGAGAGCCGCTCCTCGTAGCGGGCGAGCGCCTGGAGCATCCACGCCGTCTCCTGGGTCTGCCGCCCGGCGTCGCGGGAGAGCCGGTCCAGGATCCCGCGCGCGAGACGGTCCGCCGCGGGGTCGCCCGGATCGGCCGCGAGGAGGGCCATGAGCGCGATCGCACTCCCCCGCGGCTCGCTCCACCAGAAGCGCCAGCCCCATTCCGGAGGCTCCTCCTCGAGCCGCGCCACGCGCGCCTCGATCGTCAGGCGGTTGCGCACCTCCTGCAGGAGGCGGGAGGCGCGGGGGTCCCTCGGGTTGGAGTCGAGCATCGTCGCTGCGAGGAGCGCCCGGCTCCAGAGCGGCAGCCCCGCGCTCCGGCCGTCGTAGAGCGCCTGATAGTACGGTGGCTCCGCCTTGCCGAGCCGGGCGAGCGCGAAGCAGGCGCCCACCTTCTCGGTCGCGGTCGCGGTCGCGCCCCACGGCGCCTTCTCGTCGCGCAGCGCCGTCGAGAGATAGGCCGCGGCGCGCTCGAGCGCCCTGGCCGGAACCTCCGCGCCGGCGTCGCGGGCGGCGGCGATCGCCCAGGCGACGTGGCTCGACAGCGTCCGGGTGGAGAAACGCCAGTCCGGCCAGAACGAGAACCCCCCGTCCGGCTGCTGGCAGGCCAGGAGCCGGTCCACGGCGTCCTCGAGCCAGGCCGCGGTCGCCACGCCGTCGACCTCCTTCGGCGCGAGCGCGGGACCCAGCCGGATCGCCGCGGCGACCCCGAGCACGCGCGAGGCGATCTGCTCCGCGCACCCGTGGGGGTACTCGAGCAGGAAGCGGAGCCCTTCCCTCGCCCGCAGCGCCTCCGACGAGGAAAGGCGCACCTCGAGGAACCCTTCCTCCGGATGGACCTCGACCGGCACCGCGATCGTCTCCCGGGCGCGCCCCTCGACGCGGACGAACGTGGCGACCGTCTCCCTCGCGGCGAGCGCCACCACCGGGAGCGGGACGTCGATCGCGTCGCGCTCCGGCGTGGGCAGGACGCTCGACGCCTCGAATCGGAGGGTCGCCGCCCCGGGGGCCGAGGCGCCGAGATCGAAGGGAACCTCCAGGGAACCGCCCGGGGGGACGGTCACCGTCCGCCGCGGATCGCCGCCGAGGCGGACCGGGCCCGCCGCGACGGCCGCGCGAATCTCGATCTCCCTCTCGTCGCTCGTGCGGTTCCGGACGACGACGCCGGCCCGCGCCTCGTCCCCCGGCCGCAGGAACCTCGGGAGGGCGGGCTCGAGCCCGACCGGCTTGGTCACTCGGAACTCGGACTCGGACGCGCCGAACTCGGCCTCCCCGGCCATGGCGACCGCCATCAGGCGGTACGTCGTCAGGGAGTCCGGGAGCTCGAACTCGAACGAGGCGGCGCCGTCTCCTCCCGTGACGACGTCGCCGCGCCAGACGGCGAGCGCCCGGAAGTCGCGCCGGATCTCCCGCTCCCCGAGGTCCACCCCCCCGCCTCCGCCCGCCCGGTCCCCCTTGGTGCCGTAGCTTCGCCGCCCGACGAGTCGGCTCCGGGACTCGCTCGTCGAGACCCCGAGCCCCTGTCGCTCGTAGAACACCGAGATCGGATCGGGCGTCCTGTACCCGGTCAGCGCCAGCACGCCCGCGTCCACGGCCCACACGGTGACCGAGGCCCTGCGCGGCCCGCCCTCGTCGCCGAGGACGCGGACGGTCGCCCGCGCCCGGTCGCCGGGGCGGTACTCGGCGCGCTCGGTCCGGGCGTGGACCCCGAGCCTCTTCCCGGAGGGGGGCACGGTCAGCTCGCAGTAGCCGACCCGGTAAGCGGGCCGTCCGGGGTCCACCATCTCCGGGTCGGACGGCAGCGCGACGCGGCCCCGGAGCATGACGACGGAGACGAACACGTTGGGCGAGTACTCGTCCCGCACCGGGATCTCGACGACGGGCATCGTCCCCGAGAGCCGCTCGACGCGGTTCTCGAGGACGCCGGCGCGCTCGATCGTCACGAGGGCGAGCGCGCTCTCCCAGGGAGACTTGACGAGCACGCGGGCCGTGTCGCCGGGGGCGTACGAGCCCTTCTCCGCGACGAGATCGATCCGGTTCTCCCGGTCGCGCCTCCACGGGGTGTACCCCGGCCCCAGGACGTAGAACGAGAACCCGGAAACGAGGTCGTTCCCCCGGGAGTCCCTCGCGCGCCCGAAGACGGCGTACTCCCCGGGGCCCGGGAGATCGAAGCGGACCGGTACGGGTTCCTCCGTCGTGACGATCTCCCTCTCCGCGACCGTCTCGTCCACGGCGCGGGACTCGTAGACGTAGCGGCCGGCGACGTCCCTGCGGCGCACCGACTCGAAGTGCCGCCGCACGAGCGCCAGCCGGATCGTCTTCCCCGGAAGCGGCCGCTCTCCGCGGTCGATCGCGACGACCTCGGCCGAGGCGCCGTCCTTCGCCTCGACGAAGTAGGGGCCGCGCCTCAGGCCGACGAAGAACTCGCCGGGGAGCACGAGCGCCGTGGCGACGTCCGCGAACGACTGTCGATCGACGTCCAGCACGTCGGCCTCGATCTCGATCCGGGACGGGAATCCTCTCGACGCCTCGACGCGCGGGAGGCCCAGGGTCGTCCCGCCACGAGCGTCGAGCGTCGCCTCGCCCGTTCCGAGCTCCCCTTCCCTCTTCTGCTCCTCCCCCGGGTCGAAGAAGGCGTCGTCGAGGAACACCCAGCCTTCCCACCGCGGGTCGGTCGGCTGCCACCACGAGCGCCGCCAGCGGAGCGACCAGCGGCAGACGGCGCCCCCCAGGGGGCCGCCCGCGAGATACGACGCTTCCACGGAGGACGCGAGGGGGTCTCCGGCGACGAGAGGCTCCGAGGGGCCCGTCACGCGGACCCGGAACTTCGGCCTCCGGAACTCCGCCACGCGGAACGACCCTCGCACCGGGTCCGATCCCTGGCCCGGCGACGTCTCCGGCCAGTCGGCGTCCGAGGCGAACCGCTTCTTGCCCTCGTCGTAGCCGCTCCCGACGAGGACCTCCCACGAGCCGAGGGGGGCGCTTCCCGGGATCTCGATCTCCGTCTCCGCGCCGCCCCACGCGTCGAGCGGGGCCCTGCGGACCGCGACGTCCTGGCCCCGGGAATCCCGGACGACGAACGCGACCTCCTTCCCCCGGAGGAGCCGGATCCGCCGCTCGTCGCGCCTTCGAAGCGCAGCCTTCAGATGGACCTTCTCCCCGGGCCTCACGACGCCGCGGTCCGCCCAAACCGATCCGGCGACCGTTCGCGTGTCCGACCAGTCCACGGGCAGGTCGAAGTCCCAACCGCGGTGCCCCTCGTACCAGCGCGTCCGGGCGTAGGCGAGGTCGTCTCCCACTCGAGCCGTCACGAGGTAGGGCTGCATCGCGGACACCTCGGGTCCGGTCGCCGCAAGGCCGTTCGCGTCGGTCGTCCCCTCCCATACGATCCGGCTGTCCTGGTCCCGGATCGCGACGGTGGCCCCCTCGACCGGGGTGGCCTCTCCGAGCCGGGTGACCCAGACCAGGATCCCTTCGTGCATCGAGACCTTCGCCGTCAGGCCGAGCGTCGTCACCTGCGTGACGGACGTGCGCGGGGCGCGAAGCCACTCGGCCTCGTTGGGGTCGAACTCGCTTCCCTCGACGACGCCGCGCACGCGGAGGCGCGAGTGCACGACCCCCGGAGCCCCCCCGAGCGCGGGGTCGAGATCCACGGGGGAGATCGCCCACCGGTCCACGGGAAGCGCGAGCGGGACCTCTCGCGGAGCGGGGTCCCGCGGTCCCGCGAAGATCCCGTCGGGGAACCGCAATGCCTGCACCAGCTCCCCCTCGTCGAGCCGCCGGTGCTCGACGACGTACGATGCGACGTTCACGGTTCCGAGCGGGAGAACGTGGGGCCCGTCCCACTCGACGACGCCGTTCCCCTCGACGAGACGGAACCCGGCGGCCCGACGGGCGGTGCGAAAGGTCCCGCACCACGGGAAGCCGAGCACGCCGCCGGCCGCGTCCGCGAGCCCGCGGTCCACGCAGATCTCGTAGTCGGTCCCGCCCTCGAGCGAGAACTCCGAAAGCGGAAGGTCCTCGAGCCGGGCGTCCCAGTGCCAGTCCCCCTCGAACGAAGGAATTCGGCGCCACTTCTCCGACCCCGCAGCCCGCAGGCGGACGAACGGCGACGCGTCCACCCACCGAACCTCGCTCGTGAATCGCAGCTCCGCGTCGTCGGGATCGATCCCCTTCCCGCCCCTATCCCTCCTGCCGCCGACCCCCAGAGGCGCGACCGGCCACGGCACCCGAAAGATCGCCGTCGCGGCCGAGCCGGGATCGGTCCCCTCGAGCCCGCGCGTTCCCGCCGCGATCGAGACCCGGACCTCCGCCGCACGCGGCCAGGACGTCGCCGGACGGATCCGGAAGACGCGATGGGGGTACTTCGGGTCGGGCTCGAGAGCGAAGGAGGCGGGCCCTGCGGCCGGCCCGCGCATCGCCGCGACGAACCGGCTCCAGCCGTCGTGCCCCTCGGGGTCCCGCGCACGCAGATCCTCGACCGCCTCCGGCCCGAGCAGCCGCTCGGCCTCCCGGAGCCTCGGGCGGGGGCCGACCGTCGCCGTCAGGTTGGCGGCGACGCTTCCCTCGTCCACCGGCTGGTTCCAGACGACGAGGAGGGACGCCCGCTCGTCGAGCGGCGGAGGCGAATCGGGTACCCACGCGCGGCTCGCGAACTCGATCGGGTCCCGCTCCGGGCCCGGATCCACGAGGATCGCGGCCGCCGGCGCCGGCGTCGAGAACGCGAAGGAGAAGTCTCTCCGGAGCCTCTTCCCGTCCCTCGACGAGAGCCCCGCCGCGATCCGGAGCGTGTAGGTCGTCGCGCCGGGAAGCGGCGCCATCGGCTCCGCGACGAGCGTGGACGTTCCCGCCCATCTCCAGCTCGCGAGAAGCGGAGGCTCGACGTCGAGCCAGGGAGGAGGGGCGTCCGAAGGCTCCGCGGCGCCGAGCGGGACGACGGGAGCGTCGAACAGGATCTGGATCCGGTCGACCCGGGGATCCTCGAGCCTCCCCTGCGGCGTCGCTCCGACGACGCGGAGATCGTCCGCGGACCGGGCCGTGGGTCCGCAGAGCGCGACGAGGCCGAACGAGAGGGCCGCGAGGACGAGGGCGCGATCGCGAGGGCGCATCGGAACCTCCGGAGGAAATTGGCCGGAGTCTAGCACCGGGGGGAGCGGCGGGGAACGCCGCTCCCGTCGGAGACCCCCGGCCGCGCGCCCCCGCGATCTGCTACCCTACCCGCCTTTCCGGAGGCCCGATGAAGAGACTCGCGACCGCCGCTCTCCTCGCGTTCCTGGCCGCCGCCGCGGCCGTCCCCCCGGCGCACGCCTGCACGAACTTCCTGATCTCGAAGGGCGCCAGCGCCGACGGGTCCACGATGATCACGTACTCCGCCGACTCCCACGATCTGTACGGCGAGCTGTACCACTGGCCCGCCGCCAAGCACCCGCCGGGCGCCATGCGCGACGTCGTCGAGTGGGACACCGGGAAGCTCCTCGGGCGGATCCCCGAGGCGCCCGAGACCTACGCCGTGGTCGGGAACATGAACGAGCGTCAGGTGGCGGTCGGCGAGACGACCTGGGGAGGGCGGAGCGAGCTCGCGAAGTCCGAGGGGATCGTCGACTACGGCAGCCTCATGTACATCGCGCTGCAGCGGGCCGGGACCGCCCGCGAGGCGATCCGGGTGATGACCGACCTCGTCGCCGAGCACGGCTACGCGAGCACCGGCGAGTCGTTCTCGATCTCCGATCCCCGAGAGGTCTGGATCCTCGAGATGATCGGCAAGGGGCCGGGCCGCAAGGGCGCGGTCTGGGTGGCCCGGCGCGTCCCCGACGGGTACGTCTCGGGCCACGCCAATGCCGCCCGGATCCGGCGGTTCCCGCTGAACGACAGGACCGGGGACACGCTCCACTCCCCCGACGTCGTCTCGTTCGCCCGCGAGATGGGCTGGTTCGACGGCAAGGACGACGAGTTCTCGTTCGCCGACGTCTACAGCCCGACCGACTTCGGCGCCCGGCGGTTCTGCGACGCGAGGGTCTGGTGCATGTACCGCCGGGTGGCGCCGAGCCTCGCGATCCCCGCCTCCTGGGCCGAGGGGAAGGACGAGCCGGCCGAGCCGCTGCCGCCGTGGGTCCAGCCCGACCGGAAGCTCGGCGTCGCCGACGTCATGGAGCTGATGCGCGACCACTTCGAGGGGACGGAGCTGGACATGACGAAGGACCCGGGCGCGGGGCCGTACTCCCTTCCGTACCGCTGGCGGCCGCTGACCTGGAAGCTCGACGGCGTCGAGTACCTCAACGAGCGGGCCGTCTCGACGCAGCAGACCGGGTTCTCGTTCGTCGCGCAGTCGCGCTCGTGGCTTCCGGACCCTGTGGGCGGGGTGCTGTGGTTCGGCGTGGACGACACGTACAGCACCGTCTACTTCCCGGTCTACGCCGGCATCACCGAGGTCCCCGAGAACTGGGCGGTCGGGAACGGCTCGTTCCACGAGGTGACCTGGGACTCGGCCTTCTGGGTCTTCAACCAGGTGTCGAACTTCGCGTACTCGCGCTTCGAGGACCAGATCCAGGACATCCGGAAGGTCCAGCGGGAGCTCGAGGGGAAGTTCCTGGCGGATCAGCCGGACGTGGACCGGGCCGCCGCGACGCTCCACGAGCAGTCCCCGCGGCTGGCCAAGGACTACCTGACGCGGTACACGGCGGACGCCGGGGCGGAGGTCGTCGCCCGGTGGAAGGAGCTCTCGAAGTTCCTCCTCTACAAGTACCTCGACGGAAACCAGAAGGACGAGCGCGGCCGCGTGACGCACCCGGAGCACGACGAGGCCTGGCGCAGGATGGTCGCGTCGGCGACGGGGGATCGCCTCAAGACCGCCAAGCTCCGGGCGGAGATCGAGGCGGAGAAGGCCGAGAAGGAGAGGGCCGCCCAGGTGGCGCAGGCGGTCCTCGCGGTCCTTCGGGCCCGGAACCTGGAGGTCGACGGCGCGACGCGGGAGAGGATCCTGGCGGCGGACGATCCCGCGAAGCTCGAGTCGTGGCTCGTCAAGGCCGCGACGGCGATCTCCGCCGCGGCCGTCGTCGACTGAGGGGGCCTCAGGCGGCTCCCGCGAGAGCCTCCCGGATCTCCTCCGCGACCCGGCCGACCGCCCGCGCGACCTCGGGGGTCAGCCCCTCGCCGACGTCGATCCTCCCGGGCTCGATCCCCCAGAGGCGGTAGCGGATCGCGGCCATCGCCGGCTCGGCGTGGGCCATCCACCTGAGGTTCTCAGGGAGGCTCAGGAAGTGCGCGGCCGCGTGGGGCTGCGGCACCGACAGGATCTCGTCGTGCAGGAGCCGGTGCACGGTGCCCGGCGCGCTCCGCTTCAGGAGCGCGTCCACCAGCCAGATCTCGGCCTCTCCCCGCCACAGCGAGAGGATCCTCAGCGAGTCGGTGTCGCCGGGCTCGGCGCGGCAGCCCCGCGGCAGGGGCGCGGCGCGCAGGCGCTCCACCACCGCGATCCCCGCGCCGTCGTCCCCCATCAGGGGGTTGCCCAGGCCGACGACGAGGACCGCGGGAGCGGCCGCCTTCCGTCCTCCCGCGGCCTTCGCCCCCACCACCTATTCGTCCGCGCGGACCACGTGCACGGAGCAGGAGATGCACGGGTCGTAGGCCCGGGCGATCATCTCGAGGCTCGTCCTGAGCTTCGCCGGCTCCGCCTTCCTGCCGTCCCGCCGGATGAGGAACTCGACGGCCGAGCGCATGTCGCGCTCCGTGTTCGCGAGGTTCTGCGCGGTCGGGGTGATCACGTTCGCCATGACGACCCGGCCGTCGTCGTCGATCTCGTACTCGTGGAACAGCGTGCCCCGGGGCACCTCGATCGCCCCGACTCCGCGCCCCGCGCGCACCTCGTAGTCCACCATCTCGCTCTTCGCGGCCGGCATGTCGAGGAGGAGGTCGCAGACCTCGATCCCCCGCTCGATGCAGTGCACGAGCTCGACGAGCTGCGCCCAGTTGTTCGTCAGGATGTTGTCCACGTGCCCCTTCGGGAACAGGGTCTCGAACGCCTCCCTTGCGCGGCCGACGAGCCGGTCGCCCCAGAGCTTGAGCCGGGCGAGCGACCCGACCATGTAGGTCTCCCCCGAGGCGAGGGCCGAGTGCTTCGCGTGGGAGTGCTCGACCGTGAACTCCCGGATGACGTCGCGGTACTGCTCGAGGGGGTACTCCTCCCCCTTCGACGTGCAGATCGCGACGCCCCGGAACCGGAAGAACGACCGGTCGTAGGGGCGGAGCGCGACGTACACGGTGGGCTGCTGGCCCCACTCCGGCACCTCGAGCGTCTTGACGAGGCTCACCGCGCCCATGAGCGGCTCGAGCGTCGCCTCGAGCTCCTCGCGGACCTTCGAGAGCTCCGCCTTGGACGGGAGCTTCCCGAAGCCGCCGACGAGCGTGTTGACCGGGTGCACCGCGCGGCCGCCGATCAGCTCCTGGATCCGGTTCCCGAGCTGCTTGAGCTTGAGCGCGAACGTGACCTCGGCGGGGAACTTCGCCGCCATGCCGAGGACCGAGTCGTACCCGAGGAAGTCCGGCAGCGCGAGCGCGAAGACGTGGAGCGCGTGGGACTCGATCGTCGACCCGAGCAGCAGGAGTCCCCGGAGCCTGTGGATCCGGTCGGGGGGCTCGACGCCGAGCGCCTTCTCGAGGGCGGTCAGCGCGGCCACCGTGTGGTTGGCCGAGCAGATCGCGCAGACGCGGGTGATGATCCCCTGCACCTCGAGGAAGTGCTTCCCCTTGAGGAGGGCCTCGTAGTACCGGCTCCCCTCGTAGATGTCCATGTTCACCTCGTGGACCGCGTCGCCCACGATCTTCACGAAGATGCCGCCGTGACCTTCCACCCGGCCGAGGTGGGGAATCGTGATCGTCCTAGCGTCCACCGCGCACCTCCTCCTCCTCGAGCCCCATCTTCATCCAGACCGGCGCGGAGAAGTTCTCCATCTTGCGGGCGATCTCGACCCACGAGATCTTGCGGTCCTTGAACATCGTGATGTTGGCGTCGTAGTTGGTCTCCTCCGCGGGTCCACGGCAGCCCGAGCAGGCGACGCCGTGCGAGGGGCAGCGCGCCCCGCAGCCGGAGCGCGTCATCGCGCCGCAGCACACCTCGTTGAAGTGGACCACGCGGCAGAGGTTCTCCTTCGTCTTGCACTCCCAGCAGACCGGCGTCTTGAAGAACTCCGGGGTCGCCCCGACGAGAAGCGCGTTCGCGACCCTGAGGAACTCGTGCCTCTCGATCGGGCAGCCGGGCAGCGTCAGCTCGAAGGGGACGAAGTCGGTGGCGGGCCGCGCCTCGACCGTGTCGAGGAAGGGACGGTCGCTCTTGTAGACCTCCTTCTCCAGGACCTCCCGCGGGATCTCGTTCCGCATCGC